>DATIGF010000102.1:0-83529 GCA_035454865.1 Nitrospiraceae bacterium | reverse complement strand
CTCCTCGCGGTTCACTTCCAGCACCCGATTGAGCCGGGAGACATCGAGGATAATGCCGGATCCGATTGCAGAGCCCGTGAGATTGGTGCCGGCCGCCCGCGGCGTCAACGGAATGCCGCGAGTCACCGCATAGCGGACCGTGGTAGCGATGTCGTCTTCGGACTCGACAAGCACAACCGCCTGAGGGACCATGCGATAGATGCTCGCATCCACCGCATACGCTGTTCTGGTGGGAAAATCGTCTTTAACTTTCTCCGGGCCGAGCTGAGCTCTGAGGTCTGCCGCAATCGCGTGGGTTCGTTCAGGAAGAATGAGCGTAGGCGCAGCCATAGTCGCAGTGTCGCGCATTCTAGACGGCCATCATGGGAAGAACAAGGGTGCGGTTGTTGGCGCGGGAGAAATCTCCTACAATGCCGCCTCACGAGCGAGGAGTTCATGACCCGTCCAGCCCTCTATGTCACACGGATACTGCCAGCCCCGGTCATGGCGGTGATTCGGCAACTATATCGGCTGGTCTCGGATCCCACCGATCTGCCGCCGACTCCGGACGAACAACGACAATGTTTTGCGCAGGCCGATGCCGTGATCTGCACGCTCACGGATCGCATCGATGCGGACCTGCTGTCGGACGCCCCCCGCCTCAAGATCGTCGCCAACTATGCCGTGGGGTATAACAACATCGATGTCGCCGCAGCTCGCGCACGCGGCATCGTCGTGACGAACACGCCCGACGTGCTGACTGATGCAACCGCCGACCTGACGTGGGCCCTGCTGCTCACCGTGGCACGTCGTGTGGTGGAGGGAGACGGCTGGCTGCGCACGGGGGGATGGCGCGGGTGGGCGCCGACTCAACTGCTGGGAACCGATGTAACGGAGAAGACACTGGGCATCATCGGTATGGGGCGCATCGGACAAGCCGTCGCCCGGCGCGCTCAGGGGTTTCGCATGTCCGTGCTCTACGCCAGCCGGCGCCCCAGCCCGTCACCGCCCGGAGGAGCCGGGTGGACACAGCGGTCACTCCATGACGTACTCAAGAACTCAGACTTCGTCTCGTTGCATGTTCCGTTGACGGAGGCCACCCGCCATCTAATCGGATCGCCCGAACTGGCCATGATGAAGAGCACCGCGATCCTCATCAACACCTCTCGCGGTCCGGTGATCGATGAAGCCGCGCTCGTGTCGGCCTTACAGACCGGCAGAATTGCCGGGGCCGGGCTGGACGTCTACGAGCAGGAGCCTTTGGTTCCGGCTGAACTCACAGCTCTCCCGAATGTCGCCCTGCTCCCGCACCTTGGATCGGCCACGCTGGACACCCGCGTGCACATGGGCATGATCTGTCTAGAGAACATTGCCGCAGTACTACGGGGACAGCCCGCTCCGCACCGCGTGACGTAACGCGGGGCGTCTAACCGGCGAGACGGAATTCGGCCTGGGTAGGCTGGTGACGCCCCTTCAGCGACTCCAACCGTTGCGGCACATCGTGAAACGAGGGGATGGATTGGAAGGTGACGGCGGCTTTGTCCCACTGTGCCTCCGCCTCATACATCAGGCCGAGCTCGTAGCGAATGGCCTGGCCTTTCGCGCCCTGGCAGCGGGGGTCCGCCAGGACAGCCTCCAGCCCACGAATCGCCTGCACCAGCTGGCGCTCTTCTTTGTGACACAATGCCGTCATGAGGCAGGAATCGAGATAGAAGGCATCCCCGGTCTTTGAAACTTCAAACTCTTCTTTGGCCTCCGGATAGAGCCCCATGTTCTTATAGGCGACGCCGAGCGTGAAATGTGCCTCGTAGTCGGGGGCGGCTCCCGCGGCCCTGTCCGGCATTGCCGATACCGGCTCTTCCACTGCTTCACGTTGATCATCCGACGCAGGTGCCTCGACCTCCTGGATTTGCCCGGAGGAGCCGGCGACGCACTCCGGTTCAACAACAAGATCCACCGGCACTTCGATCTGATCAGGGACGGCCTCCGGTCGTGCCGTCACCCGACTCCGAATCCCGTCTCCGTCCGGTTCGGCATTTGCCAGCGAGAATCCGCCCGCCTGCACCGGAGCTTTTTTCTCGAATGGACTGAGTCCGTCCGGTTCCGCCCCTTCCAGAGAAAACTGACGGTCCTGTTCGGGGCGTTTTTTCGGTGGAGTCGTTCTGGGATCGTCCGGTTCTGCCCCGCTGATTGAAAACCCGTTGACCACGACCGGCGACGCAACTTCGACCGGTGCTTTCTCGGCAACGGGAATCGGCGACGGCTCGCGGTCGGCCACAGCGCCGGATTCGGCCGGCGGCTCTCCCGCAATCCGGGCTGCGAGACGGCTGACAAAGGCGGCATCCGTTGAAAGCGATTTCACCTTTTCGAACAGTTCTTCATGGAGACTTTCCATCCCGGGCTCGGGATGCTCCATCAACAACTCGACCGCGCGGGCATATTGTCGCGCCGCCGCCGTCCCGTCGCCCTTTTCTTCGTACAGCTCTCCATACAATTCCAGCAGCGGCACGGAATTGGGCTCCGCCGACAGAAACTCTCCAATCAACGTTTCGGCCAGCGCATAATCCTGCGCGCGCAAAGCCGCGCCGGCCAGAAACCGGTACTCGCCCAGCGCCACTTGGACATCTCCACGCTGCAAATGGAGGCGCGCGAGCAACTGGCAGACCTGCGGATTGCCCGGCTCCCGCGTGAGCATCTGGTTCAGAATGGCTTCGGCCCCCGCATACTGTTTCTCTTCGATTCTCCTGGTCGCTTCCGCGAACAGATCGAGCG
Source organism: Nitrospiraceae bacterium (assembly GCA_035454865.1). Lineage (GTDB taxonomy): Bacteria > Nitrospirota > Nitrospiria > Nitrospirales > Nitrospiraceae > Nitrospira_D. The sequence continues at coordinate 80,778 of DATIGF010000102.1, read as the reverse complement.
GCTCGGACAGCTTTTGCGCCGGGGCCGACGGGCCCGGCTTCACCGCCTTGATTGAGCCCGTTCCGCTTTTCTGCACGCTTGCGACAAACTGGGCCGCCTCGCTGTTCTTGGGATCGATTCTAAGCGCCGCAAGGTACGCATCCTTCGCTTCGTCATACCGCCCCTGCGCCGACCGCTCACGGCCGAGCTGGAGATACACCTTCGTCGCCTCATCCTGAAGATTCTCCTGCACGCAGAGTTCGGCGACGCGTTGCTGGGCATCGAGGTTGGACGGGTCCTGGGTGACGATCTTCTTGTAGATCTCAAGCGCTTCTTTTCCCTTTCGCTCTTTGAGGTAATACTTCCCGAGCGTCAGGTAATCCTGAACGGCACTGCTCAACAACCCGCGCTCTGCATTGAGGTCGCCCAGATGGCGGTAGACCTCATAGCGGGTCGGATCTATCTTGAGGACTTTCTTGTAGGCCGCGATCGCTTTGAGGGTCGCGCCTTCGGCGCGGAACGCCGCTGCAGCCTGTAGGAATGCGGTAATGGCGTCCGCCGGAACGTTTCGCTTCAGATGGAGATCGCCGATGGAATTGTGGATGCTGCCGTCGCCCGGAGCTTCCATTGCCAGCTTTTTCCATTCGGCAATGGCGGCATCATACTGCCCGCGCGATGCGAAAAGCTGAGCTTGCTGAAACACTTTGCTGCGGTCCGCGGCCAAGACATACCTCGCACAACAAGAATACGCAAACGCTAACAGTATCAATAGTTTTTGTCTAGAAAATGGCGGAATCAGACAACCGCTTACCGAAAAACAAATCGGGCCTGCCCTCCATTGCTGGAAGACAGGCCCGCAAGCACGAGAGCCGAAAAGTGATTCTGAGTTAGGAGGCGGCGACGGCCGACTTCAAAACATTGGCCGCTTGAGGTCCCTTCGCTCCTTGCACGATATCAAACTCGACGTTTTCACCCTCCTTGAGGGTTTTGAACCCTTCCCCTTGCAGCGCCGAATAGTGGACGAAGACGTCTTCCCCACTATCAAGCCGGATAAACCCGAATCCTTTCCGATCGTTAAACCACTTCACCGTCCCTTTTGTCTTCACGAAACCCCTCCTTTCCTCAACGACCACGCGCAGTTACGTAGCCGGCCCAATAAGCCGTATATCGGAACAATGAATGGAAGATGAGACACGAATATGGCGGGCGTAACCGACGGGCACCTGCAGGAGTGTTGCATCGCTCACGGAACCCATCTTGAAAATAAAAATCGCGCTGCATGTAACATAGGGGTGATGCCCTGTCAAGCGATTCTTTGGCGGGCAGGATTCCTTCACGCGGTTTACAAGGGGGAAGGACTCCCCTATAGTGTCATTCAGATCTCCAATCCAAGAGCCCCGTGATCCTACGAACTCTGCTTGATCGCTACATTTTTACCGAACTGCTCTCTCCGTTCGGCCTCAGCCTCGGAGCCCTCTGCTTCATCATGCTGACGCGGGAACTTCTGCGGCTCGTCGAACTCCTCGTGTCCAAGGGAGTGGGGCTCTGGTCGGTTCTCAAGGTCTTTTCTATTCTCCTGCCGTCGTTTCTGGTCCTGACCCTTCCGATTGCGGGCATTATCGCTTCGATCACTGCCTTCGGCCGATTGTCGTTCGACAAGGAACTCGTGGCCATGCGTGCTGCGGGGCTGAGTCTTTACCGGCTGTCACCACCGGTGCTGCTCTTTGCCATATCGGTATTCACGCTCACGCTGGTACTTTCCCAGTGGGGACAGCCGTGGAGTTCCCTGAATCTCAAGAAAGTTGCGCTCAATCTCCTGAAAGATCAGCTGGTCCTGGCGCTGGAGCGAGGAACATTTAACGAGCCGATACCGCGCATGGTGATCTATGTGCCGGACAACGGGGATGACCGGCCCGCGGGAGGCATTTTCGTTTCTGACGAACGCACCGCCGATGAGCCGCGAGTCATCGTGGCGGAACGGTATCAAGTGCTCATGGATGCGGAGAACGACCAGGTCGCCATGCGCCTGGTGAACGGGGTCATTCACAGCCGGCCGGATCAGATCGACCAGTATCAGCAAATTTCCTTTACCAGCTACGACCTCAAGTTGAACCTGAATCAAAGCGGCTATGCCGCCACCGAAGAACGCCCGTCTTACGAGCAGATCATGGCGCAACTCGCGCAGTCGGACGGCAAGGATCCGCTGGCCCTCCGGCGGCTGACGGAATACTACAAGAACCTGGCTTTCCCGACCGCCTCGCTGGTCTTTTGCCTCCTCGGCGTCCCGGTCGGTATCGTGTCGAAACGGTCCGGGCGCATCGGAGGATTTGCCGTCGGCGTGCTGGTCGTTGTGGCGTACTACGTCTTGAATGTCGCCTGTGATTTTCTGGTGACGACGCTCGTTCTGCCGCCTTTCGCAGGCGCGTGGCTGCCGAACGGCATCTTTACCCTCATCACCGTCTTTTCGTTTCTCAAAATGAGCCGCCAGTAACCGCGATGACGATTCTCTTTCGCTACATCCTGCGCGAATACGCCAAGATATTCATGATGTGTTTCGCCGGCCTGATGACCATCTATCTGGTCATCGACTTCTTCGAAAAAGTGCGCCGGTTTCTCCGTTACGATGCCAGCTTTGTTTCCATCCTCGCGTACTTCGCGCTGAAACTTCCCAACATTTCATTTCAAATCGCTCCCCTGGCCATCCTGATGGCGACGTTGCTGACTCTCGGTTTGCTGTCCCGGAGCAATGAGATCACCGCCATGCGCAGTTGCGGGATCAGCCTCCTGTGGATCACTTCGCCGTTTCTCTTCTTCGCCACCGGTGTCGCCTTGGTCCTCCTCGCCTTCAGCTCAACCATCATTCCATTGGCTTCGGAAAAGGCGGAGGAGATCCGCCTGATCCAGATCGAGAAGAAGCCGGCTCCCCTGACCGTCAAAGCCGCCCAGCCCTGGGCCCGCATCAGCGCCGACGTGCTCATGCAGGTCCACGAGATTGACATCGGGGGAGAGACGCTCCGGGGCATACGCCTCTTTCATTTCAATCACTTGTTCCGACTCGATCGAATGACCGAAGCCGCCGAAGCCCGCTATACCCCCGAAGGCTGGACACTGTTAAACGGGAATCAACGTCGATTTCAACCGGACAATACCGTGGACCTGCTTCTCTTCACCGAACAACGGGTGGACATTCCCCTGATCCCGGAGGACTTCTCCACGTCGCTCACAGGCGACACCGAAACCATGACGTTTCGGGAAATCCGCAACTATGTGGGGCGATTCCGGCATGAAGGATTTGCGTTCACCCGACTGCTCACGGATTACTACGGTCGTCTCGCCTTTCCCATGGTCACCATCATCATGGTGCTGGTCGGGATCGCGCTGAGCCTGCAACGAAGCGGTGTCCGCGGAGGGAGCATGGCCATCGGCATCGGACAGGCATTCGTCGTCGGATTCTGTTACTGGACGACCCACTCCATCGCCATAGCGCTTGGTCGCGGAGGTGTGCTGGCTCCCATGCTGGCCGGCTGGATGGCTAATCTGCTGTTTCTCAGCTTCGGGCTCTATCTCCTGCTCAAAGTTCGCTATTGAAACGACCTGATCCGTAGTTGACTGATTTCAGGCCTTCCGGTAAGTACAGTACGTTCCCTGCTTGCATGAAGGAGAGTGTGCCGTGTCCTCACGAGTGGTCATTACCGGTCTCGGGGTGGTGTCTCCCATCGGGATCGGCGTCAGCGAATTCTGGAAAGCCGCCCTGGCCGGTCGCTCGGGCGTCACAGCCATCCGGTCGTTTGATCCCTTTCCCGTGGACGGCTACCGCTCGAAAGTCGCCGGGCAGATTCACAATTTTTCACCGGAACAATATCTGCCGGCCGGCCAGGGAGACCGCGTCGACCGTTACGCTCAATTTGCCCTGGTTGCAAGCAAGGAAGCCCTCGCCGATGCTGATCTTCACATGGCGAAGGAAGACGCCCATCGTGTCGGAGTGATCGTCGGAGCCGGCATGGGCGGGATGGTGATGGGAGAGCGGGAGATCACACAACTCTATCAAACCTTGAAACCGCACCGGGTTCATCCCAACTTTATTCCTGTCATCACCCTCAATTCCGCCTCCGGCATTGTGGCTATGGCGTATGGAGCAAAAGGGCCGAATCTCACGATTTCGACCGCCTGCTCTTCCAGCGCCCATGCACTGGGTCAGGCGCTTCAGAGTATTCGAAGCGGTCAGGCTGATGTGGTGATCACGGTTGGCGCAGACGCCAGCATAACTCCGCTGGTCTTTGCGGGATTCTGCTCTTTGAGAGCGCTCTCCAGTAAGTTCAACGATACCCCGGAGCGGGCCTCCCGTCCCTTCGACCGGGGCCGTGACGGATTTGTTATGGGTGAAGGTGCCGGCGCCTTGATTGTGGAATCGTTGGCACACGCGAAGAAGCGAAAAGCCAGAATTTATGCCGAGATCGCCGGATACGCAGCGACGAGTGAAGCCTATCATATGGTGATTCCCAGGGAGGACGGCGAGGAAGTCGCCATCACTATGAAACTTGCCCTGAAGGCGGCGGACGTCTCTCCGGCACAGGTGGACTACATCAATGCCCATGCCACCTCCACCACGATCGGCGATGCCGTGGAGGCGAAAGCGATCAGACACCTTTTCAAGACCCGCGCGGATAAGATTGCCGTCAATGCGACCAAGTCACTCGTGGGCCATACCTTAGGCGCGGCGGGAGCCATCGGCGCTGTGGCCTCGTCTCTCGCGATTCACACCGGGCAGATCCATCCTACAGCCAACTACGACGATCCTGACCCGGCCTGCCGCCTGGACGGTATCAGTCGCTCCGTCCAGGAACGAAAGATTCGCGCCGCCCTCTTGAACGCTTTTGGATTTGGAAGCAACAATGCGGCGGTCGTGCTTAAGAAGTTTCTGGCGTGAGCGACATTCCAACGACATTCATTTCCACGAAGGACCATCCACAATGACGGACCGCACGATTGTCTCCAAGATCATTCAGGCCCTTGCCGACTATCTGAAACGCGATGCGGCCTCAATCAAGGACACCCATCATCTACGAGACGACCTCGGACTCGACTCGATGGCTGTCATCGAATTGCTCTATAAAATCGAAGAAACGTTCAATATTCAAATCCCCGATCAAGACCTCCCGGGGCTGAGCACCGTGGGGTCGGTCGCGGCCTACGTGCAGCAACGACTCGCTCCGGCCAAGCCCGCACCGTCTCGTCCCCCCAAGAAGTCTGCGCCCATCTCCAAGAAGAAGAAAAGGTAACGGATCGATGGCCACGCCGCAGGTCCCGAGTCCAATTACGCTGGCTGAAATTCATCGGCTCGTCGGGGGCACCGTTCATGGCAACGACCAAACGAAGGTGTCGGAACTGGCCGGACTGGGGGAAGCCAATCCCAGGGCCTTGTCGTTTGTCGCCAATGACAAAGCGCTCAAATCCCCGGAAGAGCTCCGCGCGGGAGCCCTGCTTGTTCATCGCCATCTGCCGGAACTCGCGATCCCTCAAATCGTGGTAGGCAATCCCCTCCTGGCCTTCGCCCAAGTCGCGCAGAGATTCTTTGTCCACCCTGCCGCTCCTCGCGGCATTGCCGAGGACATAACCCAAGGGGCTGATGTCCGAATTGGTCCCAATCCCTCGATCTGGCCCTTTGTGACCCTTGGCGACCGCGTCACAATCGGGGCGCGAGTCACGTTATATCCCGGAGTCTTCATCGGACCGGATTCCACGATCGGTGACGATTCCGTCTTGTATCCCAACGTCGTCGTCCGGGAAGGCTGCTCGCTCGGCGCGCGAGTGATCGTGCACAGCGGCACCGTGATTGGCTCAGACGGCTTCGGATACGTGCAGCATCGGGGTCGCCATCAGAAAATTCCGCAGCTCGGCGGAGTGGTCATTGAGGATGACGTTGAACTGGGTGCCAATGTCACCATCGACCGCGCCACGCTCGGCGCTACCATCATCAAGCAGGGCACCAAAGTCGATAACCTGGTTCAAATCGCCCACAACGTATCTATCGGCGAACATTCAATCGTCGTCGCCCAGGTGGGCATCGCCGGCAGTACCGCCATCGGTCATCATGTGATGATCGGCGGTCAGGCCGGCCTCGCCGACCATATCCAAATCGGAGATCAGGTGATGATTGCCGCCAGGGCGGGAGTGAATCGGAGCCTCGAACCGAATCAGATCGTCTCAGGAGCCCCGGTGATGCCGCATGAAACCTGGATGAAGGCTCAAGCCGTCATTCCCCGTCTGCCGGAGTTGAGGCAGCTCGTGCGAAATCTCGAACAGCGGGTGGCGACTCTTGAAGAGCAGTTGAAGAACGCGCCGGCGCAATCTGCCAGAAACAAGAAGCCCAATCTCGGAAAGAAATGAGCCGCTTGCGCCCCTACTTGACGACGCTGCGCCAGAAAAACAACCGTGCCCAATAGAACCCTGCCCACGGCATCAAGATAGCGGGAACAATGCTCACCTGTCCGTACAGGTAGGCCATCATGCCGCTTCCCACAAGAATCGCCGTACCGGCCACATAGGCCACCGGAATGAACGGGCGCCCGGGATGGTCGATGGTCACAGGCTGCGCTTCTTTTTTCGCCTTTGCTCCACGCTTGGTAGATGCCTGTCTCATACGGGCGGCCAGGACTTCCGGAAACCGCCTCAACAGATACTGGTGATACCGGGTTTGTCCCACGCCCATGACCACCCCCAGGGCGATGAGACCTGAGCTCTGATAAAACGTGTCCCAGGTATAGCTCTCTGTAGCAATCAGTTGATATCCCAACCCTCCGACTCCACCGATGAGACAGATCAACCCCACAAGACCTGATGGAAACAGGATGTACGATTTCACATACTCATGTGCCTGCTGCGTGATCTGTTCGGGACGACGAACCGTTATGAGCCTAGCCACTGACGCCTCTCTGAAGATGGAACAAGTTATTTCTCCCGCGGCATTATAGCGGTCCGCCTCAAGAGTTCAAACCGTACAACATTGCACAATGCTCGAGCGGGATGCGGCGCGCATTCTTTCAACTCAGATCGATGCGCTTTTTTGCCAAGTAGATGCGCCGTTTCAATTTCGAAAACACGTAGGACCCGTCTGCGCGCATGACTTTCGTTTTTCAGACGACTTTCTGCTTCTCATTCGTGAAGAAACTCAATAATGTTGTTTCATGATGGCTCCTGAAGATGAAAATCTCATTCTTGATGACGTCTCCCCTTCTCAATTCAGCACATTCGCCTTTCTGCAATATGGCCATCCTTCCACCGTGTCCACAAAATCTGTGTGCGACTTGTGGATATCCATGTGGATTGACCATGAGCGTCCTGTCATAGGGCGATTTCAACCACTCTGCCTATTAATTAGGCATGATTTCACTAACCGTTACGAGGACTTAGATCCGATAGGTATCGAAGCATCGCCAGCCACAACCTGTTGCGCAGCTTCAGTGAAATCAAGCAGTTAGAAGTCTGCCCCGCACAGGGAAGGAAGGGATCGGGTGGCTGTGTTTACACAGGGAGGATTTCTTCAATGGCAGTCCGTTCGAGACGGCCAAGCGTGACCCACTGCTCGGCCATGGGAACCAACGCCTGAAGTCGTTCTTCAACCGCCTCCAATCGCTGAGGCAAGGTTGCTTCTTTTCGATAGGCAGTCTCGGTGAGAAAAGACTTGATCCCTTGAAGAAACATCGAGATTGTCGCGGCTTGAATCGACTTCGAAAGATCATGCAGCGCTTCGACGTGAGCCAGAATCGGGTCCAGCTGAGAAGCGGTCACAAAATCGGGCATGCCCTCCCCATGCAAATGGACAAGCATCCCTGTCATTGCAGGCACTCGTTCATGTACTTCCCGTAGAAACTCTTCATCCAGTTGATCGAGATCGCGAAGAATGCGCTCAACGGTCGCAACATCTATCTGGTCCTGCTGCCCCCCGACTTCCTGCTCGGCGCGATGGATGACTGCTTCTAACACATCTCGCGCAGGCTGAACCGATCGTGCGCGAGCTTGCTGCAATTCCCGTAACGCCCTCAACAACGGGATGGACGAGGCGACCCGCTCCGGCGTCCCCAGAGTTGGTACCTTCGCATGGTTTTGCGTTGGGGACAGGGAAGCCGGCGCTTCGGAGGACCGATCGAGCCATTCGGCGTGGTCCAGATGCTTCTCGACATCAGTGTACTCTCCTGCCAGACGCTGCACGGCTGTCGCAATTCGATCAAGCCCGACGTGGAGTGAACGAATCGTCTCCGACCTCGACTCGACTCCGGCCCCTCCGACATCGCGGAGAATCGGCAGGAGATTGGATGCCATGGCTTCGATGTCGGCAAGCTGAATCGTAGACGCCGATCTGGCCAGATTGGTAATTCCGTTTAAAATGAACCCGTACAGCTTCGAACGTACCGGCCCCTCGGCACCAGACCCGAGCTTTGTGAGCGCGGTTTGGATTTGGGCCAGCCATTCGCGGGCTTCAAGAGCAAACAACCCAATGATTTCTTTTCGAAAGGGGAGATCGCTCCCGTCCGGCAGCCGATTCCCTGTCGGCGATATCACTCCGGACTCGCCTTCTGAAGGCTCCGCTTCCTGCGGCGTGACTATCCGGGTCTCCACGACTCCCTGAATCGCGGAGGCGATGGCGTCAAGACTCTCGAGAAGCGACGTGAACTGATCGGAGGCAATCCCGGGTGCGGGAGATTCGACGACCTTGAGCGGCGCATTTGAAAACGTCACTCGTCCCACGACCGGAGGTTTGAGCGTCTCAATAATCGAGACTAATGGAGTCAGGCTCAAATCGACCTCCCGTAATCCCAGCCCGCCGTTACCGCCCTCCTCATTGATCTTCACCACCGGACGAAGCGGGTACCGGCTGTTTACCCCCACCACCGTTCCCACCTCTCCCGTCGTCAATCGCACGGTTGTCCCCAACGGATATACCGAGAGCTGTTCCACCAGCCCCTTCAGAATCTCACGGGGAAACGTCGCCCGCTCCGTCACAAGCAGCTCCTTGACGGCTTCGTGCGGAAGCAGACGACGACGGTAGGGGCGCTCGCTCACGAGCGCATCGAACACGTCAACGACGCCGAGAATCTGCGCCATCTCACTGATCTGCCGCCCTTTGAGCCGGTTGGGATACCCCTGCCCGTTGAAACGCTCGTGGGCCTGACGAGTCAATTGCGCCAGCCACTGGTAGTCCGTCCCGGTTCGTAGGATGACTTGATACCCCAGTTCAGGGTGTTGCTCGATCAACGTCCGCTCCTCCTGCGTCAGACGCCCGGCCTTTGTGAGCAGCGACTGGGGAACGGCGAACAATCCGATGTCATGGACCAATCCGGCAAGCGCCAGCCGCTCCAATTCCTTCCCGTAGTATCCCAGGCCAATCCCGACTTTGCTGCCGAGAATCCCGACATTGATCAGATTCGTGATGAGTGATGATCCGGTCGGCCCGGACAGCGCCTCCACGACCAGCTCATCGTTTTGCTTCAACGACGACACCAGTCCCGCTGCCAGGTCCTCAAGCCGCTCCATGCGAAGGGGCCGTTGGCTCTGAACGGCGCCCGCCACATCGGTCAGCTCTCGCTCTGCCTCACGATACCAATTCATGTGCGCTTACAACCCTTCTCTCGTTGTCCACTGGCTGGAAATATCCGGCCGCATCTCCACTCCAGGGGGGTAATCGGAGGACCTGTTCAACCGGGGAGCATACTACCGATGGCCATGCGCTCCGTTCGTCCAGTCTCCACCCACTCTTGAATGGTCTTCAATATGTCTCGTAAGCGGGTCTCCACCACCTCGTATTTCTTGGCCGCCACGACAACCCGATTTTGTAGCACAATGGTGAGAAAACTGTGCAACCCCATGAAGAAAGTCATGGCCTGGGATGCATTGACCTGCTGAGCCGCCGACCATAAGTGCGCTACTTGTTCAACGACCGCCTCAATTCGTTCAGTAGACTGCCCTGGGCCCCCTCCCCCCGCCTTGAGCAGCCCGAGTTCAGCTGCCAGGCGTGGAAGCAGCAGCTGCACCAGCCGAAGAAATTCTTCCTCTCCTTTTGAGAACCGGTCAAGGAATTCGCGCATGGAGGTCACGTCGCATTGCCCCACGCCGCTGTTGATGAGCCCTTCGACCTGGGCAATCACCGTCTGAACAAGGTTCCGGTGGACGGAGCTGGCCCCGGCTTGACGCTGCTGGAGTTCCCGAAGCGCCGCGAGCAGATCATTCGTCGGAATGGTGACGGGAGGGCTTACAACCGAAGCGGCCGGACTCTCAGCATCGAACGTCACACCCGTTGCCCGGGTAAGAGCCGTGTGAATATGCCCCAATTGTTTACAGAGCAGGACAAAGTCGTTGGCAGAAATCTTCCCGGCAGGATCTTGAACGGCTTCCACGAAGGGAAGCGCGGAAAAACTCGCCCGCTCGACGTCGCTCAGGCTGATCGTAGCGGCAGAGCCGCCCAGATTGGCGAGGCCGGCCCTAATCGTTTGGGCGAGTTTTTGATGGCGATCGGGAGCGGGCCCTTGCTGCAGTTCATCCAGCGCAACGTGAATTTGTTGGAGCCACTCCTGTGCCTCTTGAACAAAGAGCTCGATCAGTTCTCTTTGGAATGCGTCTTCTGGTTCGGCGGCCATCGGTCTTGGTCCCTCAGGAAACACCCGATCATACAGATCGTCTCACGTTCTGAATCAGGACCGCCCCTTCCCATTCCCGAGCTGTGAAGCCAACCCGGCGATTTCTCCGAGTTTGCGGGCCATATCCTCAAATCGCTTGGTTGCATTTTCGGCCGCTTGCTCAGTTTCCGTCACGCGACGGGTTAGCAGTCCGTTGCGATCCCGCTCCGTCGCCAGAAGTGCTTCCGTCTCCTGCAGTTTTAGCGCCGCCTGCTCCAGCTCACTCAGCCGACGCACGATCTCAGCTCCCTTCTTCTGTTCCTCCGCCAACTGCCCCTCGAGCTCGGTTGTGCGCTGACGGTATCGCTCAGCCTCTGCCAGTTTCTTGCTCAGTTCGCCCGCGCGGGCCTGTTCAGCCGCCAATCCGGATTCTATTTCCTTCACCTTTCGCTCAAAGTCCGCGGCTCGGTGTTCTTCCCGGACAAGCTGCGTTTCCAATTCCTTCGCTCGTGCCGCAACTGCTTCCAGGCCGGTGAGCTGCTGAACCAGTTGCGCCGCAGCCTCCCGCTCGGCATTGAGGGTTGCGTCGAGTTCGGCAACTTTCTGCGCGGCTTTCTGAAGTTCCCGGGCTTCCTGCGTGAGGGTCGCATTGCGATCCTGCTCCAATTTCAATGCCCGCTCCACCTCTTGCAGCGCCGTCAGACGTTGCTCTTTCTCCTGTACGTGATTAGCAAGTTCAGTGGATCGGTGCCGCTCAGTCTCCAACAACGCCTCCAACTCACGCACACGTGTCGAATCTCCCTTCAGCGCAGCCACTTGCTTTTCGAACCCTTCAGAGCGACTCTGTGCCGCTTGCAGCTGTGCCTCCAACTCCTTGAGCCTCGCGCCGGCCTGGCGAAGAGCATCGAGCTGTTCTTCCGTAGCACGCGATCCGCTTGCGGCTTCGACGCTCGGTGCCTTCATTGCTGCTGCGGGTGCGGGAGCTGGCGCTGGCTTTGGAGCCGGCGCCGGCGCCGCAACCGGAGCAGATTCCTGGCGCTTAGCCAGGAGTTCCATGACACGGTCTTTCAGAGAAGTTCCTTGAAACGGCTTCTTCAGAACTCCATCGGCATGGCAAATCTCAGCTTGTTTCGTGACTTCATCATTAACAATGCCGGAGATGAGAAGAACTGGCGTGGTGGCGAGCATGGCGTTGCCACGAACAAACGCGCACACCTCATAGCCGCTCTTGTCGGGCATGATGACATCGGACACCACGACATCCGGCCGCTCCTTCGATAGATATGCAAGAGCCTCTTCTCCGTTTGCCGCCAGCGCAACTCCAAGTCCCGCTTCGGTCAGCAGTCGCTCCGCGACTTTTCGTACTGCGATACTGTCGTCGGCCACTAAAATCTTCCGCATACCTACTCCCTTCTATCCATTCCAGTCATATTTCTTCCCGGCCTACGCCGAGCCGAGCTTGGCCAATGAAATGATCGGAATCTGCTCAAGGCCGCTCGAAAAACTCCCGGTCGCATCAAACTCCCCTCCTCGATAAGGCTGTATGGCAGCGATATCCAGAGTGTGAAGCACCGGCATGTCCTGATCAATACAAATGGCCATGGCACCCCGGTGGTGTTTGGCCGTCAGACACAACAACTCATCACCTTCGACCTTTACGCGAAGTAGCCCGGCCAAGTCGAAGACAGGAAACACTTCATCGTCCTTCCGCACCACTGCCGACACATACTTCGTCCGGCTGGGAACGGGGGTGCTCTTTTTCCACACTGAAATACCGGCTACCTCGTCGGTTTTCACCGCCACGCGGCGCCCGCCGACCGAGAAGATGAGCAACGGACAGGACCGGGATCCTGATTCCTGTTTCCGCAAAAGAGACGGTCTGAGCATGTCTAGACCTGCCCTCCGGCCAACGCCGGTCGCGCGGGAAGGAGCTGTGTGGCTGCATCGTTTTCGTTGACCATTCCTGAGGCCCGACCGTGCCCACACCCCTCCAATAACCAGGCCGGATTCAGGATCAACGCGATACCATCCTCAAACAGCACCATCCCTTGATACCACGTCTGTTCCTCACCTTGAAAATGCCCTGGCAGCGGGAGCACCCGGGATTGCTCAAGCTCTCTCAGTCCATGAACCTGAGCGACACGGATATTGCCCCTAGCATTCCCATGAGAAAGAAGCACCGCTCTCGTCTCCGGCCCCTCGGCATCTGCGGGAAGTTGAAGACCCCCGGCCAGATCAATGCTGGTATAGGTGACATTTTGCACCGTCAACAATCCGGCTGAACCGGCTTCTTCAATTGTCAACAACCCCTGTATGCGTTCAGCCGGCAGGGCGAAATGCAAACCGCCTACGGTAACGATCAGAAACCGACAGACAGGTGCAAGCGATGTCACCCTGGCTTGACGACCCCGCAAACTCATACTATTACCTGGATTCCATAGGTGTTCTGAATACTCTTGTGCAACCTGCGTTCTGCAATTTATTTCCTGGTTGCTGGCACACGGCCGACCCATCGCTCGACTTCTTGGAGTAGTGCCCGCTCTTCCACCGGTTTGGCCACGTAGGAACTGGCTCCGATACTGATGGCCATTTGGCGATGCTTGTCCCCCGCCCTTGTCGTCATGACTACAACCGGCGTTTGCTGTGTTTGCGGACGGCTCCGCAGAGCCTGAATCACCTCAAACCCGTTCAACTTCGGCATCTCCAGGTCTGTAAAAATCAAGCGATAGGATTGCGCGGAGGCTTTTCTCAACCCGTCCTCTCCATCCACCGCCGTATCGACTTGATAACCCGCATTCTCCAACATCCTCCCGACAAATTTGCGAATGCTTAGCGAGTCATCAATCAGGAGAATAGGGGCTCCCGCTCTTTCGCCTTGCTCGTCATCTTGTCCCGTTGTGCCGCTCCCCGACAATGCGGCATCTTGAGCTGCCGGCGCGGCCATGGATTCGTTCGATTCGCGGGCCATCAGGCGGCTGGGATCGATCACCAGCACCACCCGGCCCTCAGGATCAATTGTCGCCCCCCCGAAGACGGATCGTTCAAGCGGCTTCAATGAGCCGAGCGATTTAATCACAATTTCCTGTCGACCCAGCAACTCGTCTACCGCGAGTCCAACAGGGCCGGCCACCGTTCTCACGATCACGATCGGCATCGTGTAATCGACCGCCCCGACTTCATGTCGAAGAATGTGGCGCAGTGACTGCACCTCGATGGCTTCCTCGCCTAGATGCAACACTGCACGGTCTCCCATCTGTTGCAGCGATGCGGCTGTCGACATGGTTACTTCGCGCACACTCGGCAAAGGAATGGCGTAACGCTCATTGCCGGCTCGTACCAGCAAGGCCGTGGCAATGAGAAGAGTCAGGGGCAAATCCAACGTAAACTTTGTTCCGACGCCGGGAACGGACTCGACATTGATATGACCGTTCATCCCTTCGATAACTCGCTTGACCACATCAAGGCCAACGCCGCGGCCGGCCTGGTCTCCAATCTTGTCAGCCGTCGAAAACCCCGGTGCAAAGATAAACTTGAGCGCTTCCGCTTCGGACATCGCCTGAACTTGGTCTGACCGCACCAGTCCAAGCTTCACGGCTTTCGCGCGTATTTTCGTCAGGTCGAGGCCCGCACCGTCATCTTCAACTTCTATGATGATCGAGTTTCCACGATGAGCCGCATGGAGATAGACCGTTCCAACGGCAGGTTTGCCCTTGGAGATCCGCTCGGCTGACGGCTCAATGCCGTGATAAACCGCGTTCCGGACCAAATGGACCAAGGGATCCACCAATCGTTCGACGACTCCCGTATCGACTTCCGTATGTTCACCCGAGGTGACCAAGGATACTTCTTTATTGGATGCGCGAGCGATTTCACGAATGGCACGGCGGAATCGGGTAAAGGGAGTTCCAACAGGGACCATGCGCGCCCGCGCAATTTCGTCTCGCATTCCCAACGTTAAATGCTGCAATTGGCTCATGTCTTCGTGAGATCGCCGGATGGACCCACTCAATTGCGACATCGATTCACTAATATCGGCGGTAACCTCACTGATTCGACGGGCCAAGATATTAAAATCGTCGTACTTATCGAGCTCGAGACTGCCGAAATCGCTCGAACCGGGAAATCCTTGGGTAGCCGGTTCAGCCGAAGTGCTTGGTGCGGCTTGGAAAGTAAACGTATGCTTTTCCTCGAAGGATTGGACGGAATCGACCAAGCGGCTCTTGCACGCCAATACCTGCTGCGACAGCTGCTCCAAAACCCGCAGACGCTGTTCAAGACGTCCTCGTCCGATCACAAGCTCGCCGACGAGGTTCAGTAGCCGCTCCAACCGGTCGCGACTGACGCGGATGACTTCCCGCTCCTCCACCGGCTTCCCGTCTGTCGCCCTGCCTAGCGTCTGATCATCTCCGATACCTGCGTTCTGTTCGACACTTGATAGAGGAGCCGACACGCTCTGAGACGGGCTCGCCGATGCAGGCGCCTCACCCTGTTCCAACCGCTTCAGCTCTGACATGGCGGCCTCAAACCGGAGTCTCGTCCCGGCCAACATGCTCGGATCTCTCCGCATGAGGACTCGGACCACGTCTACCGATCTAAGCAGCAGATCCGTGTGCCCCGGCAGAACTTTCAGGCGATTGTCGCGAACAGCGCCCATGAAATCTTCGACGTGGTGAACAAGATCTCCAATGGATGCGAAACCTACTGTGTAGGCCGAGCCTTTCAATGTGTGCGCGGTCCGAAAGAGCTGATTGATCAGTTCCTTATTCTCGGGGTCCTTGTCCAAGCGCAGTAGATTGGCCTCAAGGGTCTCGAGATACTCTTGGGCCTCCGGTGCGAAATACGACAAGACTTCAGGATCCAGATGGGGAACCAAGTAATCGTCCGTCAGGGTTGCCGGCAGATCCGGTTTCACATCGGCGACTGTCGTCGTCAGCGCAGGAGACGAGACAGCGGCCGCCTCAGGAGTGTCGATCGCCGTGGCAGTCTGCGTGGGTGACAGTATCACCGCCTGCCCCTCGCGTAATTGGCTCAGAATACGACTAACCCTGGGCACCTCTTCCTGCAATCGGCCCACATTGACCGGATCGCGTCGAAGAATGAGTCGGATAATCCCACCGGCCTGCGCAATCACTTCCAGAAGTTCGCGACTCAGCTGAATGCGTCCTTCCCGAACTGCGACCATGCAATCCTCCATCGGATGGGCAATGTCTCCGATGACTTGAAAGCCGACAGTATAGGCCGACCCCTTGAGTGTATGCGCCGTTCGAAAGAGCCGATAGCTCGCATCTTCATCGCTCGGATTGGTCTGCAGTTCCTGAACCAACCCATCTATCGTATCGAGGTATTCCTGCGCTTCCGGCGCAAAATACGACAGCACCTCGGCATCGAGTTCAGGATTGATATATTCCGGGCTCGTTGACGATTCAGCCGGCACGGAAGACTCTCCGCCCGACGCCTCCGGAACCAACCCCTCCGAGGACGCCAGACACCGTTCCACTACACCTGCGTCTTCAGTCCCACCCTGCCCGATTGACTGAATGAGCGATTGGATTCCTTGAACCATCTCCCGCATCGCACCGACCGCTCGCGGCCACTCGGCATCAGGGACACTCAACGCCTGTTCAAGCACTGCCTCCAGCCGTTCAGCCAGCTGAGCGACTGCGCTATACCCGTACAGAGCGGCGGCTCCGCGAATCTTGTGGGCGACTATGTACTGTCCCTGAAGTTGCAGCGGCGTAGGAACGCTCTCATCAGGAGGATGCAGGACGCTGGTGAGTGCCGTCATCCCATCCGTCGCTTCGGCGACAAAAATGGCAACGAGATTTTGCTGGTCGAATTCCGAGCTCATCCGTGCCCCTTTATGCCCAGAGAAGCACAAGCCTTCTCCGGGTCATTGCTATCTTTAAGCCAACTTGAATTGCGACACTGACGCCGTCAGACTTTCGGCGAGCTTCGCCATGTCTTCGACTGTCGCACGAGCTGAGTCGGTTGCTTTCTGCGTCGCCACGGCACCGCCGGTGAAGTCCTTAATCGAGCGACCCACTTGATCTGTCGAGGCAGTCTGGTTGGCCGCCGATGAGGCGATGGTCTGGGCCAACTCGGCGGACCGCTGGGCAATCGTTGAAATTTCTTTGAACACATCGCCGGTACGAAGCGCGGATGCGGACCCCGCTTCCACGGCTTGCGTTTCATGTTCCATCGCGACGACCGCATCCTGAGTTTCGCTCTGAATGACCTTCACCAGGTCCGCAATTTCCCGCGTTGCTTGCGTGGAGCTTTCGGCCAGTTTTCGCACCTGGTCGGCGACGACGGCGAATCGCGCCCCGGCTTCACCGGCGCCGGCCGCCTCGATGGCGGCGTTCAGCGCGAGCAGGTTGGTCTGGTTGGCGATTTCACGAATGGTCGACACGATTTGCGAAATTTCTAACGAACGATCGCCGAGTGCTTTGACCTGCTTCGACATGCGTTGCACCGCAGACCGGATGCTTTGCATGTCCTGGACGGTTTCCTGCACCGCAACACGACCACGCTCAGTGGCTTGGAGCACCTGGCGGGCCGATTCCGATGATGCTCCTGCAGTTTCTGCCACCTGACGCATCGAGGCCGCCAGCTGTTCGACCGCGCCGAGCGTTTTCACCGATTCGTCCGCTTGGTGTTTGGCGGTTCCAGCCATTTGTCCGGCGTTATCCCGCAACGCTCCGGCCGACTTATTGACGCGGTCGGCTGATTCGCGGACTTGCTTCATCAACTGGGCAAATCGTTGAATCATGAGATTGAAACCGTCGGCCAGGTTTCCGAACATGTCGGCCGTCACTTCGCCACGCTTCGTCAGGTCTCCTTTACCGACGTCCGACACCAGCACGAGAAACTGCATGAGGCGCTTTTGCATCGTGTCTCGCTCTTCTTCCGTCGACACGAGAGCCGTGATCCGGTCCAACATGGCATTGAACGCCTTGGCCATGTGACCGACTTCATCGTCGCTCTCCAGCTTGGCTCGCGCTTGCAGATTCCCGGCAGCGGCCTGTTCGGCGACGTCGGCCACATGGACGATGTTCCGAGCAATATATCTGGCGAGGAAATACCCGATGGCGCCTCCGAGAACAAGGGCCAGGATTCCTCCGATTAACACAACGTTGGTGCGATAGGATGCCTCCGCTTGTCCGTTGTCGTTTAATTCCTTTGCGATTTCTCGAATGGTGGTCATCAGCTCTCGAACACGGAGTGTGGCTGTGTTGTATTTGTTTGCCACTTCGACGGACAAGGCGAGGTTACCGAGATCTTTCATCGCCTGCTTTTGATCATCCGAGAGCGAAGAACCGAAGCTGTCGGCGAAGGCGCCGACGGCGCCTTCCGAAGCCAGGAAATAATCCTGTAGCGCTGTGCGAAGAGCCAGCAGGTCTTTACCTTCATTGCGGCCGGTCGACGACTCGTGTAACTCGGACGCTTGGTAGGCCTCGAGGGGTGCGAGTGTCTGCCTCTTCAAGTCGGCGAGCGGGGCAATAGCATCTTCGAAGTCGCTCTTTCTTGTCTGCCGGGCGACGCTCAGGAGGGCGTCGTGGTACAGGCCGAGGTTGGTGCTGCTGACTCCCGTGTTTGAGAGGGCCAAGGTCGATCCGTCGTAAATCGACTGCAACTCACCTTTGAGCTTGTTGAGACCGATCAGACCGACCAACCCGACCATGATCATGATGGCGCCGACGGCGGAGAACCCGACAATCAGCTTGGGCAAAGTCTTCAGATTTTGGAACCACGATTGAACTGACCATGTCGTCGATTTGCTGTGCCTCGCCATGACTTTCCTCCTCCTCACCCCTCGGGATAGATGGATACCCTCTCTAGGATCGTGATGTTTCCGTCGCTCGCTTGTCCCATGCGCGCCCGTTCATGCTGTTTGACTAATTCATTGTCCCCTCAACAGAGGCCAACAGTCTGGAGACCTCCACCATCCCGCTCATCCGGTTCTCAATTTTCACAAGACCTGACAGAAACGGGCGGCCATCGGTCACACCGCGGGTCGATGCCGCCAACATGTCGTCCTGATGGATGGTCCGAATTTCAGGAACATCATCGATGAGGATACCGACCTGTTGAGCGCCATGTCGCACGACCACGGCATACTTCGGCGCAGCCGAGCTTGCCACGCCCAATGACGGCCGCAAATCAGCCAGCGGGACCACAGTCCCGCGAAGGTTGGCGACACCGACTAATGAGGCGGGCATCCCGGGAACCGGGGTGATCGATTCGAGCTCAAACACCTCACGAACGTGGCGGAGATCAATGGCAAAAAGCTCCCCTCCTATCGTAATGAGGCAGATCCGCGAGGGAACGGCGGATCGTACGTGTTCAGATCCCTGGGAGGCACTCGATTGTGGCAGTTCAAGCGTTGGTTCCATTATCTCCAGCCGGGTGACAGGCCAGGCTCCACCGATTCCATTATCCCAGCGCGCGCTTCACGGCAGCCAGCAGGTCTTCTGACTTAAAGGGCTTCACCACGTGTCCATTGGCACCCTGTTGCTGCCCCCAGAACTTGTCGCTTTCCTGCCCCTTGGATGTGCACAGCACAATTGGAATCCCTTTGAACCGGTCATCATTCTTCAAGTCTCGGCATGCCTGGAACCCGTTCCGGCCCGGCATCACCACATCCATGACGATGAGGTCCGGCTTCTCCGCAGCAATCTTCTCTTCCAGCTTTTCCGTGTTTGGGAAAGACACCACCGTATGGCTGGCCGCTTTGAGATACGACTCAATCACCTGCAACTCCGCATACGAATCATCAACAACCACAATCTTGCTCATGAGTTCCTTCCTCTCGTTCGTTAAGAATTACATGCACCCTTAGCGCATCGGCATCACAATGCTGATCGCACCGGCCAACTCGCCTTCCTTCCATCCTTCTTTCTTCATCCCCGTGATATCGCGCTCTCCCTTGGGACCGCCATGGCAGGTAAGGCACGTAGCTCCGGCATATTCGGGGTCCATCACCCGCATCACCGGTTTGCCATTCACCATGGTTGCCTTCGCATATTGCTGCCCTTTCGGATGACGAGGATCGGCAAACATGCGGAGCACTTCGGCCTCAAAGTCATCCGGCTTATTGCCTGGAAACCGATAATCAGCACCGGTCAGCTTCAGCTTGATGCCGGTTTTCCTGTAAAATTTTTCCCCCGCCTTTCGGGCAAACACGGCGGGGATAAACCCTTTGAAGGCAACGCCCTGTTTGTTAATAACCGGCTGTCCCTCAAGCACCACTTCGCGTTCGGACTCCAGTAACGCGAGTAACAAGTCCCTTTGGGGAATGCCGCTTGGACGACTCAGATCGACACGGGTCTTTGCCTTGAACTTTTCGATAATTTCGTGAGCCACGAACTCATCCGTGAATCCCTTATTGCCTTTTGATGCATCATTGATTAACGCCTGGTGTTCGGACACCACGGCTCGACCGGATTTGAGCAAGGCGATGAGTAATTCCGCGGTCTCCGCTTCATCGCCCGCTCTGGCATAAGAAGGCATTCCTATCACCAAGGCACAGAGGCCTGCTCCCACAATCAGTGATGACATCCGCACCTTCATAGCGCTCCTCCTCCTTATCAGGACCAACTGGTCTGTGTTCTCACGCAAGTGTAGCGACTTGTTAGTGGTTAGCAAGGAAACCGTGAATTTCGACAACAGCTGATGCTCCCGCACTCAACCAGGGTTTCAGCCTATGCGCAGCAGAACCTGAACGACCGGACAATTTCCAAGACCAAGCCATGGCAACTTTTGTGCCGACATGCCCGCGGTCCTGACACAAGATTTTCATTTGACTCAAAGTGGATCAAAATGCTGTCAACTACGTACGAATTGGTGGACCCACCCGCAGATACCATCTACCTGAACACTCTGCGTGGTTTTGTGCACTGTTGTGCAATACGTAACAATTCTTGTCTGAGGAAACGATTCAACCCGCGCGCAATCGTCATTCCATACGAATACGCACCTGTCCATCGGCGCTACTGCCGGATCAGGAGAGAAGACACTCCGCACTATTTTTGAGAGAGAAGGATCATGAAGCGATTGCTGGCAGGGACAAGATGGAAGACCGTCACCCTTCGCCCTTTGAATGAGTCAATTTACTTACCACTGTGGGGTGGCGTGCGTTCCCACAATATTTCTTTCTCGCCAAGACGATGCGCCACCCACCGGGCCAGCACGAACAGCGCGTCACTCAGACGGTTCAGATACGTAACAATATTAGCTTCTACCGCCTCTTTCCGCATCAGGCTGACACAGCGACGCTCCGCTCTCCGGCAAATGGTTCGCGCCAAATGAACCGAGCCGGCGATCGGCCCGCCCCCCGGCAGAATAAATTCCTTCAGAGGCAGAAGATCCTCCTGCCACCCATCAATAAGCCTCTCCAGCCGGGAGACATCCTCAGCTCGGATGCTCGGCATATTCTGGAACGACTGCCCCGGTGCCGTCGCCAGCAGGCCACCAATGTCAAACAATTTGTTTTGGATCCATCGCAACTCGCGTTCCACCTGTCTTCGGGTATGTCCCTTGGCCTCCGCCATCCATAGCGCACGCACAATCCCCAACGACGCATTGAGTTCGTCAACCGTGCCATACGACTCAACGCGTATGCAGTCTTTCCAGACCGGCTGCCCTCCGGCGAGACGGGTTTTCCCCTTGTCGCCGGTTTTAGTATAAACTTTTGTGATGCGCATGCTCCCCCCATCCCTTTGACGTTCGAACTGCCATTGTCCGCCCTCACAATCCCTCAAAACGATAACTGAGACCGCCGTAGATCGCCAGCGTTGGAGCAGGAGAAACAAACTGCTCCTGGGCGCCTCCTCCTGTGAGAGTGTTGTTCGCAATCGTTCCGAAGGTGGAATATTTCTGGTTGAGTATATTATTGACCATGAGAAATCCCGTGAGCCGCCCGCCTGGAACCTTCCGTTCATAAGCCAGACGGCCATTGAGCAGGAAGTATCCGGGCAGACGCGGTTGGGAGTTCGTTTCGTCGTTCTGGTAAAACTGCGCGCTGACGTACAATCCGATTAAGGTCAGCGTTAAACCATCCACCGGGTGAACATTGCCGGTCACGCTGAGTCGATTCTTGGGAACGGACGGAATAGTATCACCGGGCATAACCGTTTTCGTCGTAGAGATGTTGAACATGGACTGAAATGTAGCCTCAGTGAACGTGTAGTTAATCATCCCGTCGAAGTACTCATTGTACCGGCCCTTGAAGCTGGCCTCTATCCCTCGGCGACGCGTGCTGTCGATATTGCGATTGAGCCCGTCAAATCCGGCGCTGAAGACGTCACAGTTCGTGCAAGTAAAATATATTTCGTTCTGAACATTGGAGTTGAAGAGTGCCACACTGGCTTCTCCCCAATTCCAGAGCCCGGTCTTGCCACCTATCTCAAAATTGTCGGAGGTGACGGACTTCAAGTTTGGGTTGGACAGGCCCACGACCGGAAAGAGCTCAAAGAATGTAGGCACTCGAAACCCCTGGCTGAAGTTGAAATACAAGCTGGAGGTGGGAGCAACCAGATAAGTCAAACCGGCGCGCGGGTTGGTTCGATAGAAGGTCCTCTTCCCGACGCCAGGCGGAGTAAAGCTGTCTTCAAAATTTGTCTGGATCGTATCCTGATCATACCGAACCCCGGCGGTCAATATGAGGTTCGGGAACAGACTCAGCATGTCCTGGGCATACAGTCCGAGAATGTTCTCATTGGTGTCCGTTTGGCTATTGAACGGCCCGAAGCCTGACGTTGACATGAGGCGACTTCCAAACTCGTTTCGCTGGATGTCGGTGCCAATAACGAGACTGTTCTGATGTCCGAAAATTGGGCTGCCTTGTGTCAACTGCACGGTGCCGCCCCAGGACTGAGTCGTAGAATTCGTCTGGGCGGTGGACAGGATCGACCCCGGAAAGGCAGGCTGCCCGACCCCGAATAGCTGCTCGTCCAGATTTCGATAGAACCCGTTGACGTTGAGCGAGAATCCCCACGGTAGTCCCTGACGACCGGTCAGCCTGACTACGTTCGTATCGTGATCTACGAAATCGCCGGGAGTGAAACTTGCTCGCCGATTGATTGCTTCGACACTCAACGGCAACACGCCGGCCTGCTCAAGTTTATCCTTCACGAAGGTATACGAAAGCGCGAGATCAGTCTCTTCGGTCGGCCGATAGCCAACTCTCCCATAGACGCGCGAGATGTTGGCGGCAGAGGAATCGCGGTATCCGTCTTCCGTCTCTTTGGCGAGGTTGAGATAGTAGTCGATCTTCCCGATAGGCCCGCTCGCATTGATGCTGTAGCGCTGGCGTCCCCAACTGCCGCCCATGGCCTCGCCCGTGACCTGACGCTTCTCGCCGCCGCGTTTGGTGATGATATTGATCACACCACCCATTGCATTCTTTCCATAGATCGTGGCAGGACCGGGAATAATTTCAATCCGCTCGATCGTGTCAAAAGGGATCAGGTCAAAGTTGATGGTGTTGAAATCCGGCTCATTGATACGTTGGCCGTCCACAAAAACGCTGGTGGAAGGAACCGGCTGGCCGCTGAACCCGCGCAAGTCGATGGTCTGTTGAAAGGCATTTCCAAGTTGATCATACATGACGATGTTGTTGGCCCACTGAATCGCCTCCTGCACAGTCTTTGCGCCGGACTTGCGGATGTCTTCAGCCGTAATGACATTCACTTTCGCCGGAAGCGTACGGGCATCGACCGGAGCGTCTGGTAGCCGGGTGCTGCTGACCACGACTTCCTTCACCTCCAGCGGTTCTTCAGACTGAGCCTGGACAGGAATGGGATTGACGCCAAGAAGCCAACTGAGACCGACGCACAAGCAAAATGCGGCTGAACGATGGTACACAATAAACCTCCCTCATGCTCGAAGGGGTGAGTTGAATGACCACGTCAGCTGAGTCTCCTGACTTGCGGATTGTCGCTCCTCTGCGCCTTCCCGCACGGTCTCCCGCGCAGTGGCTGTGTGCAGAGTCACTCCCCGCTTACAGTGGCGGCACCGTGACGGACTTGCACCGTCTTCCCCGGCGCTGACGCGTGATTCCCGAGAACTCCCTCCACTATTAATATGTACCCTATCTCCCTCACCGGAGGACCGGGTACGGGCCCATCCGGCTATCGGTCTATTCAGATGCTCTGCATCGGACTACCGCCCGCATTCACACGGCCCGGTATCGTAATTCGCGGCAGACCTGAGGCCGGGTGCTGATCGACAAGAACGTCGCAACCATACACGGCACGCAAAGTCTCGGCACGCAGCACTTCATGAGGCGTGCCCAAAGCCACAATCCGCCCATGATCCAGTAACAGCAAGCGATCACAATACTGGCTGGCAAGATTCAAGTCATGTGACACAAGGATCACCGTCAACCCGCGATCGTCATTCAACCTCCGCAGCAGGCGACAGGTTTCCATCTGGTGATGAAGATCGAGATGGGCGGTTGGTTCATCCAGGAGCATGACACGCGGCTCTTGTGTCAGCGCCCGGGCTATCAACACCCGCTGCCGCTCGCCGCCCGAGACTGCCTCAATGGAACGGGTTGCCAGATGGGCCACATTCGTTTCTTGCATGGCCGACCATGCAATCTTCCGATCAACGTCGCTTTCCCATCCCATGCCCGACAACAGGGAAAAGAAAGTATCGGATCGCTGGTGAGGGAACCGCCCCATCAGGACGCTTTCTTCAACCGAAAATGGAAACGTGGGAAGATAGTCCTGGGGAACCAGAGCAACGGTGCGGGCAATCGCGTCCTGCTTCAGTTGCACCAGGTTCTCGCCAAATAGCCGGATCGTGCCCGCTTGGGGGTGCTTCAATCGGGCCAGTAAATTCAGAAGCGACGTCTTTCCCGATCCGTTGGGTCCAAGAATGCCGATGAACTCACCCGGGCTCACGGCAAAGCTCAACCCCTCAAACACCCAATTCTTCGCTGCTGATCGATTGTGGTTGTGACGAAACCGCACGTCCGTCACGTGATACACGGGTGACGTCACCTGGTCATCGCTCCCTTTTGGGATATCAGCAGGTAGATGAAAAACGGTCCACCGGCAAGCGCAGTAACGATACCGACTGGAATTTCTGCCGGCGCCAGGATAGTCCGCGCAATCGTATCTGCGATCATGAGAAACATCGCCCCGGCGAAGAACGCGGCCGGCAACAGAAGCCGATGATCCGCTCCCAGCACCATTCGTACCGCATGAGGAATTACCATGCCCACAAACCCGATCATCCCGCTTACCGACACCACAACTCCTGTCATAAGCGCACTGATCACGAACACTCGATGTTTGACCTGCTCTACTTCCACACCCAACGAGCGCGCGGCCTGCTCACCCAAGGCCAGGAGATTCAGTGGTCGAGCGAAGCGCACCAGGAGAATACTCCCCGTCGACAGATACAAGGCGAGAACCAACAACGATTGATACGTTGGCGCCGTCAAAGTTCCCATCAACCACGTCATCATCCCGAAGGATCGGTTTGGTTCCATGATTGACGTCACGAACATGAGGCATGCAGAGAAGATGGCGTTGAGAATTACACCGGCAAGCAACAACACCGACACCGGCAATTGTCCGTCAACCCTCGTAATGAGATACACAACGAGCAGAGCCAGAAGCCCGCCGGCAAACGCGAAGAGAGGAAGCGCAGCCAAGGCCCAGAGCGTTGTCCCGATCCCGAGCAGTATCGCAAGGCCCGCCCCGAAAGCAGCGCCGCTGGAAATCCCGAGGACGTAAGGGTCCGCTAAAGGGTTGCGCAGCAACGCCTGCAGGACGGCACCGACGACGGCGAGGCTTCCGCCGACTAGACAACTCAACAACACGCGCGGCAACCTGATCTGAAGTAGAATGACGGTCGCCGGACCCGCAGTTTCGCGTTCAGCGGGGTCACCTCGCAGAGCGCTGAATAGAATCCGTGCAGCGTCGCCGAATGAAACCGGTTCGGCCCCGAAACGCAAACACCCGGCTAAAACCACGAAACTCATCCCCACCAGAACCAACATCGTGGCAACCCACCGCGATGACGCCGGAAGAGATTCATGCGAAGCCCCCGGCCACCCTTGTGGCAAGACAATCGGAGTTTCCCCGTTGGCGGAAGGCTCGGAGCCTCCGGATCTCCTCATATCCTGGGTTTGACTGGGCAATGGTGTTATTGACGGAATCATGGAGCGAAGGCTTCAGGATGAATGGCTCGAGCCAATGCGTCCAACCCTTCCCCAATGCGCGGTCCCGGGCGATTCACCAAGTCGGTTGGTATGTTGGCAAAACGATCCTGTTTGACCGCGCTCATGGTCGTCCAGCGACGCCATGTCTGCTGCTCTTCATCAGACACCGTCTCAGCCTTCCCGATGGGAAACAGAATGACCTCGGGATCCTGCTTGAGGACTTCCTCCAAACTAATCCGTGGATAGGGCACGCTGGATTGAGCGGCGACATTTACGCCCCCGGCGACCTCGATCATCTGATGGATAAAGCTGCCCGGGCCGACCGTCATCAGCGGTTCGCTATTCAGTACGTAAAGGACACGCCGCTTGGCAAACACGCTCGTGCGTGCCTTGATTTCGACAACCCGTTGCCGGATACGCGCAGTCAGGTCGTTGGCCGCAACAGTTCGCTCCAACATGCGTCCGACAGTGGTCACGTGCGTCACGATGTCTTCGATTGTCTTGGCGTCGATCACAAAGACGGAAATCTTCAAATGCTCCAGCTTCGCGAGGACGTCCCGCTGAATAAATTCCTGCGGGGCTAGAATGAGGTCGGGTTGCAACGCCACCAAGGCTTCGAGGTTGGGACGAGCGTATCCGACCTTCGGCTTTGCTTGGGCCTCAGCCGGATAGTCGCAGAACTGGGTGACTCCGACGATCTGCTCTCCTGCACCAAGCGCAAAGAGTGTCTCCGTGACGCTCGGAGCCAGCGAAACGATGCGAACGGGAGGCTTGGCCAGATAAATGCGCCGGCCAAGATCGTCGACGAAACTGCGTTGCGAAACATGAGCCATGAACGGCATGCCGGTAAGAATTCCCTGCTGACGCCGTTTCATATCCGACACATCTCCAATGGTCGCCGCCCAGGCAATGCCGCCTAACCACAGCGACATGAGCACAACACTCACCGTCGCAACCCACCGGCTGGTAAGGATTCGGCTCAAAATAAAAAATCCCCAGGGCAGACACCCTGAGGATTGCACCCGCATACTCATCCTCATCCCCTCCCCAGCCCACGAGGGAGAGATTAACAAGATCCTGAGGAGGTCTTCTGGCTCAGGGGACCGGTGGCTTGACCACCGATCTACTTCCCGCACCTTCCCATCCTCCCGCGAGGACAGTGGCATTTGCGGGGTTCGTCCCCTATACAGCGGCGGGACCGCGAGGGATTCTCACCCCCTTCCCGTCACTCAGGATCAGCACTGATGTGGGGGCACAATAGGAGAGAGTGACAAAACTTGTCAAGTTCAATAATGTCCGACCCGGGGCGCCACCATCACCTTTCAGACACATTTCGATCGCTGCGCAGGACAGAACTGCTTATCGAATAAGGGGTCTTGGAAGTGCCATTCGGCACGAGGCTTGCTCAACCCAAGAATGACCGTCTCGTTCGATGGGCAGTGAGCAAAGTGACCGTCAACCACTGGTCGATGGTCGGCCTGGTGAGAATCCGAAGCAAAGGTAGAGCGTAGCTTATGCGTAACATAATTATCGGTCTCTGCATCGCTGGGCTCTTCCTCGAGGTATCCGGACTGATCTGGTCTTCGAAAAAGGACAAGCCAAGCGAAACATTCTTGAAACTGTCGGAGCCACCGGCTCGGTCAATCGAAAACCCCCTCGAGAACGGATACTTTCTTCTCCTAGGGTTTGCATCGTCCCCGAGCTCAGACCCTGTTCAATCCGGCTACGACATCTGGCTGGAATCAGACACCCAATCAGGCCGGCAAGGGTTCGACCTCAACAAACCGGGCAGATCAGAGCTCCGAATTCCCATCGCACTCGATCAAGTACTCCCTGAATGGAACTCGCCTGATCCCGTTGAAGACTTTCAGCGGCGCGATGCGCTCTTTAGGACCTCGCTCGCGCGATACAACACACTGCTCAAGCGATACGAACGATGGCTACAGATGCGTTTCGAAGACTGGGGCTACGCACACCGGGGCGTGCCGCGCATCGAAGAACTCTTGGGAACACACCGTCTCTATATCGCCGAGGGCTTCAGACAACAGACCAAGATAGGACTGGAACGACTGACGACCGATATGGGTCGATGGCGGATATTGCTCCGTGAGGCACGCGCGTTGCCGATGAAACTCCTGGCCGTGATTATGCTGGAGGACGACGTGCGTCTCCTCTCTCGCATCCTAAATCATAAGACAGTCGACCGAGCCGTGTTGACCCGCGGGTTGAATCTTCTCCAGCCCTTGACCTCCAGCGAGTACTCACTTCGCTGGCCCGTTCAAAGCCAGTTCGTGCTGGGTTACACGCAGGGGCAACAAATTGACCGCGACCTCCTCCCTCAAGACGATACGGATGGGCCGACGAAAGAATCGCTGGCTCACGCAGCCCGTCTACAACCGGAAATGTTCCGGGCCATTGAACACCCCCGCATGCGAAACATCCTCGGTCTTTCGACCTCGTCGCAACGGACTTGGGATACCTATGCCGCATTCTACGACGCGACCATCAAGGCGGCGGAGTCCGTACACAGCCCGCTCCCCAAGTTGCATGACGTCGCACGCCATTCCCCGCTGACCGTGCTGGAGAGAATCATCAACCCGCTGGAGTTTTCGCCGAATTGGGAACCCTTCAGCCAACGACTCGTCGAAACCGATGCACGACTGCGCTTGGTCGCCCTGCAAATCTTAATGAGGCAACCGACGGCGACAGTCACTATCCCCACCCGACTGGCAGAAGTGGGATCGATGTTTTTCGATCCGTTCACGGGCTTCCCAATGTTGTGGAGTCCGACTCAGAAAAAGCTCTACAGCGTCGGAAAAGATGGCTTGGATGACGGGGGCGATCCCACCTTCGACATCAGCGTGCCGCTCACCCTAGCGATGGATTCGCCATCAACGACCGGAGCACATTCGGCTCGACGGTAATACCGACATGGGGGCTCCTCAGCGGACTCCTGCAACTGGGCGTCCCTCACACCTGCCAGAGTAGTTCAATGTGAGAAATCGAAGCGAGTTTAGCTTCGTTCCGGAGATATGCGTATTCCCTGCCTGCTGAAACGTAGGCCGAAACACTCGCGTAGTTGGCGTTCGGGATGGAAATCAGATTTCCTTACCGACTCCACAAGCTCCCTCGCCCTGCCTCTCCGAAAAGAACCCCGACAGTCCTGGCTCGCAAGGCGCTTGTCACCGTCCGTCAACCTATGGTAGCATCACGGCGTTTATACCGGCATCGACTTACTCGGAAGGAGCGTTACCGTGGCCTTTATGTGTGATCTCTGTCAAAAGAAGCATCAGTCCGGGAACAACGTCAGTCACGCGAACAATAAGACCAGACGGGTATTTAACCCGAATATTCAAACGGTTCGCGCGGTTGTCGATGGTGCCCACAAGCGAATTCGTGTGTGTACCCGTTGCTTGCGTTCAGGGTTGGTTAAGAAGGCGGTCTAGCACCCCCTCCGTTTTCCCCAAGCACTTACGGCGCTCCCCACAGAATCCGTCCCCCCCTCTCGACTAACTTGATCGCCGATCGATCATCGGGGGAGAGGGTCAAGGTACGGCTGCCGTCTTTGCTCGTGAGCACCAGCCCGACCTCGCCATTCGCATCCAAACCCAGACCGGCTCTGGCTTTCCCCCCTGAATCGAGGAGCAAGAACTCCTCAGCATTTACCCCATTGGCTTTTTGCGCCTGAGCGGACTTGGTCGAAAAGACCTGGTCACTCAGCACACCGCCGACCAATCCTCCGAAGAACGCTGCTCCAAGAAGCAGAAGAAATCGTTTTGATTTCACAAGGTATCCTTTCGTAAGATTTCGCCAAACCACTAGATGCTTAGCGTCAATTTCTCGATGTCTTCGCCTACAGGAAGCACCGCACCGCCCTTTTCTGAAACAAAAAAAGACTTGAAAGCCTGGCAGCTCTCAAGTCCTCCCCACTAACGTATGACACATTACGTTTGAGGTTTCACGTTTTCTAATTGGAGCGGGCGATGGGATTTGAACCCACGACAACTTGCTTGGGAAGCAAGGACTCTACCACTGAGCTACGCCCGCTCGCTCAATCGAATCCTACGCCGGGCTTCTATACCAAGTCAAGGAACGCAGCGCTATTGGACTCGCTCGACGATAGCAAACTTCCGACGCCCGACCTTGAGTCGGTACTGCCGACCGGCGGTGATGGTCACCACCGTGTTGGCATCGTTCTGCTTTTGCCCGTTGACCTCGACACCGCCTTGAATAATCAGGCGGCGTGCCTCGCTCTTACTGGGTACCAGCCCGGTCTTCGCGACCAGATCCACCAAACCCATCCCCTGCCCATCGCGGAGGTCTTGCGCGGTCAGTTTCAACCGTACGTCAGGCTCATCGGGAAATTCGCGCTCCTGAAACTTCTGTTGGAACTCGGCTCTCGCCTGCCGGCCGGCTTCGGCTCCGTGGTAGCGTCCGACGATTAACTCGGCCAGCAGCTGTTTGGCTTCCATCGGATGCAGTCCTTTCACTCGACCGAGGTCCTCCGTCGTAAGCAGCTCATAATAACGGTGCATCAGCGCGTCGCTGATCGACATCACCTTGCCGAACATGTCGCCCGGTTTATCCTCCAGTGCGATGTAGTTTCCGAGGCTCTTGCTCATCTTCTTGACGCCGTCCGTTCCTTCGAGCAACGGCATGGTGATCACAACCTGCGACTCCTGGCCGAAATCCCGCTGCAGTTCACGCCCCACAAGGAGGTTGAACTTCTGATCGGTGCCACCCAGCTCCACATCCGCCTTCAAGGCGACTGAATCGTACCCCTGCACCAGCGGGTATAAAAACTCATGCACGCTAATCGGCTTCTGTTCATGATAGCGCTTATGGAAGTCATCGCGCTCCATCATCCGCGCCACCCGATAGTGGGCGGCAAGCTGAATAAGCCCCTCAGCGGTCATTGGTCCCATCCATCGGCTATTGAACTCGATGATCGTTTTGGCCGGGTCGAGAATCTTAAAGATCTGGCGCTGGTAAGTCTTGGCATTCTCCAGCACCTGCTCCTTCGTCAATGCTCTGCGCGTTTCCGACACGCCCGTCGGATCGCCGATCATTCCCGTAAAATCGCCGATCAAAAAGATTGCATGGTGGCCGAGATCCTGAAAATGCTTCAACTTGTGAATCAATACGGTGTGCCCGAGGTGGAGATCAGGGGCAGTGGGATCAAACCCGGCCTTGATCCGTAACGGCCGCTGCTCCTTGAGCGCCCGCGTGAGCTTCGCCTCCAGTTCAGTCTGCTGAATCACCTCCACTGCACCGCGTAGTATCAGTTCCAGTTGCTGTTTCACGTCGTTCATGATGGCCGCTTCTCCGCCTTTCCCTTCGTACCTGAAGCGGCCACTGTCACGAATGGTTTGAGTCGATCGAATTTCTTCGAGCCGATTCCCTTCACCTCGCGTAGCTCTTCGACTGCATGGAATCTCCCCACGGATTTCCTGTAGGCAATCACCCGCTGGGCCAGCACGGCTCCAATGCCCGGCAACGATTCCAGATCTTCCGGACCGGCGAGATTGAGATCCAACAACCCGCGTTGAGACACATCAGATCGTGTGACCGTCGCCTCAACAGAAGCCTTCGCAGACATGACACTCTGATCAGATCGGTCGACCGGTGTCTCTTCCGCCTCGGTCGGAACCTCCGCGGGCAGAGCGCTCCCATCCGCACCGTCCACGGGAGCAAGGTCTTTTACCACAGCCTGCGGCGCCTGCCAGCCGATCCAGAACACCACTCCTATCGTCATGGCCAGCATGCCGAGCTTCAGGAGGAGCGACTGCATCATGCGCCCGCCTTCTTCCGCACTTGGTGAATCGCAGCGCCCTCGACGTCCTCGAGCGCTTCCATCATTCCTTCAGCGAGCGTGGGATGGGCATGGATCATCCTGGCCATCTGTGCCACCGTCACACCGCATTCCATGGCCAGCGCCGCTTCGTGAATCAAATCGGCAGCATGCGCGCCCACGATGTGAGCGCCCAGGATCTTTCCGCTCACTGCGTCTGCAACAACCTTAAACAGGCCGGTGATATCGCCGGTCGCTTGCGCCTTGCCCAGCGCCGCATAGCGAAACCGCCCGACACGCACGGCACTATCAGGGTCCACGCCAGCGGCCTGGGCCTGCTCCCGGGCCTGAGTTTCCGTCAACCCGACCCGACCGACTTCCGGCAGCGTGAAGATGCCGGCTGGAATCACATCATAGTTGATGCTCGCAGGATGGCCGAGGGCATTCTCCACCGCGGCCTTTCCCTGAGCCGACGCCACATGAGCCAGCATCGCCTTGCCGACCACATCCCCAATGGCATAGATGCCGGGAATGTTGGTTTCCATTCGCTCATCGACAATCACTTCACCGCGCTTCCCGAGCGCAACACCGACGCGATCGAGCCCGATTCCCTGCGAATGAAACCCGCGCCCGATGGAAATGAGCAGCACATCCGTCTCAACTAGCGTGCCGTCCGCGATTCCCACGGCCAACGCGCCGGCTGTGCGATCGACCGTCTTAATCGTCGTCCCGGTCTTCACGTCGACCCCGCGTTTCTTCAGTTCCCGCTCCATCATTGTCGAGACTTCTTCATCCTCCAGTGGAAGCACCCGCGGTTGCAGTTCAACCACGGTAACCACGGTCCCGAGTCCGCTGAAAAGCGATGCGCACTCGCAGCCTTCCACACCCGCTCCGAGAATAACCATCCGCTTTGGGATGGCCTCCAGATCCAGGGCCTGTTTGCTGGTGATGATCTGCGTGCCGTCAATGGGGAACTGCGGCAACTGAGGCCAGGATGAGCCGGTGGCAATAATGATCGCATCGGCCTGAACCTTCCGCTGTGCGCCATCCGATCCGGTGATCCCGAGCGTCCGGGCGTCCAGCAACTCCCCTATCCCTTCCACCACCTCGATATTCCAGGCTTTGAAGAGGGTCGCGATACCCTTAACCAGAGTCGCCACCACTTTGTTTTTGCGCGCGACCATCCGAGCGAGGTCATACCGAGCAGGCCCCGGCAGGATCAGACCGAGATCGTCCGCTTTTTTTAACTTGTCGCCGAGTTCGATGACGGAGAGGAGCGCTTTGCTTGGAATGCAGCCCCAGTTCAAACACACGCCGCCGAGCGCCTGCCGCTCAACGACCGTCACACGCGCGCCGAGCTGAGCGGCACGGATCGCAGCGACATATCCGCCGGGTCCGGCGCCAAGAATGGCGATGTGTTTGGAGCTAGCCATGCGTGGATTGCATCATTGACTCATTGATTCATTGGACTTTGATTTCCCTGCCCTGAACCAATGGCCCAACAATTCAATCGTTCAAATGGTTCAATGTTTCTGAGAGGCGAGGAACGCTTCGTACTGTGCCGCAGTCATCAATTGGTCGACTTCGACCGGGTTGGCGAGATCGATGACCGCAATCCATCCCTTGCCGTATGGATCCGAGTTCACGACTTCCGGATGATCTTTCAAGTCGGTATTGATCTTCGCCACTGTGCCACTCACCGGCGTATAGATCGTGGAGGTCGTTTTCGTCGATTCCACCTCGCCGATCTGCTGCCCTGCCTTCACCACAGCGCCCGCCTTGGGAAGATCCAAGAACACAATGTCGCCCAAGGCATCCTGGGCAAAATGACTGATCCCCACGGTGGCCTGCTTCCCGCTGAGTCGAACCCACTCGTGCTCTTTGTGATAGCGCAAATCCGATGGAATCATAGACTCCTCATCAGGTTTCAATAACTCCCTGCACGGTTAATGCGGACGGATCGTAGTGGGACCTACCAGGTTTTGTCAAGGAACTGACCGGGCTGAATCGGGCAGAATCAACATGTTCCATCGGGCAGAATCGGAAATTTCCGAAAGCGACTGCTTCAGCTCGCCCATCGAGAGAGGAATGGCTGCCACCTTCATAGGAACTCCCATCCACACGCGATTCATCGTCCCCAACTGCTGCCCTAGCTTTTCGAGAAGTGCCTCCCCGCCTTCCCCCTCACGCCGCACCACCACCGAACCGCCGGTCCGTGGCGCCAGCTCGGCCAGATCCTCACCGTACTGCTCAAGACCCTGGAGTGGCGCACTCAACGTAACCTGGTGCACTTCAACCAGAGTCATGGCGGTCGGATTCGATTCCCGCAGCGCCTTGCGCAGTCGTGCCACCAGCTTCGCATAACTGAATGATTTCCAGCCTACCCATCGCCAGTAAACCTCGGCTCGCTCCTGAGCCTGCGCCTCCGGCAATTGACTCACCGCGAATACCTGCTCAGGAGAGAGACTCATCCCAAAGGAGGTGGCAAACCCCCGAAACGAATCGATCGAAAATTCTCCCGCAAATCCGGTCACCGGCCTCGCCATCAGCAATAGCCCGTCGCAGCCTGTACGGGCGAGTACCCGGACGTATTCTTCGATAGCCAACTGGTAGTCAGGATTCGCGATATCGAGCATTGCTGTTTCCCCGGGGACGGCACCGGTGACAGTGGTCGTGACCCACCCCGGCTTGAGGTCGAGTCCCTTCCCCTGATGCAGGTTCAGTGCGACCCACAGCCGGAGATCGAGACGGTGACTCTCGGCCACAATTCGACTCAGCGCTTCAAAGTTGAGTCCCTCGCGACCGGCCGTCGGCGCCTGAGCAGGCTCAACCACCAACGTCGTCACCCCTCCTTGTACCAAGTCTTGAAGCCACGCCATGAGACCCGCGGAGGAAGGAAGTTGTCCCGGTGTGACTCGGAGTGCCACCTGTCCGGTTTGTCCATTAAGCTGACCGGCATGGAGCTGCCGCAACTCATCCAACCTGTGAAGCGCGTGGCCTTCGTAAAGCGGTCCGTTCACCTGTTGCGACAGCTGGCCGGTTGCCACCACACGATATTGCGCCATGGCCGCGCGGTAATCACCGAGCTGTTCATAGGCGCGCCCCAACCACCAGCGCGCTTCAGCGATGCGTGGAGAATCACGCGCGACATCGACAAATCGTCGAAAGAACAGCACGGCCGTCGGATAGCGCTCTTGAACGAATGCCCGATACGCCTCCTGGAGGAGACGCGACTGTGCATCGCGAGCCGGATCATCGTGCGTTGCATCATCTGATGGAAGAATCGCCGGAAGTTGACTGGCCCGCGGAGCGCAAGAGGACAATACAAGGCAGAGGGAAAGGACAAGTGCCTTCCCTCCGGTCTTCCGAAGCTGACGGAGCGTGAAGGGCAATAGAATCACCGCCCTCCGAGGTGTGAGTCTAAATCCAGAGAATGAATGCCTGAACCTGAAGGACGCTCAAAAAATCCATCCAGCAAGGCCGCAGCAAGCGAAGAGGCGAATCGTACTCCTGGCCGTACCTTGAGCCTCTGAGTGCGGCGGGAACGAAGCTGACGGACTTTTTCAGTATTCCTGCTAACCGAAGATTTCCATGCCCGGGAAAAAGTAACCGATCTCAAAAGCCGCGGTTTCAGGGGAATCCGATCCGTGTACGGCGTTGAATTCGATATTCGCCCCGTGAACCTTCCGAATCGTGCCGGCGTCGGCCTTAGCCGGATCCGTTGCGCCCATTAACTCACGGTTCTTCTTGATAGCGTTGTCGCCCTGCAACACCAGCACCAGCGAAGGGCCGGAACACATGAACGAACAAAGGCTATCAAAGAACGGCCGGGCTTTATGCACGGCATAAAATCCCTCTGCCGTCGGCCTGGACATCTGCATGAGTTTCACAGCCACGGGCTTCAATCCTGCCTTTTCATATCGGCTCAGAATATCGCCCATCACATTCTTTTTCACGGCATCCGGCTTAATGATCGCTAAGGTTCGTTCGCTCATTGTCCTTACGGTTCCTCCAAACAGTTAAACAATACATTGAAGACTGGTGCGCGCATTATAAGTAGCCAACTTGTGGCTTGCAAGCCTGCTCCCTTGGCCGCACACGATTGCTCTCGAATGGAGATCACCCCAGATTACATCAGGACATTTGCACGACCTGTCTGCATCTCAGCCATCGAGGTTCATCGTTGCGGGCGGGGCAGTTTGGCGCGCACCTTTTCCAGTAGCGGCCCTGTATATTCCTGCTTCCAGTTGGGCGCGAGTTGCTCGGCTTTTTCAAGTTCATGCAAGGCCAGCTCCCAATTTCCTCGCTCCACCGCTATGCGCCCCCGGTACCAAAACACAGTGGCGTCGTTAGGATGATCTCTCTTCCGCCGCTCGATGAGCATGTCGAGTTCGTCGAGCTTTCCTGATTGAAATAAATCTTCAGCGACCGTTTCAAAGCTGTCTTCTCTATCTTCGTCAGTCGACTCTTGCACCAGCGTTGAGGCCACTTGCCATCCAACGTACATCAGAGAGAATGGCAACAAAAGCAGCCCGCAGGCGATCAGCACCAGCAGCCACTTGATCCGTTTGAGTTCCTTGAGAAGGAGATCGTTCCGGAGCTCTTCCATATCCACTCCCTCAGTTCAAGAGGAAAAGTGTTTGGCCAGCTCGTCGGGCTTGAAAACGCCCCGTTCGGTGATGATGCCGGTGATGAGTGCGGCCGGGGTGACATCGAATGCGGGGTTGTACACCGCCACATCCTTCGGCGCGACGGGGTGGCTGCCGTGAATGGTCGTGACTTCCACTGGATTACGCTGTTCGATGGGAATGTCGGCCCCTGACTTTGTCTTCAGATCGATTGTCGAATAAGGCGCGGCCACGAAAAACGGAATACCGTGCGCCTTGGCCAACACGGCCACCGAATAGGTGCCGATTTTATTGGCCACGTCCCCGTTCGCCGCAATGCGATCCGCGCCCACGACACAGAGGTGAATCTTCCCCTCCCGCATCAATGAGCCTGCCATGTTGTCAGTAATCAGCGTGACGGGGATATGATCCTGCATCAGTTCCCATGCCGTGAGCCTGGCGCCTTGTAAGACCGGTCTGGTTTCGTCGGCAATGACCTGGATCTTCTTCCCCTGCTCCCATGCGGCCCGGATGACTCCCAACGCCGTCCCATAGCCGGCTGTTGCGAGAGCCCCCGCATTGCAGTGAGTCAACACCGTCTGCCCGTCCTTGATCAGCTCTGCACCGTAGCGCCCCATGGCCTTACAGAGTGCAATGTCTTCATCGAGAATGGCCTGGGCCTCCGTGATGAGGGCCTGTTTGATTGACGGGACCGGCTGGCTGCGCAGCGATTCGAGTTTCCGCTTCATCCGCTCGATCGCCCAAAACAGATTGACGGCGGTCGGTCTGGTCGCCGCGAGACGATCACAAATGGTCAGAACCGCCTGGGCAAAGGCCGGATAATCGGTCGCGTTGACGGATTGCGCGCCCAAGGCCACGCCAAGTGCCGCCGTCACACCGATGGCCGGCGCGCCCCGGACCTTCAGCGTTCGAATCGCGTCGGCGACTGTCTGATAGTCTCGACAGGTGAGAAACTCGACGGCCCCCGGAAGCCGGCTTTGATCCAGCAGGCGAACCGTGCCGTCTTTCCATTCAACGGTTGGAACCATGGGGGATCTTCTAGCGGGAACGAAGGGAGAGTGCAAGTCATTACTGCTGCCGACGGCCGGTGCATTCCAGCAGCGTGATTATCGCGGCCATCTACCCGGCCTAGACAAGGGCAAGACCACGCGTCATGCCGTCCATTGTCCGGCACCGGACAGCACAACGGATCTACTTGTTCACAACCTTTCGCATCCGGGGCTGTGAATCCGGTCCCAATTTGCCAAGCTCCCTCTCCAACGTGGCCCGGATGAAGCCGCTTGTGGTGTAGCCCTGCTGCTTGAGTGCATCGAGCTGCTCTTTCAACTCAACGGGAAGCTGAATGACGATACGAACAAGCTTGGACATGATTATGACTCCCTTTGGGCGCAATGGTGCCTGCAGGCATGCCGAGTCTGCACATGCTATGCCCTGCTAGCATTTTGCTAAGAGTGCGGAATTCCTACTACTCGTGCTGCGTCCCATCAGCATTCCTGCCTGAGAACGACAAAAACGGTCACTCTTGACCGGCATTGTACGAATGACCGAGAGGGATCAGGGGGAAGCTGGGCGGCCTAGGAACGAACCAAAGGAAGGCCGTCGCGCTCGACGAACTGGAGCCACAGTCGATGCCAGTTCTCTTGCTCGCAACTCCAGAAACACCGGCGAGCTTCAACCGGACGTGGAATCAACTCGCGCATGCGGGTCAAGACCACGTCTGAACGTGAGAGACGACCCGTGACCCAGACGGCCCCATCGAGATCCGTGCGGGACACCGCCACATGCTGCTCGGCATAGGCCTGGAGCACCGCCTGCACGGGATGTCCGTACGGATTCGCCCGGCCCACCGATATCACCGCGTACTGCGGACGGATCTGCCTGATCCAGTCACGGTCCAGCGAACTGCGCGCTCCGTGATGGGGTACTTTCAACAGCGTCACCGGCTGACGACCCTCCTCACTCAGCCGGCGCAAGCCATCGACCTCGATATCCGCTCCAAACAGAATCGAGTGGGCGCCGCACTGCAGTCGCGAAACGATCGACTCGTCATTCAGGGACGTCCCACCGCGAGGCCGGCCCACCGGCTGGACCCTCCCTTCCGCCGACGGATTAAGAATCATCAATCGACAGGGACCAGATCGCAACAGGTCATCACCGCGATGTGCAATCTGTTCGTGCCTCTGCTTCTCGTTTAATGCGGCCCTTAAATCGGCGACGAATTGTTCGGACCGCTCAACGCCGGTTCCCCAATATTGTCCCACGGAGAGATGCCGCAGGATCCAGATCAACCCGCCGACATGATCCAGTTGTTGATGAGTTCCCACGACGTGATCTAGGTGACGAATTCCCCGATTCCATAGAAACGGCGCCACAACTCCGCGCCCCATGTCAAATCGCTCATACCTGGCTCCGCCGTCGATCAGAACCGTTTGACCATCAGGCAATTCGATCACCGCGCTGTCCCCCTGCCCTACGTCAAGAAATGTCACCCGCCAGCGATCGCCGTCCACCCCCCATCGAGGGGACAGCACCCACCAGCACGCCAAGAGAAGCACCAGACCCGCGCCGACTACGCGGAGCCGGCGCCCCGCAACACTGGCGCTTGCCAGAAGAAGTCCGGCGTAGAACAGGACGACCGCCGGTATCGCCGGGGCAGCGATATGCCACTCCCCTCCGGGAACTCCGGCGCACCAGCGAAGTCCCTGAACCATCCAGTTGAGCGACTGCTCAAGACCTCTTCCCATCACCAAGTCCCCGGCCCCGGTCAGAACGGTCCACGCTGCCGCGAGCAATCCCAGCGGCACCAGGACAAACCCCGTGAAAGGAATGGCGATGAGATTCGTCAACACACCCAGCCAGGGAACCTGATTGAAGTAGATGGCGACCACGGGAAGGGTGGCCAGGGTCACAGCACCGCTCATCAACAGCGCATCACGACCGTATTCGAGGATGGACTGCGCCGTACTCTTCACGATATCAGAGCTTCGCTCGTGCCATTGCGTGAGCCACCAGGCGGTTTGCACGATGACGAGCACCGAAAGAAACGACAGTTGAAACGAAATATCGTAGATCGCACGGGGGTCGTGCACCACAATCAACAGCGCCGCCACCGCCATGGCATGATGCAGATGCCGGTCGTGCCCGAGCCACACGGCGACTAAAGCCAGCGTAATCATGACCAGTGAGCGGATGGTCGCCAGTTCGGCTCCGGCCAGCAGCGCATACAGCGCCACCGTCGGCCAGGTCAGGAGGATCGCAATCCTCGATGGAGTGAGTTTCCGAGACACCGCCAACAGTAGTTCAGCGGGAAGCCACAGAACGAGGCGCTTTCCCATCCAGAAGACGACCAGGGCCACGAGACCAAGATGTGACCCTGAGATCGACAGGAGGTGAACGGTGCCCGTCACCATGAACCATTCTTGAAGCTCCTGCTGAAGAAATCCTCGTTCCCCGATAACGATGCCGAGAAAGATCCCGAGCGCCGGCTGGTCCAGAGTGTGGATCGCAGCATCCCGAATCATCGCTCTCCAGCGATCGATCCGATTCCAGGCGAGCCAACGCCATGATCCGGCACCCGACTCCAGAACATGCACCGCGTCCGGGCCCGTAATGGTCGCTACAAGATCAATCCCTTGCCGTTCCAGATAGGTCGCGTAGTCAAATCCTCCGGGGTTCAACGATCCGCTGGGGGGATGGACCTTCGCACGGAACGCAATGCGATCCCCCTGATGCAGAGTGCTGCCCGGTTCGCGCCACACCAGCCGCACTTTCCCCGATTGCGGAATGCCCTCAGTTGCTTCGACCACGACTGTCTGCCGACCGGGCCCATGCTGAACCGGGGCCGTTACGAGGCCGACGAGTTCCACCTGGTTGATGTCACGACGATTCGGAGGAGTCTGATGAACGGCTTGACGCGGCGTGGCTGCGCTCCAGTAGAACACTCCGGATAAGAGTGACGCGTACAAAATCAGCGCGTGTCGTGAGTCGAGGAGGCCGGCGCGTTCGAGAAGACTCAACCCGATGGCGATGACCGCCAGCAGGCCGAATGAGACTACGGGGAAGAAGGGGATCTGTGACCCGGAGACGAGGCCAAGGAGAAATGCGACTGTGAGGGATGGCAGCATGAGCCTCCCTCATGCGGGAGGGACAGTTATCCGATATGAGCCCGCACGACGCGGGCAAGATTCTCGGCCACTTCGTTGATCACGGCGTCTTTCTCCCCTTCCACCATGATCCGCAACAACGGCTCCGTCCCCGAATACCGAACGACCACGCGTCCGCTGCCGTTGAGGCGACGTTCGCACTCTCGAATGGCCCGATCAATATCCGGAATCGACTCCAGGTCCGGCTTCTCCTTGACCTTCACGTTCAGCAACACTTGCGGCACGGCGGACATCGCTTTGGCCAATTCTGACAAGGGCTTTTTCGTCCGCTTGATGAGAGACAGTATTTGCAGGGCGGAAATGAGCCCATCCCCGGTCGTATTGTGGTCGAGAAAGATAAAGTGACCCGATTGTTCCCCGCCGAAGTTATAGCCATCGGTCAGCATACGCTCCAGCAGGTAGCGATCGCCGACCGGAGTCCGCACCAGCTTGATTCCGGCCTTGGCCATCGCGAGTTCCAGCCCGAAGTTGCTCATCACAGTCCCGACCAGCGTCTGCTTGGCCAGCTGTCCGTGATGGTGGAGATCGAGTCCCAGGGCCGCCATTACGTGATCCCCATCCACAATCGTTCCCTGTTCGCACACGAAGATCGCCCGGTCGGCATCGCCGTCCAGGGCGATCCCGATGTCGGCTTGGTGATGACATACCGCTTCCTGGAGTTGTTCAGGATGGACGGCCCCGCAGCCCGCATTGATGTTCATGCCGTCCGGCTTGTTTCCAATCACCTCGACCTTCGCCCCTAGTTCCCTGAGGACTGTCGGCGCCACTTTGTAGGCCGCACCATTCGCGCAATCGACGACGAGTTTGAGCCCTTGAAAATCAAGATCTTTGGGCAGTGAGCGCTTGGCAAATTCGATATACCGTCCCTCCGCATCATCCAGTCGGTACGCCTTCCCGATCAAATCGGCGGTGGGCCGGAGGTGGCTGATCTCATCCGAGACGATCAACTCTTCGATTCGAGCCTCCACCTCGTCGGGCAATTTGAAACCGTCGTTCGAAAAGAATTTGATCCCGTTGTCCTGATAGGGGTTGTGCGACGCCGAAATCACCACTCCGGCATCCGCCCGCAGACTGCGGGTCAAGAAGGCGATGGCCGGAGTCGGCATCGGTCCGACCAACAGCACATCGACACCCATGGAACAGATCCCTGCCGTCAAGGCGGACTCCAGCATGTAGCCGGAAATGCGGGTATCCTTGCCGATGACAATTTGATGCCGACCGGCCCGCCGCATGAAGATGTGCGCAGCCGCCCGACCCAACTGCATCGCCATTTCACTGGTCATGGGATCGAGATTGGCCACGCCCCGGACGCCGTCGGTTCCGAACAACTTACGCATAGTGCTCCTGCCTGGCTGAAGCCGCGCGCGCTTTCACAG
This sequence comes from Nitrospiraceae bacterium, assembly GCA_035454865.1. Classification (GTDB taxonomy): domain Bacteria; phylum Nitrospirota; class Nitrospiria; order Nitrospirales; family Nitrospiraceae; genus Nitrospira_D. Next base: position 39,056 of record DATIGF010000102.1, on the reverse strand, counting down.
CAGCCGCCACTTTCACGACATCCGCCATCATCGCCACATCATGGACGCGCAGAATCTGCGCGCCTCGTTCGACCGCCAGCGCAATAGCCCCAGCCGTTCCCCACTCCCGCTGCTCGACAGGCCGATCGACAATCTGTCCGATAAAGGCCTTGCGTGACAGACCGATGAGCAGTGGGCGGTTTAACATGTCAAAGGATGACAGGTGATTCAATAGGTCGAGATTATGTACCAGCAGCTTACCAAAACCGAGGCCCGGATCAAGGACGATGTTCGTTCTGGCAATGCCCGCCTGTTGAGCCGCCTGCATGCGTTCATCGAGAAAGCGCCCGACTTCCTCCACCACATTCTCATAGTGCGGCGATTTCTGCATCGTCTGAGGAGTGCCTTGCATATGCATCAGGACAACCCCCGCGCCGGACCGGGCAATCACCGTCGCCATCTCACCATCAAACCGCAGTGCGCTCACATCATTGATGATGGACGCCCCGGCATCCAAGGCCTGCCGGGCCACTGTCGACTTGGTGGTGTCCACCGAAATCGGTACCGTGACGCGGCGGGCAAGTTCCGCAACCACCGGTATCACGCGCGCAAGCTCATCCTGTTCACTCACCGGGCGGGCCCCGGGTCTGGTTGACTCCGCACCGATATCGAGGATATCCGCCCCCTGCTCGACCAACTTGAGCGCATGTGCGACAGCCTGCTCGGGCTTGGCGTATTGTCCTCCGTCATAGAATGAATCCGGTGTGACGTTCACAATGCCCATGAGCAGCGGGCGTCGGTCGCACCGGATTTCCAGCCCCTTGGCCAGGAACCAGTCTCGCGGGGATGATATCGGCAACGAAGACGCGTCCACGTCGATCACATCACAAGAAGTTATTCCCGACAGAGCTGCATCAGGCCGGGCGCACAATACCGAGCGCCCGACTGATCGGCCCTTGTTCACGTAGTACTGTCACAGCAGCCCCCGTGCCCCGGAAAGGGGGCTGCTGTGTATCGCGATCGGACTAGGCAGGAACCGTTTGTGAGGAGGACTGTAATAGAATCTGATCGATCTCCGGCGCATCCAGCACTTCTTTTTCCAAGAGCGCCTCGGCCAATGCCTTCAAACTGGTCATCTGTTCGGTCAGCACGCGCTTGGCACGTTCGTAGTTCTCTGTGACAAGGCGTTTAATCTCAAGATCAATCTCCAGCGCGACCTGTTCGCTGAAATCCCGCTTGGTTGCAATTTCCCGTCCCAGGAAGATTTCTTCCTCTTTCCGCCCGAACGTCAACGGTCCCAACTTCTCGCTCATCCCCCATTCACAGACCATCTTTCTGGCTAGATCCGTTGCCCGCTCCAAATCATTGCCCGCGCCGGTCGTAATGTGTTTGAACACGAGTTCTTCCGCGACACGGCCGCCCATGAGAATGGCCAGCGTGTTGTACAAGAACTCTTTGGAGTAGTTGTGCCGGTCGTCGGTCGGCAGCTGCATGGTGACGCCGAGTGCCCGACCTCGCGGAATGATCGTGACTTTGTGAACCGGGTCCGTTCCCGGCAGCAATTTCGCCATCAATGCGTGCCCGGCCTCATGGTAGGCCGTGACCCGCTTTTCCTCATCGCTCAGAATCATGCTCTTGCGTTCGGCCCCCATGAGGACCTTGTCCTTCGCCATTTCGAAGTCCACGACCTCAACTTCCTTTTTGTTCTGACGAGCCGCCCACAGCGCGGCCTCATTCACGAGATTTTCAAGGTCGGCGCCCGAAAATCCAGGCGTCCCGCGTGCAATCTTTTCCAGTTCCACATTGGCCGCGACTGGCACCTTCTTCGTATGGACTTTCAGAATCTCCGAACGTCCGCGAAGGTCAGGTCGATTCACGACAACCTGCCGATCAAACCGGCCCGGCCGGAGCAGCGCGGGATCGAGGACATCCGGTCGATTCGTCGCCGCGATCAGAATCACGCCCTCGGTCGTATCAAACCCGTCCATCTCCACCAGCAACTGATTCAGCGTCTGCTCACGTTCATCATGTCCGCCGCCGAGTCCCGCGCCTCGCAGACGACCGACCGCGTCGATCTCATCGATAAAGATGATGCAGGGCGCGTGCTTCTTGCCCTGCTCAAACAAATCGCGCACCCGCGACGCCCCGACCCCGACGAACATTTCCACGAAGTCCGACCCGCTGATGCTGAAAAACGGAACCCCGGCTTCTCCGGCAATCGCTTTCGCCAGCAGCGTCTTTCCGGTTCCCGGAGGGCCCACGATCAGCACCCCCTTGGGAATACGTCCGCCAAGCTTCTGGAACTTCCGGGGATCTTTCAGGAACTCAATGATCTCAAGGACTTCCTCTTTGGCCTCATCCACACCGGCTACGTCGGAGAAGGTCACCTTCTTCCGCTCTTCGGTCAGCATGCGGGCACGGCTCTTCCCGAAGGACAAAGCCTTATTCCCGCCGATCTGCATCTGACGCATGAGGAAGAACCAGAGACCGAGGAAGAGAATGAACGGTCCCCACGTCACGAGAAACGTAATGTACCAGGGGCTTTCGTCCGGCGGCTTGACTTCAATCTGGACGTCCTTTTCGCGCAGAACCTTGACGAGATCAGGATAATCCGCCGAATAGGTGCGGATGCGCGTCTTGTCCTTCAGAACCCCGCTGATATGATTGGCTTTAATGATGACTTTCTCGATATCGCCTTTATCGAGCTTCGCCATGAAATCACTGAAGATGACCTCTTCTTCGGGCGCGTGAGTCGGCACGCTGAACAGATTAAAGAGCAGAATCATGAACAAGCCGACTACGACCCAAAAGAGCAAGTTCTTGACCCTGGAATTCATCCAGATCTCCTTATGAAAGCGTTACGCTTAGACACAACCTCTTCATAAATCTGGGTGATGTTAACATAGCCCCGTTCAAGCTGACAACAGCAACCCCAAAGGCTACTCCTCCTGATCATCCATCTGGTCCAGGACTGCAAGGTACGGAAGATTGCGATACTTCTGCTGATAATCGAGCCCGTAGCCCACGACGTACTGATTGGGAATCTTGAACCCGACGTACTCGACCTGCACATCGACGGCACGACGCTCCGGTTTGCTCAAGAGCGTACAGACCTTGATGCTCCGGGGTTTCTTCTTGGAGAGCGACTTCATCAACTGCTGAACTGTTAACCCCGAATCGACGATGTCCTCCACCAGCAGGACATCCTTGCCTTTGATTTCTTCGGTCAACTCAGTCACCAGTTTGACCTTCCCGGAGGTCTTGGCCCCTGATCCGTAGCTCGTCACCACAATGAAGTCGACCCGTATCGGAATCCGGATCGCCCGCGCCAAATCGGCATAAAAGGCATAGGCGCCTTTCAACACACCGACGAGCACCAGATCTTTGCCCGCATAGTCGGCGCTGATTTGCCGTCCCAACTCCCGGATGCGGGCCCGCATTTGCTCCTGCGTAACAATCGGACGCCCGAACATACGTTCCATCCCCGCTAAACTCCTTCCCCTGTCGACTCCTCACCCGCCGTCAGCACCAGGCAACGTTGCGTGGCAGCGGTCAGAGTCCATCGTTCATCCTGTCGATGTCCTACGACCCACACGATCCCCTCCGGCGCCGCGACCACCGGGACCAGCCGTCGGAGGGCCACCGGAACTTTGAGATCCGTGAAAAAGTCCTGAAGCTTCTTCGAGCGCCCCTTCATGCCGAGGGGATGAAACCGGTCGCCGGGCTGCCAGGATCGCACCACCAGCGGCCCGGAAATGCGATCGGCATCCACCACAATCCGGTTCCTTACTTGATCCGCGGACCGAACATGGCTCCGCGACAACCGTTGTACCCGAATTGTCTGGCCCGTTCCAGCCCACATGATCTGGGACGGCACCGCCAGAATTTGAGGGACCAGCTGCTCGCTGCGTTCATGAGCCGGATCTCGGGGTCCCGACGGAATGAAGCGCACGAGGTCATTTTCAACGACCAGTCGGGTCGACTGCGTCGCCATTCCCTGGAACGGTCCCTTGCCTGTCACAGACTGAAGGACGCGCTCAACGCTACGGAGGCTGGGCGGCTTAAGCTGCTCTTCACACCGGCGCAGGAGATTTCGCACCAGCCGACGCTGCAATGCGCGGGGAAGCGCCCGGACCCATGCCCGATCAATCGACCATCCCCCGTCGATTTCCGGGCGGACTCTGGCCGAGCACAGCGCGACGAGATGCTCATCGAGATACTGATCATCTTCGCGGCAGAGATCCGCCAGCCGACACAGGGCGTCCACGGCGGACGGCACCAGTCGATTCAGAACCGGCATGACCTCCTGTCTGACCCGGTTCCGCATATAGAGCGGCTTGCTGTTGCTGGAGTCGCGCCGGAACGCCAGTCCCGCCTGTTTCAGATAAGCAAGAATGTCCTGCCTCTTCGTCTCGTACAGAGGGCGAACGATGTCGCCGTCGCGAATAGCCGGCATCCCGGAGAGACCGGTCAATCCCGCGCCCCGAAGCATCCATAACAAGACCGTCTCGGCCTGATCATCGGCTGTATGACCAAGGGCAATGCGATCCGCCCCGTACTCCTTGGCCAGTTCCTTCATCGCGCGATAGCGGAGGTCGCGCGCGGCCTCTTGTAATGATGTCCGATGCGCGCGACCCCGGACTTCAAGTCGCCTGGTAACGAGCGGAATCCCAAGTTCGCGGCAGAAGGCCGCCACAAACTCCTGATCGCCCTCGGACTCAGCCCCGCGCAGTCCATAGTTGAAATGGACGGCGGTCAGGGTCAGTGACCAGGGCGTGCGCAGCCGATGCAAGAGCGACAACAGCGCCACCGAATCCGGCCCACCGGAAACCGCCACCAGGAGGTGCTGCCCGCGCTCGACAAGCCCCTTCGAACGAATCGTTCTCACGACCCGATGCAGCAACGCCGGCCACGCCCGCCGGCTACTTCTTTTCACCATCGCCGGTGCCTCAATGGTCATCGCTCTCCAATGGCCTCATGGTGCCTGCGCAGCATTCTCCTGGCCGACTCCACATCCAGCGCAATCTGACGGCTCAACGCATCCCCTCCGGCAAACTGCACGTCACCCCGTACGCGTTCGACAAGATCGACGGCGATCATTTGTCCGTAGAGTTCGTGGGCTCCGTCCAACAGATAGACTTCGAGTAACCGTTCCCCTGCATCAAACGTGGGCCTCGTTCCGATATACGCGATCGAATCATACCGTTGCCGGTTCACGGCCGTCACGGCCGCATAGACCCCATCGGGAGGGATCACCCGTTCAGGCGGCAACCGAAGGTTGGCTGTCGGCCACCCCAATGTCTGTCCCCGCTGTGCGCCGGGTGCTACCACACCCGTAATGGCATAGGGCCGACCCAGCAGGAGCGCCGCCTGACCGACCTGCCCGGCTTGAATGAGTTGACGGATTCTCGTCGAGCTGACCACTCCCCCGTCAACCATGACCGGGGCGAGCGGATGCACAACGAACCCGAACCGGCCGCCCAAGGCAATCAGATCCGCAATCTTCCCCGCACGCTTGTGCCCAAAGGCGAAATGTTCTCCGACGAAGATCTCGTTGAGCCGGAGCCCGCGAGCGAGGACCTGCTCTGCAAAGGCCTCCGGAGACAGCCCCGCAAAGGCCTCGCTGAATTCCAGCAGGACAACTTCATCGATGCCCGCCTCTTCAAATCGGGCGAGTTTTTCCTCCGGGCTGGTCAGGAATCGCAGATCCACGTGTGACGCCAGTATTTTCACCGGATGCGGATCGAAGGTCAGCACCATGGCTGTGCCGTGAGCCTTGCGCGCCGTCTGCACCACCGTTTGCAAGAGCGCGCGGTGACCGACATGATGCCCGTCGAAATTGCCGATCGTCGCCACAGGATAGGGCCGCACGGTCTCGCCCAGATATCCGCGGGTAACCTTCATGGACACGATCAATGAAGCTGCCGGACGGCGTCTTTGGCGAAATAGGAGAGAATTACGTCGGCTCCCGCCCGCTTGATCGCCAGCAGCGATTCCATCACCGCGCGCGATTCATCAAGCCAGCCGGCCTTCGCCGCAGCCTTGATCATGCTGTATTCACCGCTCACCTGGTAGGCGGCAATGGGAAGGAGGGTTCGGCTGCGGGCAGTCGCAATAATGTCCAGATAGGGCAAGGCAGGCTTCACCATTACGATGTCGGCCCCTTCTTCGATATCCAGGTCGATCTCACGAAGCGCTTCGCGCGCGTTCGCGGGATCCATTTGATACGACTGTCGATCGCCGAACTGGGGACTGGAGAACGCAGCGTCACGGAACGGAGCGTAGAAACAGGAGGAGAATTTTGCGGCATAGGCCATGATGGGCAACTCGGAATAGCCGGCCCGGTCTAATTCGCCCCGGATCGCCGCCACCCGGCCGTCCATCATATCGGAGGGCGCCACCATGTCGGCCCCGGCCTCTGCATGAGTGCGAGCCATGGTCCTCAGGCAGTCGAGCGTCTCATCGTTGATAATCTTCCCGTCCCGCACGATGCCGCAATGGCCGTGACTGGTGTACTCATCGATGCAGACATCGGTAATGACCATCAGACCCGGCACATGGTCCTTCACGGCTTTGATCGCCCGCTGCACGATGCCGTTCGGGTCCAAGCCGGAGCTTCCGCGTTCGTCCTTCTGCGCCGGAATTCCGAACAGGATGATCGCTGGAATCCCCAGCGCCTTAATTTCGCCGGCTTCCTTGATCAGCAGATCGATCGACAACCGGAACTGGCCCGGCATCGAAGCGATTTCTTCACGTCGATCCCGTCCTTCGACCACGAACAACGGATAAATGAAATCGTCGGGAGACAATCCCGTCTCCCGCACCATCCGCCGGAGCGATTCATGTTGCCGCAACCGCCGCAGTCGCTGAATCGGAAACGCCATGCCGCCCTACTTCCTGGGAAGATTCGTCAAGAAGACGACGAGGTCGCGAACGGAGATCATCCCGACCAGCTTGCTGTCACGCGTCACCCCGAGATGACGGAGATGGGACTGGGCCATCAGGTCGTTGGCGTCCAGCAGCGTCTTGCCCTCTTCAATGGTCATAATGGGAGCCGACATGATCTGCTCGACCGTGGTCTTGGTCGCATCAGCCCCGGCCGCGACCACGCGACGCATCATGTCCGTATCCGTCAGAATCCCGATAATCTCCCGATCATTCGTCACGAACAAACTGCCGATCCCGCGATCGCGCATGATGCGGGCGGCCGTCTGCGCATCCGTATCCCGTGGCACCGTCACAAACTTCTCTCGTGGAATCATGAATGACTTCACCGGAACCATGCCTGTCTCCTCCCTTTACGTGTCAACCTGCCTTCTGCTCTACTTCGTTCCCGCCGCCATCTGCTCCCGACTGCCGTAATACTGCGTGATCGCATCAACCAGCGCCGGAATTGTATTCTCGCTCGGTACGATCGATACCGTCAAACCATATTCTTCAACCGTCTTCGCCGTGATCGGCCCGATGCAGGCAATCGTGACCGCCTTCAAGGCTGCCCGCACCGCATCGGCTCCCCCGAGGATATCGACAAAATTGCGAACCGTCGATGAACTCGTAAAGGTCACCACTTGAATCCGGCCGCCCGCGAGTTCCTGGCGCCACTCCTCGCCGTCCCCGCTTGGTACGAGCGTTCGATACACCGGGACGACATCGACATGGGCGCCACGCGCGCGGAGTTCGTCCGGCAGCAATTCGCGGGCGACTTCCGCGCGTGGAATGAGCACACGGGCTTTCCGCAGATCCCGGCTTCCCAGCATCATTAAGATGCCTTCGGCCTGATAGTCCGCGGGAATCACATCTGCCTTCACGCCGAACTTCTCAAGCTCTTGTGCCGTGCGGGGTCCGATACAACAGATCCCGCGCCCGGCCAGATTGCGGGCATCCAAGCCGTTCGCCCACAACCGCGTCATGAACCGGGCTACGCCATTCACGCTGGTAAAAATCACCCAATCATAGGTGGCCATGGCCCCGATCGCCTGATCGACGAGAGACCAATCGGCCGGGGGGACAATCCGGATAGTCGGGGCTTCCACAGGATCGGCTCCATACGCAGTGAGCAACGTGGCCAGTTCTTCGGCCTGTTCCTTGGCCCGAGTCATCAACACCCGCTTGCCGAACAACGGGCGCTGCTCGAACCAGTTCAGTTGCGGTCTGAGCCGGACAACTTCACCCACGACAATCACTGTCGGCGGCTCCATATGGGCCGCTTCGGCCTTCCCCACGATATCGGATAAGGTGCCGACGACGGTTTGCTGAGACGCCCTTGTCCCCCACCGAATCACCGCCACCGGCGTGGTCGGGGATCGCCCTTCGGCCGTCAGGTGCGCCACGATCGCCGGGAGATTTTTCATCCCCATGAGAAACACCAGCGTGCCATGGCTGCTTGCGAGCTTCGGCCATTCCAGCGCAGACGTTGACTTGTCCGGATCTTCGTGTCCGGTCACGATTGTCACCGAAGACGCCAGGGTCCGATGGGTCACGGGGATACCGGCATAGGCAGGCGCCGCAACCGCAGCCGTCACACCGGGAACCACTTCGAACTCGATCCCCGCTGATGCCAACACTTCCGCTTCTTCCCCCCCGCGACCGAACACAAACGGATCCCCGCCCTTCAGCCGCACGACGACTTTCCCGTCCCGCGCCCGCTCGATCAACAGGCGATTGATTTCGTCTTGCGCCGGATACTTCCCTTTGCCGCGCCGCCCGACATAGATACGCTCGGCCCGGTCCGGCGCATGCGACAACAGCGCGGGATTCGCGAGATAATCGTACAGGACCACTTCTGCCTGCTCAAGACATTCCTTCCCGCGAATGGTCAGGAGTTTAGGATCGCCGGGACCGGCCCCGACGAGGTAGACTTTGCCTCTTGCCCGTCGACCCGCCATCAGGCTCTTCCGTAGATTTCCCGAAGGATCTTGTCGGCGCCTCTCGCCAGCAGCCGTTCGGCCAGTTGCACTCCAAGCGCATGCGCCTCCTGAGTAGGTCCCTCGATGCGGTCACGGAGGACGGTCTTGCCGTCCACGCTGGCCACAAGTCCTTCCAGCTGCAGCTGCTCCCCGGCCAAAATGGCATACGCGGCGATCGGAACCTGACACCCGCCCTCCAGCCGATGGAGGAGCGCCCGCTCCGCTGTCACAGTGGTCTGGGTGGCCTGATCGTTGAGCCGATCCAGGATGGACCGCACGAACTGATCGTTGCTGCGCCCTTCAATGCCTAACGCCCCTTGTCCGATCGCGGGAAGACTCACGACCGGATCAAGATATTCTGTAATCTCCTGCCCCCACGCCAGACGGCGCAACCCTGCCGCAGCCAGCACGATGGCATCAAATTGCCCTTCCTTGAGTTTTCTGAGCCGCGTATCAAGATTACCCCGCAACATTTCGATCCGGAGGTCGGGCCTGGCATTCAGCAGTTGCGCCTGTCGACGAAGGCTCGCCGTGCCGATCCGCGCCCCTTGCGGAAGATCCTTGAATGAACGCCCGTTGCGGCTGATCAGCGCATCGCGTGCGTCCTCGCGCGGCGGTATGCAGAGAATCTCAAGCCCCCCGGGCAATTGCGCCGGGACATCCTTCATGCTGTGGACAGCGAAATCAATTTCGCCGGCAAGCAGAGCTTCCTCTATTTCCTTGACGAAGAGGCCTTTGCCGCCGATCTTGGCCAGCGGCACGTCGATAATCTTGTCGCCGGAGGTCTGAATCTTCCGCAACGTGACCCGGACTTCGGGAGCCACCGCATGCACTCTGGACTGAAACCACTCGCTTTGCTGCAACGCCAGCTTACTTCCCCTCGTTCCGAGCACCAGGGTCGGGCGTTGACCGGTCGGTGTAGACACGCGTACTTCCTTCCTGCGTTCTTTGCCGGGGCCAGTCAGGGGGCCCGCTTGCGAATCGACGTCCCCTGCGCCGGTTCTTCATGCTCCGATTCGTCGGGGTCATGCGCGAGACAGCGCGGCCGTTCCGCGTAGTCTTCTGTCTGTTGGCCCGGAGACGACGGCTGGTCGAGGTTAAAGAAACGCCGGGCCGCTTCGACAAAGGCGGGCCCGCTTGAAGAATTGACCTCGGTCTTGAGCGTCACCATCGTGCGATGGATCAATTTGTTCACAATGGAAGAGGCCATGCCTTCGACCAGATCCCGATCCTGCGGGGAGAGATGCGCTAGACGGCCGAGAGCTTTTTCCACTTCTGCCCGTTTGATTTCATCGACGCGGTTCCGCAAGGAGACGATGGTGGGCGTCACCTCCAGCGACTTCATCCATTCGAGCATGATCCCCACTTCTTCGACCACCATTCGTTCGGCCTTTTCCGCTTCCTGAACCCGCTCCGCGCGGTTCTGCTCCACCCGATGCTTCAGATCGTCAATATCGAATAGATAGGCATTGTCGACATGACGAACGGCCGGATCGATGTTCCGTGGAACGGAGATATCGATCAGGAACATGGGCCGATTCATGCGCTCTTTCACCGCACGGTGCACATCCTCGGCACTGATCAGATAGTGCGCTGCGCCGGTGGACACCAGCACGATGTCCGCCGAGGCCATCTCATCCTTGAACTGATCGAAGGGAACAGGCGTCCCGCCGAACTTGGCAGCAAGATCAATCGCATGTTGCGGAGTCCTGGTCGTAATGCGAACGTGACGGACGCCTTGCGCGATCAAATGTCGCGCCGCCAGCTTGGCCATTTCACCCGCACCGACGAGCAACACGGTCTTCTCGTCGAGGTTCGAGAAAATCTTCTTGGCCAGTTCCACGGCGGCATAGCTGACCGACACCGCCATTTCCGCAATTTTCGTTTCGGTCCGCACACGCTTGGCAACCGAGATGGCCTTCTTCACCACCTTATTCATAATCACGCCGGTCGTCTTATGCGCGAGCGCAACTTCGAACGCATCCTTGAGCTGCCCGAGGATCTGCGACTCTCCGATGATCATCGAATCAAGGCTCGCGGCCACCCTGAATAGATGGGCGATCGCCCGATCCCCGGTATGCCAGTAGAGATGGGGGGTGAGCTGTTCAGAAGACAGGGCGAGATGGGTATCGGCAAGAAACTCCTGGATACGCCCGTATCCGGCTTCAACCTCCTCGACCACCGAGTAGACTTCAACCCGGTTGCAGGTCGACAGCAGAACGCCTTCCTTCACCCCGGGATAGGAACAGAGCCGGCTCAATGCCTCGCCCAATCGGCTTTCAGGAACGGCCAGTTTCTCGCGAATCTCGACCGGGGCCGTTTTATGGCTGAGCCCGACAACGATCAGATGCATATCACGACAGGGCTCCGTGGCCTTTGAGCACCACTCCCACCAACGTGAGGATCACGCAGGCAAATCCGATCACCGTCAGATAGGCCGCTCGCTTGGCCCGCCATCCCACCGTCAACCGACCCAGCAGCACCACAAAATAGAAGAGCCAGGTCACGAGAGCCCACGTCTGCTCGGGATTCCAACTCACGTACGATCCGCGCGCAAATTCAGCCGAGATCGCTCCGGTCACGATCCCCAGCGTCAACAGCGGGAATCCCAGCACGATGGACTGCTGATTCAGATGGTCGAGGAAGTCGAGCGCGGGCAGTTTGCTGTAGAGCACGTTGAACCGTTTCGACTTGAGAAGGCGCTCTTGAATCAGATACATCACACCTGCAACGAAGGCGACCGCGAAACCGACGGTCCCCAACATGCTGAGCGTGACGTGGAACCAGAGGGTCTTGAACACGGGCTTGAGGGTGGGCACGGTCTCGGGGAGCGCCGCGGCCGACACCAGCGAAACCAGCGCCAAGGGGACCATAAAGGATCCGAGTACATGAATCCGATGGCGAAACTCGACGGCGAGAAAGACGAGGATCAGCATCCAGGAGAAAAAAGAGAGCGCTTCGTGGAAACTGGGAGGCGATGGCGACGACGCGGCCACCATCCTCATGACCAGCGCAATGGTATGAGACACGAATCCGGCGGCGGTAATCCCCAGCGACACTTTTGACAGGGCTTCGGAACGCCGCAGTAAATAGGCAAGAAATGATACCGTGGCCACGAAATACAGGACCATGGTGACCATGAAGCAGACTGCTGCCATAGGGGCTGACCCTGCCGCGTGTGGTTAGAGGCCGTGTCCGACGAGATAAGTCGAAATTATATCGATGCGGAGAGAACAGAGTCAACAAAACGCTGGTGTTGGAATGACTTCCGAGGATCGGCCGACCAAGCCCGGCATTCTCTATGTGGTCGGTGTGCCCATAGGACATCTGGACGATATCACGCTGCGGGCCATCCGAACCCTTCGCGATGCCGATCTCATCGCCTCGGAAAACCCCGCAGCCACCCGGCGGCTTCTCTCCCATCATGACATTGAGACGGCACTGACGAGCTATGGCCCCACGAACCTTAAGGAAAAGGTGGCAGTCCTTATTGAGCGATTGCAACGAGGCGCCCGGATCGCGCTGGTATCGGACTGTGGATCTCCGGTCCTCGCCGATCCCGGCTGCCTCCTTGTGGCATCAGCCCACGATCGTGGAATCCGGGTGATCTCGGTTCCCGGTCCCTCAGCGCTCACGGCCGCCGTGGCCGCTGCAGGACTCTCCTGTGACTCATTCTTCTTTCAAGGCAGACTCCCGGAAACCAAAGATGGCATGAGACGCTGCCTTGCCAGATGTCTCAAGAGCCAGGTCCAGACCGTTGCATTCTGCACAGCACGATCACTCACGCACGTCTTGAAAACCATCGCCGGGATGGCCCCTCGACGGTTCATTGTGGTTGCATGCGATCTCACAAGACGGGAGGAGTTGATCATCAGGGGAACCGCGCGTCAGGTGCAAGAGAGGCTGGCGCACATGGGAGCTGGTCAGGACGTCACGATTATGCTCTCGGCGGGGGGGAAGATCGGGAATAGACGTCCGGGGATGAAATCGAAAAGGAAGGACTGACTTAGTCGCTGACCCCTCGGCGAATCAGCACACGGTAGGCGTGATCGACCCGTTCTTGCGCTACAACTGTGTGGCCTTCGTTCTCCACACTGCGAGGAACATTCTTGATCGGATCGCCGTCGTCCAGCAAGACCGAAAGCACCTGGCCCTGCTTCATCGTCTCAAGTTTGAGCTTCGTTTTGACAAAGTTGTAGGGGCAGATCACCCCCCGAAGATCCAGCTCCACATCAGACGCTGGAGCCGTTGACTGCTCGTGATTCTCGCTCACATCAAACCTCACGTCGCACCTGATCCGGGACACCTCGTTGAACGGAGTCAGCCTACCAAGGAAACCTGAACCGGGCAAGCACGAGTACGGCAGTTGGACAAAAAAAAGGGGCAGTCGAAGCTGCCCCTTTCCTGACATTGCTGTCTAAGCCCGGTACAGTCTAGTTCAACCCCTTGACCAGGTTTGGCTTGGCGGTATCGGTCCCGTAATCGGACTTGTTGCCGACGTTGTTGCCCCAGCCCGGCTGCGGTTCACACTGCCAGCAGGGAGCAGCACCGGTATACTCGCCCACAGGACTCGTGATCCCGGAGTCAAGCTTGCCCGGAAGAGCGGAACCGGCCACACCACCAGTGGTGCTGCCGCTGTTGGTCTCGATTGCACGCTCGGTCATCGGGTTGGGCCGTTGACCCAAGCCACCAAACCCGGCGAGCTTTTCATTCCCCCGGAGTACGGTGACTTCACGAACGATCTTCCGTCCTGTCCCATATGGCTGGGCGTTCGATGTTTCTTCGATCGCTTGGATGGTCACGTCATCCCCGGATTCGATGACGCGAATCTGATCCATGTTGGTCCGGTCGTCGAAGTAGTAGGTACGGTAGTTCATCGCACCGCCACCCGCACGGCCCTCATCATGTGAACTCCCGCCGCCCTCTAAATGAATCTTCTTTCCCGGAAGATCGACGCCGATCACACGCCCGTGCGTGGTTTCAGGCTGTGACAGCCGATCCAGGAATGCGTTCCGATCGAAGGCCTGGACGCGATTTGCACTTCCGGAAATGTCGCCAACCCCAGTTCCCACGCCCATCGCAGACCCACCAGCCGACTGCTGCAGACGCTCCTGAGCTCCTGCAACACTCACAGAGCCGACAAAAAGAATTGTGGCTCCTAGTGCCAACACCTTACGCATGTGCTGCCTCCTTGTGAGTTAAAAGATAAAGTGTAGAGATGACGAACAACATGATTCCTTGCGTGATCTCGAACATGAGTTAGTTCTAATGACCGCGGCACTATAGGCCAACGTCAAGGGCCTGTCAAGAGGGGTTGCCCCCATTATTTGGGCTCCGGAAAGGCTCAGGCCTACCATCGCATGTGCCTGCAATGACGTGGTGCCCGGAGGGAGGGTCGAACTCCCACTCTCTCGCGAGAACCGGATTTTGAGTCCGGCGCGTCTGCCAGTTCCGCCATCCGGGCGTAACCTCATGATGAAGGTTTCGTAGCGGGATGCACTTCTAACATGAAGCCTCCGGAGGGTCAATCGGCATCGCCTCTTTTCTTCATAGGAATGCGTCTGGTAGAATGCGCCCGCTTTTGTGCAGGCTTCGGTTCAAGACCGGGCCTGATGCTTCAGTCCCAAACGACCAGACAAAGGAGCCTCGCGGATATGGCAGAGATAGCATGTGTCACCTGTGGACAAACGGGAGAAGCGATTACTGCTCCCCTCTTTCTGGGAAAGCTCGAAGCCGAGATCAAGGCCAAGGTCTGCACAAGCTGCTGGAAGAAGTGGGAAGGCATGCGGGTGATGGTCATTAACGAATATCAGGTGAACCTAGGCGATGAAAGCGGACGCGAGTTGGTGCGCAAGCAGATGAAAGCGTTTCTGAAGTTGGGCGAGCAAGCCGACTCTTCGAAGATTGCCGAGAACTATCGTCCACCGAGCAGCTAGCCGGGCAGGAGTTTCGAGCGCACCGGCAAAGGTGCCTGTTCTGTGGTCTGACGGCATCGGCCCGCAGGGATTTCCCTGTGTTGTCGCCGGCTTCGTTGACATCACGAATTCAGTAGTGCTAAAGTCCTCCATTCTCCGCAGCCCTTTCACTCAAATCCGCAGAAAAAAGAAAGGAGCGGAGGAATTTGTCATGATTACGCAAATGCAGGTCAAGGGGTTGATGTTCGACCCCTATAACAACGCCTATATTGTTATTCTTCGGGACGAGGATCAGGCGGACATGCTGCCCATCTGGGTCGGCAAGTCGGAAGCGAGCTCGATCAGCCTGGCGCTCGAGAATGTGGCGCCGCCCCGGCCGATGACGCACGATTTCATGAAGTCGTATCTCGACGCGTTCAATGCCAAAGTCATCAGCGTGGTGATCACAGATTTGAACGAGAACACGTACTTTGCCAAGGTGCATTTGACGTACGAAGATTCGGAATACACGGTCGACTCGCGGCCCAGCGATGCGATTGCGCTCGCGCTCCGATCACAGGCTCCGATTTTTGCGAGCGAGTCGGTCATCCGGAAACAGAGCTCGGATGAACTCGAGCAGTGGCTGGAAAATTTGAAGCCGGAAGATTTCGGGAAACTGGACTCCTAGGACGCGGCGCTAATCTTTATGGGCGAGCAGACACTTCAGTCAACAGAGCCTCTGATCGAGCTTACCGTTAATCGGGTCGTTGAAGACCCGAATACGGACACGAGGATCATCGTACTCGCACGCACCGACGGAGGTGCCGAAACGTTCAAGGTGTGGGTCGGGGCACCGGAGGGCGAGTCCATCCGGCGGGCCTTGGATACCGCCGTCACTCCGAGGCCCATGAGTCATGACTTGATCAAGAGCTTCGGAGAGCACTTTGGAATCAAGACGGAGCGAGTCGTCCTGACGGACTTTAAAAACGACGCCTACTACGCCACCGTGTACCTGGAAAATAAAGGGGTCGTGCGGACCATCGATGCCAGGCCCAGCGATGCGATTGCCTTGGCACTTCGCTGCCAGACCCCCATCTTCGTGACGCAGGATGTCTGGAGAAGGCGCAGCGGTCAAAATCTGGATGCCTGGTTGACCAAGCTGGAAACGAAGGATATTGGCACCCAAGAAGTATAGCGGTTCAATGAGAAGTTAATTGTTGCGAGGAGTGGAGAAGAACGATGATGACGTATCTCGAAAAACCAGCCGATGTGAAGGAAACCTGGCATCTTGTGAACGCCGAGGGGAAAACCCTGGGACGCTTGGCCGCACGCGTCGCGAGCATCCTGAGAGGAAAACACCGTCCCACGTTTACACCGAACGTTGATATGGGCGACCATGTGGTCATCATCAACGCCGAGAAGATTCAGCTGACCGGCAACAAGATGGAAACCAAGCTCTATCGTCACCATTCCGGTTATCCGGGAGGGTTGAAGACTGCGACAGCCGAGCATCTGTTCCGGAAGGACCCGACGCAATTACTCACAATGGCCATTGAGGGCATGCTCCCCAAGAACCCTCTCGGCAACGGTATGGCAAAGAAACTCCGTGTCTACGTCGGGCCCAACCATCCGCATCAGGCTCAACGACCGGAACCGATTTCACTCTAAGACATCTTTTCAGAATTAGAAGGAGGCGAGTCGCATGGCAGCGGTGACACAGTATGCAACGGGTCGGAGAAAATGTGCAATCGCGAGGGCCTGGGTCACAGGGACGACGGGCGAAATCACGGTGAATGAAAAGCCTCTGGAAAAGGCCTTCCCTCGCCTCACGCTGAGACAGATCATCCAGCTTCCCCTTGAAATGGCCGGTGCGACCGGCAAGTATTCGATCAAGGCCACCGTGTACGGCGGTGGACCAACCGGTCAGGCCGGCGCCCTCCGCCACGCCATTGCGCGTGCGCTCGTCGCGATGAGCCCCTCGGTGCGTCCTCCCCTCAAGAAAGAGGGCCTGCTCACACGCGACTCTCGCGTGAAGGAACGAAAGAAATACGGACAGAAGGGTGCCCGCAAGCGCTTCCAATACTCCAAGCGCTAGGCTGCAGGAGCCAAGAGATCGAGAAAGGGAAGGCTCCTCGCCTTCCCTTTTTTGTGCCCATACACAGGTTACCGGAAACCGGTCTTATCGGGTCGCGCACCATGACCAAGAAGTTTCGAATCGCAATTGCAGGAGCCAGCGGATATGCCGGCGCAGAGCTCGTTCGTCTCGCCGTCGCACACCCCCATTACGAACTCACTGCGGTCACGTCGGAGAAATCGGCCGGTCAATCGGTCTCATCCGTTTTCCCCAGCCTGGCCGGAACCGTGCATCACATCTTCGAAGCATTGGCGCCCGAGGCACTGGCGGAACGGGCGGATGCCGTGTTTCTCGCCCTTCCCCATACCAAGTCGCAGGACCCGGTCGCGCTGTGCATGAAAGCCGGCAAGCTGGTCGTGGACCTGAGCGCAGACTACCGGCTCAAGGATGTCGCCGCCTATGAAAAGTGGTACCAGACTCCTCACGCGCATCCACACCTGCTGCGCGAAGCCGTGTACGGGCTTCCTGAACTGCATCGGAGCGCCCTGTTGAAGGCACGGCTGGCAGCCTCACCGGGATGCTATCCGACTGCCGCGATTCTGCAGTTGGCGCCGCTTCTCGCCAAAGATCTCGTACAACCCGGCACCATTGTGATCGACGCGAAATCCGGAATCTCCGGAGCGGGACGAAGCCCGGCATTGCCCTATCACTTTCCGGAAGCCCACGAATCGCTCGAGCCCTACAAGATCGGTCAACACCGGCATATCCCGGAAATCGAGCAGGAACTGTCCGGCGTAATGGGCAAGCCCGGAGCGGTTACGGTCGCATTCACGCCCCATCTCGTACCGATGAATCGGGGGATCCTGAGTACGGCCTATTGCAGGCTGACGCAAGAGATCCCCCTCCCCGACCTCCGAGCCTTGTACCGGGACTTCTATAAAGGTGAACGGTTTGTCCGTCTCTATGAGGACCTTATACCCAATCCCCGGTACATCAGAGGGTCCAACTTTTGCGATGTCGGCGTGTATACGGATGCCCGCGCCGGATGGGTGGTGACGGTTGCCGCCGTAGACAATCTCGTGAAGGGGGCCGCAGGTCAGGCCATCCAGGCCATGAATCTGATGATGGGCATCCCCGAAGACACCGGACTCACCGCGCCGGGCAGCTACCCCTGAGCACGAACTGTCGAGAACCGCCACGTTCATCCTAACCTCCTCAAAGAGATTTGCGTGATGAAGAGAGAAACATCGGGCGTGACCGCGCCCCTGGGTTTTGAGGCGTCCGGCATACATTGCGGGATCAAGAAACCAGGGATTCTCGATCTGGCGTTGATTGTGTCGACCGTCAGCGGGCCGATTGCAGGCGTCTTTACCAAGAATCGCGTCGCCGCCGCTCCGGTCATTCTCGACCGTCGCCACCTCCGGTACCAGCGCGGCCGAGCCATCATCGTGAACAGCGGGAACGCCAATGCCTGCACGGGCGCAGCGGGACTGGCGGCCGCAAACGTCATGGCCTCCGCCATCGCACGGGGGCTCTCCGTTCCGGTGCATCAGATCTTCGTAGGATCAACGGGCGTCATCGGGCGGGTGCTACCCATCGATCGAGTCAAGGCGGGAATCGCGACGCTCATTTCCCGCCTGAGCGCTCGAGGCGGCCGCCAGACCGCCCAAGCCATTCTCACAACCGACCTACGGCCGAAGACCGTCGCGGTTCGAGCCAGGATCGGCGGCCGAATCGTTACCATCGGGGGCATGGCCAAGGGCTCCGGCATGATCCACCCGAATATGGCCACCATGCTGGCTTATCTCACGACCGATGCCGCGATCGCGCCCTCGGCGCTTCAACGGGCGCTGAAGTCCGCCGTGGATCAATCCTTCAACTGTATTACCGTGGACGGTGACACCAGCACCAATGATACGGTGCTCTGCCTCGCCAATGGCTTGGCAAAGAATCCGCCGATCCGACAGGGCACCCGACACTATCGCCGGTTCGAGCAACTGCTGACCGAAGCCTCCCGGGCGCTCGCCATGGCGATCTGCCGGGACGGCGAAGGCGTCACCAAAGTCGTGAAGATCGTCGTGGATGGAGCAGCGACCGCGGCGGCAGCCAAGCGCGTGGCCTCCACGATCGCCACATCCAATCTTGTCAAGACTGCGCTGTTTGGAGAAGACGCCAACTGGGGCAGAGTCATGGGGGCCATCGGCCGGTCCGGCGTCGCCATCGATCCCGACAAACTGACGGTGCGTTTTGACGATGTCGTGATGGTCAAACGCGGCATGGGGGTGGGCTTCGCGGCGGAACGAAAAATAGCGCGGGTCTTCAAACGAAACGAGTTTACGATCGCCGTGAATCTCGGGCAGGGACAGGCTCAGGCCCACATGTGGACGACCGACCTGTCGTACGACTACGTGCGCATTAACGCCAGCTATCGGTCGTAGCCGGGTATCTCCCCCAACCGCTTGAAATCGCATTGAGACTGTGATAGCGTGCCGAGGCTTTAGGGGTTGCACAAGACAGCCCTGTTTATACTATTGGTCTGAACAGGTTATTATCCAAAATTGACATCAGCGTATACACACGCTGCTCGGCTTGAGAATAAGGGGACTGGTTCCCCTCACCCGCAACGCGGGTGCTCTGCAAGCCTTGAGGGGAGGTGAAGGCATGGGAGTGGTGGCGATCAAGGAACTATTGGAAGCTGGCGTTCACTTTGGACACCAGACGAACCGCTGGAATCCGAAGATGAAAAAGTTTCTCTTCGGTGAACGGAACGGCATTTACATCATCGATCTCCAGCAGACACTGACCAGGATGGAACAGGCGTATGCCTTCGTCCGGGATACCGTCGCAGCGGGCGAATCCGTCCTCTTTGTCGGCACCAAGCGACAGGCAGCGGAAATCCTCGAAGAAGAATCCAAGCGGGCCAACATGTTTTTCGTCAACCAGCGCTGGCTCGGCGGCATGCTGACCAACTTCCAGACCATTCGTCGCAGCATCGACAAGATGAAGAAGATGGAAGCGACCCTGCTGAATCCCAGCGAGCACGGGTTGAAGAAGAAGGAAATCCTTCTCATGCAGAAGGATATCGTCAAACTTCAAAAATACCTCTCCGGCATCAAGAACATGCGAAGTCTTCCCGGCGCCGTGTTCATCCTCGATACCAGAATCGAAAAGATCGCCGTGCAGGAGGCTACCCGGCTGGATATTCCGGTTATCGCCATCTTGGACAGCAACTGTGATCCCGATCACATCACCTATCCGATTCCCGGCAATGACGACGCGATTCGTTCGATCAAGCTCATTACATCCAAGATCGCCGATGCCTGCATCGAAGGCGCCCATCTCAAGACCCAGCGCGATGAAGCCGAATTTCAGGCTGCTCCCGCCGCCGGAGAAAAGAAGCCGGCCCTGAGCCTTGAAGGCGTCCCGGCGTCATAACGTTTCACAGTCGATTCCATTTTCGGCACCTCCCTTTTCATACGGTGAAGGATAACGGACCATGGCAGGATCAAGTCAGCTAGTCAAAGAGCTTCGAGAGAAAACAGGCGCGGGGATTCTGGATTGCCAGAAAGCCCTCACCGAAAACGGCGACGACATCGAGAAGTCGATCGACTATCTCCGTCAGAAGGGCCTCGCGGCCGCTGCCAAGAAAGCCGGGCGCGAAACCAACCAGGGCCTCGTCCATGCCTACATCCACATGGGTGGAAAAATCGGTGTCCTGATCGAGGTCAACTGCGAAACGGATTTCGTCGCACGCAACGAAGAGTTCAAGGCGTTCGTCAACGATCTGTCGCTTCAAGTCGCCGCAGCAAAACCTTCGTTCGTGAGGCGGGAAGACATCCCGGCCGACGTCGTTGAGAAGGAAAAATCGATCTACGAAGGGCAAGCCAAGGAAATGGGCAAGCCCCCCGCTGCCTGGCCCAAGATCGTCGAAGGCAAGCTCGAAAAGTTTTTTCAAGAGAACTGCCTGATGGAACAATCGTTCATCAAGGACCCGGCCGTGACCATCAAGGACCTCCTGGCGCAGAGAATTTCCAAGATCGGCGAAAACATGAACATCCGCCGGTTCACCCGCTACCAACTAGGCGAAGCATGAGCTCTGCGAAATACCGGCGCCTCCTTCTGAAAGTCAGCGGGGAGATGTTGGCCGGTGAGCAGGGATACGGGATCCAACCCTCCATCCTCGAAGGCCTCGCAGAGGAAATCGCCTCCGTCATCGCCCTCGATATCCAGGTCGCCGTCGTCATCGGCGGCGGCAATATCTTTCGCGGCATTGCCGCCAGCGCGTCCGGCATGGAACGCGCTTCGGCCGACTACATGGGCATGCTGGCCACCGTGCTCAACGCGCTCGCCCTGCAGAATGCCCTGGAGCGCGCCGGGGTTATGACCCGCGTGCAGTCCGCCATCGAAATGCGCCAACTGGCGGAGGGCTACATCCGCCGGAGGGCCATCCGACATCTGGAGAAGAAGCGGGTGGTGATCTTTGCCGGCGGCACAGGCAACCCCTACTTCTCAACCGATACCGCCGCCGCGCTCCGGGCGATGGAAATCGGGGCCCAGGTCATCATGAAGGGCACAAAGGTGGACGGCATTTACGATTCCGACCCCATGAAGAATCCGACGGCGAAGAAGTATGCGGAGATTCCCTTCATGTCGATCTTGAACCAGAACCTCAAGGTCATGGATTCCACGGCGATCAGTCTCTGCATGGATAACAACCTTCCACTCATCGTGTTCAACCTCAAAGTGAAGGGCAATTTCAAACGGGTGGCCTTAGGTGAACCGATCGGAACCTTGGTCACTCTCGGCAATCGTTAATCCGATCACGGAGTGTTGTCATGTCCAACGCCGCACCAGTCCGACAGAAACTCACCGCGCAGATGGATCAGGCTGTT
Organism: Nitrospiraceae bacterium; assembly: GCA_035454865.1. Taxonomy (GTDB): domain Bacteria; phylum Nitrospirota; class Nitrospiria; order Nitrospirales; family Nitrospiraceae; genus Nitrospira_D. Next base: position 17,311 of record DATIGF010000102.1, on the reverse strand, counting down.
GAACACTTGAAACGCGACTTGGCCGGTCTCCGGACCGGTCGGGCCTCTGTCGCCCTCCTCGACGGAATTCGGGTCGACTACTACGGCACCATGACGCCGCTGAAGCAGATCTCCAACATTTCCACGCCCGAAGCGCGGCTCATCACCGTTCAGCCCTGGGAACCCAATCTGATCAAAGAAATAGAAAAGGCGCTGGCCAACTCGGGGTTGGGCGTGAACCCGTCGAACGACGGCAAGATGATTCGCGTGCCCCTTCCCCCGCTCACCGAAGAGCGCCGGAAAGAATTGACCAAGATTTGCAAGAAGCACGGCGAAGAAACCAAAGTGCAGATCCGGGGATTCCGCCGCGATGCGAACGAAGAGTTGAAGAAACTCCAAAAAGATGCGAAGCTCACCGAAGACGAGCTGCGGAAGGCGGAACAGGAAACCCAAAAGCTCACCGAGCAATACGGTCAAAAGATCGACGATGTGATTAAGAAAAAGGAACAGGAGATCATGGAGGTCTGAACCAGGCTTCCAGACCCGTCCTCATCGCGTGCCAACCACCTCGACATTCTCACCGACCTGCGCGTCCGTCGATCTCACAGCCCTCGCCTACAATCTGGCGCAATTCCGCCGCATCCTCTCCCCCGGGTGCGACGTCATGGCCGTCGTCAAAGCCAATGCCTACGGTCACGGATCCGCGGAAACGGCAAAGGCGCTGATTCGCCAGGGCATCTCTCGCGTTGCCGTCGTCTCGATTGATGAAGGGATCACGCTGCGGCAGGCCGGTATCAACGCGCCGATCGTCGTGCTCGGTCCGCTCTTCCAGGAGCAATTCGCCGACCTCTTTGCGCACCAACTGACCCCCGTGGTCAGCGACGCCTCCGTGCTTCCGGCCCTTGCCCAGGCCGCCGCTTCCCTGCCGACTCCCTACCCCGTTCACCTCAAAATTGAAACCGGCATGGGGCGACTGGGACTGACGCAGGTCGAACTCGGAACAGTGATCGGCTCGAACGGCTTCCCGACCTCTCTGCAGCTGGAAGGACTCATGACTCACCTGGCCGATACCGACGGGCCGTCCACCGATCCGACGGAACAGCAGCTCGTGCAATTTAACGAGGCGATCAAGACCGTCAGGGCCGGCGGGTTCAGCACTCCCCTGATCCATGCAGCCAACAGCGGCGGCGCAGTCCGTTTCCCCCGGGCCCACTTCTCGCTCGTCCGCCCAGGCATCATGCTCTACGGGTACCACACCCTGCCCGCTTCAGTCCCTGTCCCGGATTTAAAGCCGGTACTGTCCCTCCGGACCTGCATCGCCCAACTCCGAACCATTCTGCCGGGGCGCACGGTCAGCTACAACGGTACCTTTACGGCCGCACGACCGACTCGCATCGCGGTTCTGCCCGTCGGCTATGCGGATGGATTGAGCCGGCACCTCTCGAATCGTGGCCAGGTCCTGATACACGGCCAGCGCGCGCCCATCACCGGCCTGGTGTGTATGGACATGGTGATGGTGGACGTCACCCACATCTCCGGGGTCGCCGTCGGCGATGAAGCCGTGTTGATCGGCCGCCAGGGAAATGACGAAATCACCGCGGACGACATCGCCAAGCTGATCGGAACCATTCCGTACGAAGTCCTCTGTTCAATCGGCCCGCGCGTTCCGCGGCAATACCACTCCTCCTAGATCGATTGCTACGAAGCCCGCAGCCGGAGGACTCCCCGCGCTCCTGACTCAGGAGCACCTTCTAGAACATGAGGCGGAGCGACAATCCGCCCGTATAAAAGGTGGACTTGTACAGTCCGTTTACTCCGGTACGAATTCCGGTATTACCGGAGACCGTGCGCGGCTCATAAAGGGAGGTCTGGTACGAGAGGTCCAGCCCGATGCCTTTGACGTGGACGAGTCCCAGCCCGAGACTGCCCCAATTCACAATTCCCAGGAGCGACCCGTTTTCTTTGCAGAGCAAACCGGCGCCGGTCGACAGTACATGGACATCGGCCGACGGAATTCCCGGATTGAAGGTGAGAGCCGGCATCTGCGATGGCTGAAAAGTGTATCCTCCCCGGACGGCCCATTCCCACTCGGGCATCGAGTCGACCTTCGACCACCGGTACTCACTGCCGACCATCGTCGCGTACGTGCCTTTCCAATTTTGAGGTTGGGGAATCACCGTCCCGTTCGCCAGACGGATATCGAGATTGCCGACGGACTTCCACCCTACGTAATCGACGTCAATTTCAAGCTTCCATTCCCGCTCGCGGTTCCGGACCGGCCACAGAGCGATTCCCCCGGTGATCACCTGGGGAAGGACCAGGGTCGTCATCGCATCCTGTACCTTGTTTCCGTTCGAGGTGAGCGCTCCCGCCAGATGCAGCGTGGCCTCGCTCCGGTACACGAAGGCAAGATTCGCAATAGGCTGCCCCTCGCCGTTTCGTATCGCTGTATACAACAGGCCGGCATTAAAGCCCGTCGCCGTATCCTTCCCGTATAGCTCGACTTTGGAACCGGCTTGGCCGAACAACGGCGTAAGCGGCCCCCCCGGCGAGATAGACTGCGATTCCGCATGTCCTTCCCCGAACATTCCGCTAAACGTGTAAATGTCCGCTCCAACCCCCACTGAGAGATCCCGGGTCAGCTGATAGGCCAGCGTCGGTTTGATGTCGATCAACGGTAACGTACTGAACACAGTGACGGCGCGAAATGGAACATTGTCCGGCCAGCGCATGATCGAACCGAAGGGAACCGTTACGCCGATTCCCGCCGCCAGATCGCCCAGCGCCGTAAGACCCAGCTCCTTGACGTTCGCCACGAGAAAAGCATGGGTCGGCGGCGGCCACGCAAGACTACCATCGCGATCGCCGGTCGCATGAACTCCGCTCGAATTTGTAAAGTCGGTTGTGCCTCCGGAAAGAAGCCCCCCGAGCATCACCTGCATGCCGTGAAGCTGGGTCATGCCGGCGGGATTGTAATGGAGGGCGGAGGGATCATCCGCTTGAGCGGCAAAGGCGTTTCCCATGCCCGACGCGGCCGTTCCCTGCCCTTGAATTCTGGGCACCTGGGCACAGGCAGGACCAGACGACCAGCAGAGGCTCAGGGAAAGAACCGGGATCGTCAGCGCTTGCGCGGATAGACTCCGCCACCTGGCCCGCACAACTCTCACCATGGTAGATCCAGGCCATGACATGCTCCCGTACCGGGCCACAATCCGCGTCATGCCGGCTGAAACCAGCAGTCCATGAGCTGCTGAAGCTCCGCGGCATCAAACGGTTTGAGCAGATAGGCCTGCGCACCCATTCCGATCGCCTTGACTGCCAGTTCCTGTGATCCGGAGGCCGTAATCATGATGACGGGAATACATTGGCTGCGCAGGCGGATCTGCCGCAAAACTTCCAAACCGTCCATGTGACAGATGCCGATATCAAGGATCACCCCTCCGAGATCTTCCGACTCCATCGCCTCCAGCGCCTGGCGACCGTCGAGGACTGCAGCCGGTTGATACCCGTTCGTCCTCAGACGATCGAGGAGCGATTCACGGATGTCCTCGTCGTCATCCACTACGAGAATCTTTCGACTCGTCCCACGCGCACCGGATCCTGGCGATGACCCGACGGAACGAATCGGCACGGTGAAACACAACTCGGCTCCTCCGTCCGGATGGTTTCTTGCAGTGACGGCTCCCCCTTGCAACTCGACCAGGTTCTTTACAATCGCGAGGCCCAACCCCAGTCCTTTGGGCCCGCTTCGCTTTTCCTCCTGGACCCGGAAGAATGGATCGAAAATCTTTTCGACGCACTCGGGGGGAATGCCGGGTCCCGTGTCCCTCACCAGAATCGTCGCCATCCGCCGGGTCGGCGGTTCGATTGTCACCGTAATCCTGCCGTCTTCTGGGGTGAACTTGACGGCATTCTGAATCAGATTGACCATCACCTGGATCAGGCGATCGCGGTCGGCCCACACGAGGACTCTCGCCTCCGGGCAGCAGACGTCGAGCGTCTGTCGCTTCGCATGGGCCAGCGGCCGGAGTTGCTCCATCGCATCAGTCACGCAGAGCTCCAGATCCACATCGGCCGGCTGTAATTCCAATCGCCCGGTCTCGATACGGGTCCGGTCGAGCAGATCGTCGATCATGCGAATCAGCCGGTCGGAGTTGTGCAGCATCCGGGTGAGGTACTGATGCTGTTTGTCGTTCAACGGACCGGTCAGTCCATCCAACAGATTCTGAAGAAACCCCTTGATCGACGTCAGCGGCGTCTTGAGCTCATGCGAGACGTGCGACAAGAACTGAGACCGCAGCCGATCCGCTTGTTCCAGTGCGGCGGTGCGCTCACGGACTTTCAACTCCAATCCCGCATTCCACTCTTCGATCTGCTGGTAAGCCGACGCATTGTCGAGCGCGATGGCCACCTGGCTCGCAACCGTCGTCATGAGTTCAAGATCATCCTGTGTCAGGCTCTGCTGATCTGTCCGATCCACGGTCAACGTCCCGAGGATGCGATCCTTCGTCTTGAGCGGAACCACGATCAGCGCCTTCGTCCTGCTCATCTCCACGAGCTGCTGATTCAACGGATGGAGGTCGCGCCACACCGACCGGATGTCGTCGATCAGGAGCGGGCGGCCCAGGAGAACGACCGTCCCTTCGGGGCTCTCACGATCGGTCACCGGAATCCGGCAGGACTGCGCAAACGCCTGCACCTCGGGTGCTACGCCGATGACGCGAACATGTTCGATGAGGCTGCGGGCGGGATCAAAAACTGACACCATCGCACGATCGTAGCGGAGATCTCGCGTGAGCGTTTCCAATACCTGCTGAAGCAGCGTATCGCGCTCGAAGGTGGAACCAAACAGCAACCCGGCTCGATGGAGCGCCGTCAACTGCGACACCTTGCGCCGGAGTTCAACCCGCGTCTGTTCCTGCTCAAGATAGGCCTCGCGCAGGTCCTCGTGGCGCGACTCCGCGAAACTGACCTGTTCATGGATCAAAGCTTCGCGTTGCCGGCTTTCCCGACGAAGCCGGCGATTGATCACCACCGCCTCGAGTAAGATTGGACAGAGGACGGCCAAGATGACTTCAGCGAACGCGACACCAGAATTCAGGAGAAGGACTCCGGTTCCGAGCGTCACGCCCAGGAGCGGTCCCCACAGGAACCGTCTCATCCGGCGATGTAGGTGAGGCAGGCTTTCCATCCGCTGCGCCGACGCGATGGCTGTCCCATGGTCACATTCGTGTCCGGTATTCGCCGGGGGTCCGGTCAGAGGGGTATTTAATGGGGTCGGCGGGGATGACAGCTGTTCGCGACCCGCGACCGCCCGCCAAACCCTGTCACCCAATCGCCGGTGACCTTCCCCCTGCCATTGAATCAGCCACTCACACCAGTCGTCGTCATCGGCAATGCAGGATATCCGGTGCAACGAAGCCGGCGGAAGACCGTGCACACGGGCCGGCACCGCCGCCATAATGCCCTGGGCGGACTGACACACCAGATGCGCGCACCGTCTGCGATAGGGGCCGAACTGGCGAAGGGTACGGTCGGAAAATCGCATGGCGAGCGTGGCAGAACTTGAATTGACCTCCACCACACGACATTCGATGGATCCGGAGGCGAATTTGTTGCCGAAGTACGGAAACATCCCGTAGATCTGCGCCAGCGAAAACGGCCGGGCCAGCACCTGCAATATAGGAGACGCCTTTTCCGTTCCAGCCCGGAAGACAAATCGAGAATCACCGGAAATGCGCTCGCAGAACTCGTACAGATACGCCGTGAATTCGAACGAATAGCTGTTCCACGGGTTCTTCAAAAACTCGGGAGTGACGTGGTAGACGGGATCCTTGATGCGGTCGTTCAACAACCGGCAGAGTTCCGACACTGCCTGGCCGCCTGCGTCGGTTCCCGGCTCCGGCTGGCAGGATTTTTCCAGATAGACCACGACCTCCCTGATGCTCATCCCGGTCAAATCCCTGATCGTCTCGCCCTGCTCGTCCAGCCCGAAGGGACGAAACTCCATGAATTCTCTCTCAAGGATCGTGCGGTCCTTCGGCAACAGCGAATGAGAGGATGGCGTCTTGTATTCAGCTTCATCTGCCAGGCTGCTCTTCATGTGCTGCTCGTTCAACCAAGGATTCTGTGGATAACGCCGTCCCGCTGATTCCGGTGATGTCACCGACGACGGTTGCACGCCTCGGCCTCCGCGCACGCCGACCTACGAGCGCGAGAGTATAGATAGTCTTCCTAGTTATTTGCAATACAAACTTGTGGTGGCCGATTTTCGTCTGAGGGTGCGGTCTGGCTGAATCGAACCGGTTAGCGCGAGAGGGCTAGAGGGAAGAGGCCCGCGGCGGGACTCGTGCGCCTGTCCCGGGATTCTGGCGGAAGGAACGAGAGTGGGTTGCCGGAGAGATGAAGTCCGGCCATAGAATGACGAACGGATTCAGGCCGATTCATCCCTCTCGAGAATCGAGGAAATCACGTCTCACGGAGTGCAATGATGGGCCTGCTGCTCTGGAAGGACGGTTATTGTTTGATCTTCCGCTTGAGCTTTTTCTCGACGCTGGCCACCTTGCTCTGCAGACGCCCTGCGTGACCTTTGCGGTAATCGACTTTGATGGTGCAGGAAATCCGGTTGCAGTCTTTTTTCATCCGCTGGTAACACTTCTGCACCACCCCGAACACCTGCTCCCATTCCCCCTCCAGGACCGTCCCCATGGGATTCAGGCGATAGGGCACCCCGCTCTTATCGATGATGTCCAGCGAGCGCGCCACATACTTCCCGACGCTCTCCCCTTTCCCCAACGGGGACATACTGAATTCCAACAAAACCATGGGTTGTCATTCTCCTTCGTTCTGTTCTGCTCTCAGCGATCAGCCATCAGCTCTGAGTCTCAACTACCCTTCGCCCCGGACGGCACGTTCTGCTTCGCCCGTTCATCCAGCCACACTTTGGGGTATTGCACCTTGCCCAGGAGACGAAACCCGTCCAGGGCTTCGCGCAGCAGAGCCCGGCGTTTTTCGGCATCCGGCTCATTGGCCTTGGCCTGTTCGCGCAACTCCCCCAGCCAGTCGACGAAAGCGGCGAATTCGGCATCCAGAATCCGTTCCAGATCCTCTTTCATGAATCCGGAGAGGGCCGGCGCGACCCCGCTCGTACTGATCGCGACGCGCGCATGACCCGAGGCGACTACCGCCGGCATCGTGACGCTGCAGGCCTCCGGATAGTCCACCGACCACAGCAGAAATCCTTTTTCCCGCGCCTTGGCCAGCAGCATCTTGGCAAACTCCCGGTCGCCCCGGAGGGTATTCAGCACGAGAATGGTGTGCTCAAGATCGGTCTCGCGGAAATGCCGCCCGCGATGAATCACTTTCGCCGACGCGGCGAGCTGTTTCAGCGTCTCATGGAGCGTCGGACTGATCACGGTGACGCGCGCGCCGGATTCGAGCAGGCGCTGGGTTTTCTCGGCCGCCTCCTCATCGCCGCCGATCACCAGCACCGACCAGCCTTTGACATCCAGAACTAAAGGAAACCCGGGATTCGCGGCCATAACCTGTTCCTCCCTACCGCCCTTCGTGTGGTTCGACAGACTTCCTCGTCTCTTGGTATGCGGGCCGTATCATACAACAGGGGTTTCAGGACCGTAAACCATGCTCTCCCCTTTTCTTCGATCCATCGCTATAATGCAGCCCGCTCATAATTGGAGGAATGAAATGGCGGGATTTTCAGGACGTTCTCTTGGAATGGCGGGCGGGATTATCGGTTTGGCCGCAATCGCAGCATGGCTGGGACTCGCGCACAGCTGCGACCCTGAGCAGGGCGAAGGAGTCGTCGCCGGACGCGTCATGATCGCCCCGGCGCTGGTGGATCAGGTGCGTCCGACCGATGTTTTGTTCGTCATTGTCCGCCGACCAGGCGGTGCGCCGCGTCCGATTGCGGCAAAACGCATTGACCATCCGACATTCCCGGCGTCGTTTGAAATCACGAATGCCGATGTGATGGTGCAGGGGGCGGAGTTGCGCGGGATGGTCGATGTCGTTGCGCGCCTCGACCGGGACGGCCAGGCGGGACCGGCTCAACCGGGAGATATTGAGGGCCAGTACGCGAAAAACCCCACGCTGCCGGGGGGACGGAACTTAGAGATTACCTTGGACAAGGTGCGCTAGTCTGACAAATCAGGATGGTCAGACCGTTCAAACAAGCTATTGGCAAGGCCGCAGTCGATGAAAGCACCGGAGGAGGTACATACCAAGCTTCGCTTGAATCGCTCGCTTCGATCTTATGCGAGCGGATGGGTACTTTGCCCTCGGCAAGCTCGCTACGTTGAGGATGCTTTCGAGGTGAGAACGCAGCCCCGGGGAAAGTGCGCGTCTTGGCGCGCGCGGGGATGGGTGGGTGAGAACGAACGTGTTTCAACGGTCTGTTAGGTGTCGGCTGGGTCCGTTTCCAACTCCATATTCCAGTAGAGATAATCGCGCCAGCTTTCCGGCGTATTGCGGATGCCGATCGTGATGGTAATGACCGGACTCCACCGCGGTTTTACCGGCCGCTTTTTCAACCTCATCCCCGCTTCGTCCGGCGTGCGTCCGCTCTTGCGGTTATTGCACCGCCAACAGGCGGTCACAATATTTTCCCAGGTCTTCTTCCCGCCTTTGGCGATCGGGACGACGTGGTCGAAGGTCAGCTCTTCCGTCCGGAACTTGTGGCTACAGTACTGGCAGGTGTACCCGTCGCGGGTAAAGATATTGATGCGGGAAAACTTGACGGCCCGATGGCTGTCCTTCAGCTTGACCAGCTTGAGGAGGCGCATCACCGCGGGCAGCTTGATCGAAAGAGAGATGCCGTGGATTTCCCGGTCGTAAACCTCGAGGACTTCGACTTTACCTTGCCAGAGGAGGGCGATCGCTTTTTGCCAATGAACGACCCGCAGGGGTTCATACGTCGAGTTGAGCAGGAGAGTCATTTCCATGCAACAACCTCATTCCCATCCGCGGCTCCCGTACGAGTGAGGAGATGGTCCGCCGGTCAGGGGTACGCTTTCTTATTTCTATGCCATAAGCCCCAGCCGAAATCAAGCAAGGGCCTTCCTACAGCCGGACCCGGCCCGTCTCTTCAAGACCGGGGCAACTCAAAATGAACGACTTTATCACCGTCGCGCAGGTGCGCGACATCCCCCCGGGCACGGGACAGACCGTGGAGGTCAAGGGCATCTGGATCGCCTTGTTCAATGTCGATGGGACCTTCTACGCCGTCGACAATGCCTGTCCCCATGCCGGCGGTCCGCTGGGGGAAGGGAAACTCCGAGGGACGGTCGTCGAATGTCCCTGGCATGGATGGAAGTTCAGCGTCGTCTCCGGGCAACGAGTCGGCAACCCCGACTTCGAAGTTCCCTGCTGCCGGGTGCGCGTTGAAGGGGACCAGGTCCAGATTGCGTTGCCGCCCGGCCTGGTGTCGTGACGAAGCGACCGGGCTAGCTGGACGTAGGACCTGCCGGCGGGAGCGGCAGCGGCGGCCGCTCTTCAGCGTCGGGGGCCTTGGGGGTGACGCCATCCGCGGGCAATGAGGCTGCGTTAACCTTTTTGAGATTGAGATGCGCGTGCCAGATGAATTCCCGCTCGAACCACTGACCGCTCACGCTTTGATCCCGCAGCTGAACGCGAATCTCGTAGATGTCGCCCTCGACCTGCTTCACGCGCCACTCTCCGAGACGGACCCCCTGCCCGCGCTCCTTCATCGATCGGACATGCTCGTTCATCGCCTGGAGGATCGTGGGAGCCCCCACCGCGCGATGCGTCTGAACCAGCGCCAGCGCTTCCGCGGCGCGTTTGTCAGCCATCGGGTTGAGCGAAGGCGGCTGGGTCCAGAAATAGAACAATCCTCCGATCACCAGCACGCCGACCACCGCGTAGTGAATCAGTCTGACGGCGGAAAAAGACGAGGGAGCGGCTTTGGGTTCAGTCGTTTCCTGAGTCATGGTTCGTGTCCTGGAATCTTTGCGGCGGCGAGCGCGTCCTGCCGTACTGAAGACTTGAGCGCATCTTAGGAAGCCATCCGCTCGTTGTCAATGGACGGGCCCGCGCCCGCAAACCGGTGCATGGTGCCGCTTGTCTGATCAAAACCCGGTGTGCTACAAGTACCGGGGTCATAACAATTTTTATAGGGATTGAGAGCCCGGCTTATGAAGTTTTTTCTCTACGGCGACAACCTGAATCTGACCCAGCTCAAACGGCGCGCCCCCGAGCACAAGTTTCTCTACCTCGCCACCCTGGCCGACCATACCATCAAGTTCTGCCGATGGTCGTCTCAATGGCGCTGCGGGCTCGCCAGCATTGCCCCCTCCCCGGGCGAAAAAGTCTGGGGCGGAGTCTTCGAACTCACCGATGAGGACCTGAAGATTCTCGATACGTTTGAAGAGGATGTGCCGCAAGGAGCCTACCGGCACCTGCAGGTCACCGTCGTGACGGAAGCCGGCGAGAAGGAACTGGTCACCACCTACGCCGCCGCCCCGATCGGCAAATTCAAGCCGAAAGATCATTATCTCGATTGGGTCATCAAAGGACTCAAGCACTGGAAACTTCCCGAAGAAGCCATCCAGCAATGGGAAGCGTACAGGCCGAAATGAACGGCTAGCGGCGCGAGGCTAGAGGTAATAGGCACGACAACTCCTCTCGCCACTAGCCGCTAGCCCCGAACCTTCTCAATAACAAGGAGCACTCATGCCAAAACCGAAGTATCATATTCTTGTCTGCACCAATTCACGTCCCCCGGGCCATCCGAAGCCGTCATGTGGTGCGGCCGGCGCAGCTCAGCTGCTCATGGCCTTCAACATGGGCCTGATGCAGCGTGCCGTACCGCCGGGCGAAGTCCTGGTCAGCGCGACCGGCTGTCTCGGACCCTGCGAACAGGGCCCGACTGTCGTCGTCTATCCTGACAATACCTGGTACTCCAAGGTCACCGAAGCGGACGTGGCAACCATCCTCGACGAGCACGTCGCCAAGGGGACGCCGGTCGCGAAGCTGAATCCCGACGCGGTGTGGAAATAATCAACTGAGGGCGGCTAGAGGCAAAGGGCGATCGGCAATGGAGTTCGGTCACTCGCCTATTGCCACTTGCCTCGTACCTCTTCTTGAACGCACCTATGGCTACCCACGTCGAACATAAGCACCATGCACCCAGGTCAATCGGGTGCATGGTCATTACCTGCAGCGATACCCGCACGCCCGAGACCGACACCAGCGGTCAGCTCATTCAGAAGCTGCTGAAGGAGCAGGGGCATACCATCGCCGCATACCACCTCGTGAAGGACGAGCCGGCCCAGATCAAAGGACGGATCGCCGAAGGGATTGCGACCGATGCGGTGCAAGCCATCATCATCAACGGCGGGACCGGCATCTCGCGGCGGGACTCCACGTTCGAGGCAGTCGACGGGATGCTGGAGAAACGGCTGGACGGATTCGGTGAGGTGTTCCGGTATCTGACCTACCAGGAGATCGGCTCGCCGGCCATCATGAGCCGCGCCACCGCGGGCATCATCAAAGGCCGCATCCTCTTTTCCACACCGGGCTCAGAAAACGCCGTCCGCCTGGCAATGGAAAAGCTCATCCTTCCCGAACTCGGCCACCTGGTGAAGGAACTCACGAAGTAGAACCAGCGATCAGCTTTCAGCAGTCAGCTATCAGCTTCGGGACAGTCAGAACATTCCTCCCCGACCTCCGATTTCGCTGAAAGCTGAAGGCTGATTGCTGACCGCCAGTATTCAGCACAGGATGCTCAAAACAGTCGCTATACTCACCCGCCCAGCCCCGGCGCGCCAAGACGCGCCCTTCCTCAGGCAAGGCCGCGGAAAGCACGGTCACTGAGGAAGTGTGGACCCTTTCCGAAAATCAATCTCGGAGGATGCTCAAAACGGTCAGCCAACAAGGCCGCAGGGAGCATGACGACTGAGGCGTACCCTCTGGGGTACGTCGCAGGGAGCCATGCGACTGAGAACGCAGTTGGGGACCGTTTTCAGCATCCGACTAATCTTGAGCGATCTTCGGTTCCGGATACAAATCCACCAGCGGAACCTTTGATTGAGCATAGCGCTTGTAATGCAGCAACAGATCCCGGACAGAAACCACCCCCACGATCGCGCCTGCTTTGGTGACCGCGAGATGGCGCACTCCTAAGTCGCCCATCATGTCCTGGGCATCATCCACCGACTGACTGCCTTCGATCGTGCAGATGGGAGTGGTCATGATCTTTTCGACCACCAGCTTGCCCAGCGGCTTTCCGGTCGCAATGCCCCGCCGGACAATATCGGTATCCGTCACGATTCCGACCAGCTGCTTCCCCTTCTTCACAAACAGGGACCCCACGCGCGCGCTGCGCATAGTCTTGGCTGCACTGACAATCGACGTTTTCGGCCCGATGGATTTTGGTCGCTTGGTCATAATCTGGGACACCGTTGACATGAATTCCTCCGTTCAAAAGTTATGAAAACTGTGAGCACGTACCGCCGAGCATACCGGACTTCACTTCCCCCTTCGCCATTCAGAAAATCCCGGCGAAAGGAAAGAGACCTTCAGTGCTCGAGTCCAGTACGATCCCAGCTTCCTGCGCCGCCCTGCGACATCCGACGAAGAATACAATCAGAGTCGGCTTTCTGCATCTTACACTGTCAGGACAATCTTTCCAAAAACCTTTCTGCTCAACAACTGCTCCTGAGCCGCTCGCGCTTCTTTCAGCGGATAGGTCCGGTCGATCACGGAGATCAGCCGGCCCTGGCCCATGAGCTCCGCGACCTTGACGAGTTCCGCCCTGGTCCCCATATAGGACCCTTTGATGGTGAACTGCCGGGAGTAAACGTAGCGGAGATCCAACTTCACCTCAGCGCCGGTCGTCGCGCCACAGGTAATCAACCGGCCGCCCTTCGCGAGAGATTGGAGACAATTGTCCCAGACCTCCGGCCCGATGTGTTCGATCACCACATCGACGCCGCGGCCTTCGGTCAGCAGCTTCACGCGCTCTGAGACCTTTTCCTTGGAGTGATTAATAACCGCATCGGCCCCGAGAATGACGGCTTTCGGGATCTTGTCGTCGGCGCCGACCGTCGTAATCACCCTGGCCCCGGCAAGCTTGGCCATCTGGACAGCCATGCTCCCGACCCCGCTCCCCGCGCCCATGATCAGCACCGTTTCACCATGTTGCAGTCCGGCCTGGGCAAACAGCATATGGGAGGCAGTCACGGACACCAGCGGAAATGCCGCCGCCTGTTCAAACGTCAGGTTCCCTGGGATCGGCAACACATTCCTGAACGGCACTTTCACATATTCGGCGTAGCCGCCATGCGTCATGGCTCCCACCAACACATAGGAGCGGCAGAAGTTGTCCCGTCCGGCGAGACAGGCATTGCATTTCCAGCAGCTGATCCCGGGCGAGATGAAGACGCGCTCCCCGACCGTCACGCTCTCCACCTGCGGGCCAACCTGCTCCACGACGCCGGCCACATCCGAGCCGGACACATGCGGCAGCGGCATGGGATAGGCCGGACTGCCCTGCCGGATCCAGATGTCGAGATGATTCAGCGCGCAAGCCTTGACCCGGACCAGCACCTCCTCCGGCCCGATCGCAGGCGTCGGAAGATCCTCATACGATAGCTTGTCCGGTCCACCATGCGCGCGAAACAGTACGGCTTTCATTTCACCCTCAATGGTGCAGGCTAGAGGCACGAGGCGAAAGGCAAGAGGACTGACATAGCCTCAGAATATGCATGTACCATCACTTCACAGACCTCCCCTCGCCTCTTGCCCCTAGGCTCTCGCCCAATCAATCAGAATTTTAGGGTGCCCTCGATCACCATCACACACTGCCCCCCCACCTTCACCGACTGGATAATGTCGTCGTCGGAATCCACCTGGACGAAAATACAGGAAGGCCGGTCGATCGCATACCCCTGCTCGGCAATAATCTCGGTCGTCGGCGCCACGTCCACCACGCCGTTCTGCACCAGATAGGCGCCCAATGCGCCGCTCGCGCTGCCGGTGGCAGGATCTTCGAGAATCCCGATCGAGGGGGCAAACATTCTCGTATGCACCGTGGCAGTGGGTTCCACGGTCACCGTCGTGAAGACCATGATGCCGTTTGCCCCGAATCGACGGCACACATCCATAATGGCCGAAGCATCGGGCCGGATCGACCGGACCGCCGTGAGCGTGCGCACGGGCACGATCAAGACCGGCAATCCCGTAGACACCACCTCGATCGGCCACTTCGTGTCGGCAATGACGTGTTTCGACAGCCCCAGGGCGCTGGCGACCTTATAGAGATCTTCCGTCTCCTCCACCGGTCCCAGGAACTCCGGCTTGGGCTGCGTCATCACCACCCGCTCCACCTGCCCGTCTTCGGCATGGAGCTCGACCGGGAACAGGCCGATATTGCACTCCTGCATCACGCGGGTAATCGGATTTTTTACGGGAATGATCCCGAGTTCGGCCAGAATGAAAAAGGTGCCCAGCACCGGATGGCCGGCGAAGGGAATCTCCTGTGTCGGGGTGAAAATGCGGAGGCGTGCCACGGCCGCTTTGTCCGTCGGGGGAAACACAAAGACCGTCTCGGACAGATTCATCTCGCGGGCGATCTGCTGCAGCTGATCGTCGTTCAGTCCGTCCGCATCAGGAATCACGGCGACCGGATTCCCGCCGAACGGCTCTGAGGCAAACACATCGGCCTGGTAGAACTTGATCGAGTGACGATCAGCCATGCTTTTCCAAGATTCGTAAAGCACTGTTCGTGAAGGAAGAGCTTATAGCAAATGGCTTATAGCACGGACAAAGAAGAAAATTCTTCTCCTGCACGTGCCACAAGCTATACGCCATATGCTCTTCTCTAAGACACGATAGGAAAGACAATGATCAACCGCGTTATCGATTGGTCACGCACGGCTACGCCGGCCTTGCCAGCGCTTCATAGGATTGTGTCATCGGATTCCGCACATAGTTTTCGACATAGTTCTGCAGCGAGCCGTTGCGATAGAGCTGGTCGTTGGCGAAGCGCGTATCGATCTTGTGCAGAACCTTCACCTTGACGCCGGTTTTTTTCATGAATTGCTCCAGCGTCACGCCGGTAATGTCGCTGTAAGGCCCGCGCCCCGACTGCATGACGCACTTGGGAATATGCACGACCTTCTCCTTGGTCAGCCGCCGCGCGATGTCATCGAACGTCAGCAGCACCGTACAGTCCGAATCGCCGCTCAACATGGTGTTCGGCACATAGAGAAACTTCGCCCGGTTCTTCCGATAGGTCGTCAGGATCTTATACACGCTCCAGGCCGTCACGACCGTATCTTTTTTCTCCAGTTCGAGCGAATCGAACAGGCTCACGATCCGGCGCCGGCTCAGGAACGCGGTGGTGTAGGCCTCCGTATGAATCGTCTGCAAATTGGGCAGGGCCGCGTCGTAAATCCGGAGCGCCTCCTCCGCCAGATACTTCCTCCCCTGCCGCATCAGGCTCGCGGTCTCCTCTTTCAGCCCCCGCACCGGCGTCAGCGTCCCCATCCAGAGGACGCACTTCTGATTAATCGCCGAGATCGCCACCGCGTCTTTTGACATTGTGTGGGCATCGAAGGCGTAGAAATTGGCCGACGACACCGCCGGCCCGTCAAGCACCTTCATCAGATGCTTCACCGAGGGGGCATGCGGCATGAGCCGCTGGCGATAGTCGCTGAGAGTAATGACGGAGAGTTCGAAGTTGATCCGTCCGGGATACTGCGCGACGAGCTGATGAATCTTCGGCACGTGGACAAACCCGACGGTGAAGAACTGAATGCTTTTGTCCGTATACTTGAGAAAGTCTTCCACCCACTCCATCGCCTTGGGATGGAGGAACAGATCGGTCCACTCCATGAACTCGTTCCCGCCCAGGCACCAGAACTGTTTCGGGTCCGTCGGCTTTTTACTGATGTAGTCGAGGATGAATTTCCAATCCTCGTCGGTCGTCTTGGGGGGATCGAGCGTTTCGCGGTAGGAGTGATCCAACTCGTAACAGAACTCGCACTTCACGGGACAATCCCGCCCGAGGCTGAGCGGAATCTTCCCCGCATCCATCTCGCGGCGCAGGACATCGCGATAGTCTTTCTTCTGGAAGATGGGAGTCGGCTGAAGGATGGGAATGAGTGTCGGCATTGATTGACAGGATCAGCTCCCGTTTGTCAGACTCGGCCCATGACAGATGAAGTAATCCACCAAGAGGTCGCCCACGCACTGGAGATCCTGGGACTCACGCTTCCCGTCACCTCCGAAGACCTGGAACGGGCCAAGCGAGTGCAGCTGTACAACTGGAACCCCGCCCGCTACTCGAATCTGACCAACAATCCCAAGAAATACATGCAGGCCTACAAAAAGGCCGAAGAGATGACTCGTACGATCGAAGCCGCCTACGCCCTGCTCTCTGCGTTACTCGTCCCGGACGAGACTTAAGGGCTTATAGCTTATGGCCGGTAGCTTATAGCCGAAGCGACAGATTGGAGACCTCTGGTCACGAGCCATCACCCATTACCCATACGCTATAGGCTCCTTCTCTGCTCGTGCCATACGCCATCAGCTATACGCTCTTATCCCCTAGCCGACCCCGTGGGAGACCACACGACCCATCCCTTCCTTCCCGTCCTCTCCCTCGCTCATCGACACCGGCCACGTCACCAGCCCTGACACGCCTTCGGGCGAGCCGACCATCGCAGTTTGTCGGGCATAGATCTGCGGCAGCTTGTTCGTCCCGAACTTGGAGATATAGAGGAACACGTGCTCGCGCGCGTTCACGCGCACGGCCCAGGGATGGAAATCGTTCTTATAGAATTCTTCGCAGAGCTGCATTGCGTCGAGACAGGACAGCGTGCTCGGCTCATTCAGCGTGTAGTAGTAGTCCAGCGGCAGGTCGTATTCCTCCTGCTTGTGGATCGTGATGCCGAACTTCTCCGGATTGCGCACCATCGGCGTATGCCGGTAGGCCACGAAGTAGAACAGCTCCACCGAGTGAATCACCGGCTGGTTGTCGATCACGAACTGGCGCGTCTCCATCGCCTCGTCGCGCGTTTCGCCGGGGAAGCCGTAAAACGCCATCACGTGGTTCCAGATCCCCGCCTTCGCCGCCTGGTGCAAATTGTTCTCGATCACGCTCTTCTTCGCATGCTTGTCCATGAGATTGAGCACCCGCTCGTTCGCCGACTCCATCCCGTAATAGAGCGTGCAGCAGCCGGCCTTCGCCGCGAGATCCCAGATGGCCTGATCCTGCAGCGTCTCTTCGAAACGGATCAGCGTCGTCCACTTGATGCCGACGTCCTGATCGACTAACAGCTGCGACACCTTC
>DATIGF010000101.1:0-5361 GCA_035454865.1 Nitrospiraceae bacterium | reverse complement strand
GATATGGGCGCCATGATGAGCGGGGCGATGGGCCGTGAAGGCATGAACCAGCGCGGCATGCCGACGAGTCCCAGGCCTCAAACCGGAGTCCCGCAGCGAACCGTGCCGACACAGGACGAGCAGCCGGCAGCGCCCGAACCCCCACCGACTCAAGATGAGCCTTCGGATATGGGGAAGGCCGGCAACTTGTTGAAAGGCCTGTTCGGTCGCTAGACGAAACGAAATCATGCAGAGGCGGCTGCGAAGGGCATCGCTGTTGGTCGCCATGATGATGGCAGGCATGCTAATGCCTTGTGCCGCTCGCGCTCAGGACCCTCCTCCCGACCTGCCCGAACGGCCGGTCGTCAACGCTGCCGCACTGTACATGGTGGAGCTTCAGTCGGGGAAAGTCCTCCTGGAGAAGAATGCGACCCGCCGGCTTCCGCCCGCCAGCCTCACCAAAATCATGACCGCACTGGTGGCATTGGAATCGGCGCCGCTGCAAGAGGTGGTGAAGATCCACCCGCGTTCGATCGTCCATCACTCGTCCTACAACTTCCGGCCCGGGGAGGAGTTCATCCTGCGCGATCTGCTGACGGCCATGCTGGTGGCGAGCGCAAACGACGCCTGCGAGGCAATAGCCTGGCATGTCGGAGGCGATGCCGACAAGTTCGTCACAATGATGAACCATCGGGCTCGCGCCTTGGGACTGGCGAATACACACTTTGCCAATGCCTGCGGATTCGACGCGCCGGATCACTATTCGACCGCGGCGGATCTCGCCAGCTTGACCGAAACGGCCCTGCACCAACCCTTTTTTCCCATGATGGTGCGGACATTGGTCCGTGACATCGCCACGGTGGATGGGTCGCGACAGCTGTCGGTGCATAGTACCAACGAATTGTTGGTCGATCCGGATGTGAATGGTGTGAAGACAGGATATACGAGTAAAGCCGGACGCTGCCTCATCGCCAGCATGTTTAAAGACGGGCACCGTTTGTTGCTTGTCGCATTGAATGTTGTTGATCGATGGGAACAAGCCTCTCGGCTGCTGAGGTACGGACACGTAGTGATGCAAGGAACAAATGGTTGAAGCAAGGGGACGGTCGCCCTTCCATAGGCGACTGTCCCCGTCAGAAGTAGAGGGACAGGCACCGGCTACGCCGGAGCCTGTCCCTATTGCCGCCCGACGTGGCGAAGATAGGCATCGCGGAGATTTTGCTGGGCGAGGATGAAATCGGGATCGAGCCTGGCTGCCATGCGAAATTCTTCAATTGCGTGGTCCCAATCGTCCCGAAGCGCATAGGCGTACCCGAGATTATTGTGCGGCCTCGCCTTATTGGGAGATTTCGCGACCGCGTCGGACCAGAGCAGGAGGCGGTCTTGGTAGAGCAGGTTCCGCTGGTAGGTGAAGAAGCCCAGTGTGGCGATCAAGCCTGCTACAAGCACGGACGAGCCGAAGCGCACAAATGCCGGTTGCCGGACGATCGTCAGAAGCCAGTGACTGAGATGTGAACCAAGCACGACGATCGCAACCAGCAGCCCGATCGCGGGCAGGTAGAGATTGCGCTCGCTCAGCAGATCGTTGCGGGGGATCAGGCTTGTAGGCAGCAACTGTATGAAGAACCAGCTCAAGCCGAATGCGACCAGCGGAAGCCGCCTGGCGGAAAAAAAGATGCCGGCCGCGACGGCCGAGAGCAACAAGAGATCGAGCGGAAGTGGCCATTGTGTCAGCGAGTGAAATGCCGGGAGATCGTGATCAAAGTTTTGGTTCCATGGGGTGAAGAGTAGAGCTATTGCATACGCCATGGCATGCACTTCGCTCAGCAGGTGGTCCCAGAACGGTCGGATCGTGAAACTGAATTCCGCGAGCGCCGTATAGCGCGGATGGCTCCAGGCCCAGCCAGCTGCGAGAAACAAGACGATCCAGAATGGCAGATGGCGGCCGATCACGATGGTGCGGAGAGAGGAGCCATTCAGCTTGCAGATCGCCATATCCCAGAGCAGGAGGATGACTGGCAGCGTAACCGCTGATTCCTTAGAACCAATCGACAGCAGGAACGATGCGACGGCGCCCGACAGACAGAGCCAGTAGAACGTCCCGTTATCGTGCTGTTCCGAAGCCTTGAGGTAAAGGAAGAACGCCAGGAGATACAAGAACGTCATTAAGCCGGAGGCGCGTCCGGAAATGTAGGTCACGGTTTCCGTCGCGATAGGATGGATCAAGAATACCAGCGCGATCCAGAACGGGACCGAAGAGCGTTCGTCCCTCACTGCGCTGGTGACAATGCGATAGATCAGCAGCCCTGAACCAAGGTGCAGCAGGAGATTTAGCAGATGATAGCCTGCCGGATCTGGGCCATACAGCGAGTGATCAATCAGGAAGGTCGCATACAACACCGGTCGCACCATATGATCGAGATGGCCGATGAAGGTGTGCCAGTTTAAGAGATGCGGATTTTCGAGAATCGTGAGCGAGTCGTCGTAATGAAAATCCCCGTGGAAGGCTCCGGCATAGACAATCAGCGCGGCAGCGCAGAACGCCAGGGGCGCGAGGAAGGCGCGGACGTTGGTCTTCACGGACACCGTTATACTGCATCACGTTGACTGAGTATAGGAGGGACTATGGCAAGTTTGCGGATGCTGCTCTCTGCAGTCTCGCTGTCCATCACCCTGCTCTTATGGCCTCCGGCGAGTCCAGCAGGGCCAAAGTCGTGCGCGGAACTCATGAATGAGATCTACGAGCGGGTCAAGCTGCACTTCATAATGGGCGAACGACAGGCTCAGGAAGTCATCAACGATTCCCTGCCGGCATTCAAAGCGGCCTGCCCGACGGAAGCGAAGAGCATCAAAGACCTCGAGAATGGGAATTATCTCAAGAAGTTGGCGGCGGAACGTGAGAAACAAAAAAAGGCATGGCGCCACGTTAAGGGCGCTGGAGGATACACCGGTGGGGCGGGTCAAGATGAAGACTTGGAAGATTTGGAAATCCAGCGCTAGATGATTTGAGACGAGACAGCACAGCTCTTGTAGCTGGACGAGTAGATTGCATGGAGGATACGTATGAAGCCAGGTGAAGTCCATTCCGCCATCATCACAGGCTTAGTCATAGCACTTGGGCTCGTCTCTCACTCTCCTCTGCTTTGGGCGGCATCGCCACCGGCTGCGGGCCAGCAACCAGCGACGGCCGCTTCGGCATCAGCCGATGATCCGGAAGATCAGACAGTGGCGAAGTATCTCCGCGATTGCGGTGGCAAGGGAGCGAAAGATGCGAGTTGTGACAAGCTGAGCAAGAATTTCGTGGAGATCTTGAAGGAGGACTTGTTGACGTTAGGTTCTACCGCTGATCGCAAGTACATCCCTGATATTGTTCGATTGTTTCGGAAAAGACCTGAAGTCGAATTGCGGATTGACGCGGCGCATGCGATCGGCATGATAGGACCGCAAGATCAGGATGTGAACATGCTGATCCCGCTGACCAACGATCCAGTGCCTGACGTGAGGCAGGCTGTATCCAGCATGCTTTACCAAGGGAAGGGAAACGCCATTAGCTTGCTGAAACAGCGTGTCGTCCACTTACGCACGGGTCGCGAGGTTGAAAAGCCGGCCGATCCCGCAAAATTCTCCATGCCGGTCGCGCCGGACAGTGTCTACCTGTTTGACTCCAGCGATGCGACGAAGGGCCGGCTGTCCTATGTGGTCAGAGGGAAGAACGATCCTGCTCAATTTTTCAAGGTCAAGGCGAAAAAAGGACCGTTTAAACTGGACCAATTCAAAGAGCAGTACCGCTATCAGTTGCAAGACGATGAAGAGGCGCTCAATCAGGCACAACAGGCGGCGAGCAAACAATTAGAGAACGAAAAGCCTCCGGATCCGACGAACCTGCAAGCCTTCACAGACTACATGCAACGAATGCAAGCAGTGTCGATGCAGGGAAGTACGGGCCGGATGTACTTCGATAGCTATCAGCCAAACCTCTACGGTGCTCCGACCGTCTATGTGTTGGAGGAGCGGCAGATCGGCCAGCGCAGCTACCCGACACGGTACGTCGTGGTCTATCAAGAGCTGGCTTTCAAACGGCCGGGGTACCGGCTGAACTGGACTACGGTACCGGACGATGCGCTCAAGACGGCACAAGTCGCCTCACTCAAGGAGCAGCGTGAGGAAGAAGCGCTCAAGGCGCAGACGAAGAGAGAAGAGGAGGCCGCAAAAAAACGGGAAGCCGAGCTGGATGCCCTCACCAAGAAGAAGGATGCGGCGGAAAAGAAGCAGTTCAAGAAAGGCCAGGCGGATTTGGAAAAGGAACTTGGTTTCTAGGCGTAGGCAGCCGGGGGGGATCATCATGAGGAAACCATTGAGGACTACGCTCTTCCTCTCGATGGTTGTTGCCCTTTCACTCCTTGTTCCCGTGCGGGGAGAGGCCCAAAATTCGCCCGATCGCGATACAAAAGAAATCGCCGATTACCTGCTGACCGACGCGGGTTTGGCAAAGTACCGACAAGCCGTGGCCAAGCTGCAACCGTTGGCCGCGCAACTGCCGCAAGATTGCGATCAAGAGGACCGGACGAGGTCTCTCAATGAGTTGGCGGCGCAGATGGACGGAATTCCGTAAGTGAAGTCCGCGCTCAAGGGCGCCGGCATGACGTCGCGCGAATACCTCCTATTTTCCTTCTCTGTCTTCCAAAACGGCATGGCAGCGTGGGCGCTCCAGCAGGCTGGAGGCACCTTGCCGCCGGGCATCAAAATGGCGAATGTGAAGTTCTACCGAGCGCATGAGGTGGAACTCACGAAACTTGGCGAATTAACCAAACAGGCGGATTGCGACAATAGCAATCGATGATCGCACTGGCAAGGATACGGATGACGATGCCATCGATGCGACATGTGGTTCAATGGTGCGCGTTGTCCCTGCTTCTGCTCGTTCCGAGCCCCGCCCTCGCGCAACAGCATTTGCTCGTGGCGGAGGACAGCACAAGTGCCGTGGCCTTCCGGTCTCAGGTCGGCAGGGTCCTGACGTTCATCTGCCCCGCGGGAACCATGACGAATCGAGAAATCTGGGGGAAAGACGTCTACTTGGTTGATTCTCCGATCTGCACCGCCGCGGCTCATGCCGGGTTGTTCACGCCGGGCGTCTCCGGCCAGGTCACAATCATGATGGGGCCTGGGACTACGTCGTTTGAAGGCTTCGACCGCAACGGCGTGAAAAGTTCCAGCTCCGGTCCCGGTGATGCCGCCTATTCCTTCATCCAGAACGGTGAGCCGGGGCAAATCGACTGGATCACGACACTCGAGCGGGTTCCGGACGACTTTCACTCCCCTCTCACGCTGCTCTGCCCGCCCAAAGGCCATGCCGACACGTACATCTGGGGCACTGATGTGTAC
>DATIGF010000100.1:0-11468 GCA_035454865.1 Nitrospiraceae bacterium | reverse complement strand
GACCGTCCGGATGCGCCTGCGATTGCCATGAAATAATGGGCACCGCCTGCGGCCGTTGCGACACCAAGGTAGCCGACCAGGTGCTCGCCGAATGCCCCGTCACCGTGAGGCCGTAGGAGGCCGTATCACGACCCTGGAACGAGAGATGCCCTCCCAGCTCGCCATCCCGATACATGACGATGCCGGAAATAGTCACCTTGCGGAGGGGCCCCGTCGCCTGTTCACGAAATATTGTCACGTGATCCATGTGCAACTCATCGAACGGGAGGATCGGCAGGCTTCGTAAGAGGTCACCGGCGGTCAGCAAACTCCATGGCGATCCCATGCCATCCGTTCGTTCTCGTGAGCCTCCTCCCCCCTCCGGCAATCCAGAAGACGGCACATTCAGAATCTGAACCGCGACGTAGGGAAGAGACACCCGATCAACGCGTCCTTGGACAAGTTGTGTCACACGATAGTCAATCTCCGCGTCCGTCAGTGAAACCATGAAACTTTCACCACCCAGGTCCTGCTGGAAAGAAACGACAGGAATACGCATCCCCTGCCAGCCGGGATAGCCCAGCTGGATGATCACATTCTTATAGCCGTGCTGTCGAAGCCCTTGTGCCAACAGATACGAAGCTGCCAGCGGAAGGAGCAGATAAAGACTCGCCAGGGCCACCAACCCGAGAAGAAGGCCGATTTGGTATCGATGAGAGAGCATCGTTTCCTATTCGGTCAATTCGCCGCCTGTGAACGGTTGTCAGGCAATCACTACGGATCTGTCAAGAGCCTCGCCGTCCGGACTGTCCACTCCAGGCGGCCCCGGGCCTGACGCTCCGGCGTTGTTGACAGAATTTCCCAAGCGCCGGTATCTTGCCCAGCATCAATTCGTCCACCCCATCGAGTCGCACATTGTTCCCCATCGATTCCATTCGCCGGCTTCTCAGAACCCCAGTCGCCCCCGAGCCTGCCGCACGGTGGGCCCGGCCGATCCTGCTTCTTGTCTTGTGCGGGCTTCTCAGTGAATCACCCGCCCTCGGCTCGCTCACGCAGAGCCGGCCGGAGCGGTCGAGCGACCGCTACATTCATCAACTCGACGAACTCTCCGCTCTCTGGAGTTTCTACAAACAGAAGTACATCGTGAACGGCCGGGTGATCAGTTGGGATGAACAGGGTGTCACCACTTCCGAGGGTCAGGGGTACGCCATGCTCCGCGCGGTCTGGTCCGGCGATCGCGCGACATTCGACCGCACCTGGGCCTGGACCAAAGGACATCTTCAAGTGCGCCACGACAAGCTCTTTGCCTGGAAGTGGAAGGAGAAAGTCTTGTCGACCAATTCGGCCACCGACGCCGACACAGATATCGCCCTTGCGCTGGTCCTGGCCGCGCGGCGGTTCGACCATCCGCCATACGAACAGGAGGCATTGGACATCCTCGACTCCATCTGGAATCTGGAACTCCTCCATGTCGGATCTCATGCGTACGTCACGGCCGGAAATTGGGCCCTCTACGAGAACCATCCCGTGATCCACGTCGCGTATTTGGCACCCTACGCCTATGAGGTCTTTGCCGCAGTCGATCCAGTCCACCCGTGGGGCCAAGTCATCGAGGATGCCTATGCCGTCCTCCACTGGCTCTATGACAAGGAACGAGTGGCTCTGCCTCCGGAAGTGGTTTATTGGAACGGGACAACCGGACAACTGTCATTACGGCACCCCGCAACGGGCCTCTCGTCCGACTTCAGCTACGACGCGTTTCCCATTTTCTGGCGTGTGGCGCTCGACGCACAGTGGTTCGGCCGGTCGGAGGCTCCGCTGCGGCAGGCCATGCTCGCATTATTTGCGCGCGAATGGGGGGTCCACGGCCGTCTGGTGGACCGCTATTCGCTCGACGGCAACCCCCGCTCGTCGTTTGAAGGCCTCCCCCTCTACGCGACGCTGTACTTACTGGCGCTCCAGGAACAACCGGACTTCGCACGGGTACTCGCCGAACGCAAATTGACCGGGCTTCAGCGTCATGCGCTGGCGGGAAAAGCCACGCCGTACTATCTGCACAATTGGCTCTGGTTCAGCGAAGCGGCCGGGCTGCAGCAAGTCAGGCATTATGATGAATTCCTCGGCTTCCTGCGCCCCTTCGACTTCGTCGGATTTTCCACTCACTTCCCCTGGGAACTCTGTGCCGTCACACTCGCGCTGTTTTTCATCGCACGATGGAACCCCGTGCTGAAAGTAGCCTTCCTGCTGTGCGCGTTTGCCCTGTGCTTCCGTTATCTCTGGTGGCGACTGTTCAACACGCTGAACGTCGTCGAACCGGGCGGACTCGCCATCAGCCTTTCCCTCTGGACCGCCGAGTGCTATGCGTTCTCGACAGTCCTGCTCCTGCTCATTCAAGTCGGCGTGGGTTGGCGTCGCACACCCCCTGCACCCTCCTCCCCGGCAGGCTTCACGCCATCGGTTGATATTTTTGTCCCGATCTATTCGGAGTCCTGCGCCATTCTTGAGAACACACTCATCGGTGTCTGTGCGATGGAGTACGAATACAAGCGCATCTATGTCCTCGACGACAGCCACCGGGAGGAGGTCGCACAACTGGCAAGCCGGTTCGGCGCGACCTACATCCAAGGACCCCGTCAGCACGCCAAAGCCGGAAACCTTAATCATGCTCTCACGCAGACTTCCGGTGAGTTGATCGTGGTGTTTGACACCGACCATATCCCCGTCACGAGTTTCCTGCAGGAAACCGTGCCGTTCTTCGTCGACCCCCGCCTGGGCTTCGTTCAAACCCCGCATCATTTCTACAACCAGGATATCTTTCAGCGCACGCTGCGCACCGGCGCCCGCATCCCCAACGAGCAAGATATGTTCAACCACGCCATCCAGGGCGGGCGTGACGGCTGGAGCGGCTCGTTTTTCGTGGGAAGCGGTGCGGTATTCCGACGAGCGGCGATCGCGGAGTTGAACGGGTTCAAGCTGATGAGTATTACCGAAGACATTCACACCAGCCAGCATCTCCATGCCCGCGGCTGGAAATCGGCGTTCGTCGACAAGGATCTGGCGACCGGATTGACGGCGGAAAACCTGGCCTCATATCTGGTGCAACGAAGGCGGTGGATGCTCGGCTGCCTTCAGATCTTTTTCAAAGACAACCCCCTGCTCTGTCGTGGCCTGCCGTTCCGTCATCGTCTCGGCTATTTCGCGTCCCTCTACTACTTCCTCTTCCCCGCGGCTCGGGTGATCTTCTGGATCACGCCGCTCTATTTTCTTTTCTTTCATCTGCACCCGATCTTTGCCGATGTGTCCATTCTAGTGGCCTACCTTCTGCCGTTTCTCGTGCTCCTTCCGCTCATTACCTCCGTCCTTCTCCCGGGCTGGCCCCGGCTGCTCTGGTCGACCCTGTACGAAAGCACCGTCTGTTTTCCCCTGTTCCGGTCCATGTTCGACCTGATCCTTCCGAAGCGCCTCGGCTTCAAGGTCACCCCGAAGGGACTCGTCACGCATCACCGCCTCTTCGACTGGCGCTCGTCCGCCGGCCTCCTGGCCGCCACGGTCATTACGGTAGCCGCAATGGGTAAAGGGTTGTGGGAGTTCTGGTTTTTCGGGATCGAAAAGGATGCCTATTTCTTCAATCTCGGTTGGGCGGGAATCAATCTCGTAGGACTGCTGACCGGCCTCCTGATGGCCTGGGAGCGACCGCAACGACGTCTGGAAGAGCGGATTCAAAAACCCATCCCGCTCCGACTGCTGGCTGACGGATACTCGCTTGACGCCGTGAGCCACGACATGAGTCTGACCGGCTTATCGCTCGAGACCGCTCGCACCGAATCAATCCCGCCTGTCGTCGAGGTTGTGCTCCGGACGGTTCCTCCCTTCACCTGCCAAGCCAGAGTCGTCTATCATGAGACTTCGGCCGGACGCAGCGCGCGGTGCGGCTTGGCCTTTGTCGAACCAACCGCAGAGCATCGCCGGGCAATGGTGTTGACTCTCTTTGCCGACCCGGTCACATGGGCCGCGGCACATGCACCACGGCTCCGCAGCAATTTCGTGATGGCGGTTCATCTTCTGGCCGGTCTGATAAAGAGCCTCGCCCCGCTACGTACCCGTCGTCGGGGCATCCCCCGACGGAGCCTGTTTCAGGTTGCCTTGGTGGAGATCGGCGACCGTCGACGTACTGTGATCATCCGCGATGATTCCATGCGCGGCGTCGGTATCGTTGTGTTCGGACGGCCCCTGCCTCAAACTCCGCAATGGACGCTGCACAGGAAGACCGGCCCCGCCATCATCTATATGTCGCGTTACCGGACGCTCCTGGCTCCCGGGATCTGGCGTTACGGGGCTCAGCCCGCTGTTTGCTCCGTCACAAACCAGAACTCCACATCGGCAATATGATTCGTTGAAGATACTTCGTCGAAAGGGTTTGAGTAGTAATGGCTCGATACATCGTGATGCTTTGCCTCAGTTTGCTCAGTGCCGTGGGTCCCGCGCCGGGCGCCTTCGGCGCGGATTTCATGGAGTCCTGGTACCTCTCCCGCGGTCGGGCCAACATGGAGATTGAGAATTACAAGGCCGCAATTGAGGCGTTCGAGAAGGTCGTGGAGCAAGACCCCACGCATAGGGAGGCGCTGCGCAGCCTGGGGATCGCCTACGAACGGCAGGGGCTCAAAGACAAATCGGTCGAAACGTTCGACCGCTATCTCGCAAAGTATGACGACGATCCCGAAATCGCCTTCAAGCAGGCACAGGCCCTTGAATGGTCCCGGTACGCTTCCTACCGCGAGAAGGACATGCTCAAATACTATCGCATGGGGCTCAGACGGAAAGACGACCCCGCCATGCGCTTGAAGTATGCCTCGCATCTCGCCGGCCGCAAAGAAACCGCCCAGGACGCGATTACTCAATACGACAGGGTCCTTGCCACACAACCACGCAATGCCCAGGCACACCAAGGCCTGGCCAAGGCCTATGCCTGGCTTGGCCAGAACGACCTGGCTCTCTATCATGCCAATCTTGCCCGTGAGACAGTCAGACGCGAACCCGGAGACATGACGGCCTTGCGCCGGAGCATGCTGAAAGGGCGGGAACCCGGCGTGGAGGGCGTGCTCTCCGTCCTGGCCCAGCCGCAAAAGCCGTACGAATTGTACGGGTTTCGCCTGGGCTCCCGCGGCAAGATGGACCTGAGCCCCTTTACGACGACTACTTTAGAGGCCGGCTTGGAACACTTCTGGAGTTCCCCGGAGAACCGCGCAGGCGGATATTTGTCGTTTGGCAACCAACTGCGGATCAGTCCTGCGCACCGCTTCGACCTGCTGCTCGAATACCACGATGCCCCGGTGGGTGACGGGTTTCAATACAAGTTTGAGTATGTCTATGAAGGCCCGTCACTCTCGATCCGCCCTGGTGTGAAACGCGAGTTTCGCTATGATTCGTTTGCCTCGCTCATCGGATCGCGAACCAGCGGCCAGCTGGTCGGCCTCGCACGATCGACTCTCTTCTACACCGACGTGGCGTTCGACGTCGGCTCGGTCCACCTGGATATCACCCCATTTGTCGGATGGGTGACGGCGGAATCCCTGAGCGCCAACGATCAAGTCGGCCTGTCAATGAAGGGGTCGATGCGCCTGGGGCAGACGGGCAACTGGGATTTTTTTGGGGAGTACATCTTCTATCTCGACCATTATGGAGAAAACCAGGGCGGGTTCATCCCCGGTCCAACAGAACCGCTCGCTGGGGGCTATTTCAGTCCGCAAGTCTTCGTGAACCAGATTCCCCGGCTCGCCGCCACCTACACGATCGACGAAAAGCAGGACTTGGCCTTCACAGCCGGTCCGGCCCTGCAGTACATCGACGAAGCCACGAAAGCTTCGGCGTTCCGCGTCGGCGGCGACGCACATGCAACCTATACAACCCGACTCTCGAAACCATGGCTCTTCAAGATCATGGCTGATTACACACAGATCACGAGCGTCTACATGCGATTCCAGTGCAACGCCTTATTGGTGTATACGTTCTACTAGCGTCGAACACAATGGACAGGCACTCCCTCACAATCACCTCGGTGGAATTTTGGCCGATCGACATCCCCATCAAGGACCCGTTTGTCGTGGCCACAGGCGCGCGCCTGGTCGCGGAGAATATTTTCCTGCGCATGACCCTCAGCGACGGCACCCGGGGATATGGGGAGGCGGCGCCGTTTCCGGAGGTCGGCGGCGAAGAGCGGGAGTCCTGCCTCGACGCGATCGCTCACCTGGCACCCTCACTCATCGGACAACCGGTTCAGAACTTCCGCGCGCTGGCCCGGCAGATGCTCGACCTGTCTCCGCGACATCCGGCCGCACGCTGCGGCCTTGAAACCGCCTTGCTCGACGCTTACTGCCGGACCGCTCAAATGCCGATGTGGCGACTGTGGGGCGACGCCGATGTGCGTCCGCGCGAGACCGACATTACAATCCCGATTGCGTCATTGGACGACACCCTAGCCCTGGCGCGTGGCTGGCACGGGAAAGGATTTCGCCTGTTCAAAATGAAAGTCGGGAAGGATGTTGAACGGGACATTCAGCGGGTGGCGGCGGTACACAAGGCCCTTCCGGGCGTGTCGTTCATCGGCGATGCGAATCAGGGATTCACCAGAGGCGAATGCCTCGCATTTGTGAACGGGGTCCGCCGTTCCGGCGGAACATTCGCGCTCCTGGAGCAACCGGTGCGGCGCGAGGATTTGGACAGCATGGCAGCCATTCGACAGCAGACCGGCATCCCGGTCGCGGCCGATGAATCGGTGCGGTCGTTGAAGGATGCGCAGCAGGTCGTCGAGCGCGGTGCAGCGGACTACATCAACATCAAAATCATGAAGACGGGTGTACTGGAAGCGGCAGATATCGCCTCGTTCACCCTCAGATCAGGACTGAAGCTCATGATCGGCGGAATGGTTGAAGCAAGAATCGCGATGGGCTGTTCATTCGGCCTGGTGCTGGGCATGAAGGGCTTTGACGTGTTGGACCTGGATACCCCACTGCTGCTCGCAACTGATCCAATTCAGGGGGGGTACAGATACGAAGGACCTCAACTCCAGCCGTGGAGTGCCCCCGGCCTGGGCATGTCTGTGGAAGTTCCCGGAGACGTTCAACTGATACGCGAGACGTAGCAAGCGGGCGAAACGACGCACACATACTCCACCTACCTGCCTCCGGAAGGACTGCTGTTGAAACAGAAGTTCATATCCAGCAGCCCATCCGCCGCCAAAGTAGCATCTCCGCCTTGTTTGCAACTGGGCTTGGGTTGGTCACCGCCGGAGCCCGGGGTCGTCCCGCCTGCTCCCCCCGTTGCTGCGACTGAATCTCCGCTGCCATTCATGGCACCCCCGGCCTTCGCAAGCGTGACGGGATCGGCTTTCATGAGACCGACCTGGCCATCCGGCGAGCGCGTCAGGACGAGCGCCAGCGGCTTCTCAGCGCGAGCCAGGGGCAGGGCCATCGCCTGGAATGAAGTGCCCCCGTTTTGCAGTCGTACTTCGACCCTGTGAAATTTGAGCGCAGAAGTCAGTGAGAACCCGATCGCGTTGAGGTCGGCGGAATATGCCCCATGGTTGGCATGATGCAACATCTCGAGCCGATCGACTTCGGCCAACGCCACTTCCGCCTCCACCGCTTTGGCCTTATCGGTAAAGTGCCGGTACGACAGCATCGCAAAAGCCGCAAGAATCCCGATGATGGCGACCACGGCCATCAGTTCGATCAGCGTAAACCCCTCCTCCCCTCTGCCGCTACGAGCCATCGGCGCCGCACTTCCGCTCATACCGTCTGCTTGAACTCAAACTGTGTCAACACGGCGGCAATGTCTTCGGTGGCCTGCCGCGCCTCCATCAGACCCGGGGGACCCTGCGCTTCCATTTTGGACAGGGCCGCCTGAATCGCCTGGTTGTTTTGTTGAATCCGGGCAAATGACCGTTCAATATTTTCCATTGCGCGATTGGCCGTCCCTGCCAAGTCGTCCAATCGATCGCTGGCGCGAAACCCCACCCTCCATGACAGATAACCCTTGGCCCACTTTTGTACGCATTCATCCAGCCGGTAGAGCGGACCGGCCACACGCCGGGTCAGCACAAGGCTGAAGATCACCGCTCCGAAGAAGAGGACCGGCACGGCTACCCACACGGTTTCACTCAGCATCAACATCTCAGCCGCCGCTGCTTGCCGCTCTTCCAATGGGCTTTCGCCGTACAGTGTCAGCATGGGCTTGAGATGAGGTCCATAGAAGGCAAGGGTGAAGAACAACGCGGAATACAGAAACAAAATCAATCCAATCCAGACCGCATAGCCTTTTTGAACCCGATGGACGAAAAACCCTGCTCGACGATCTGCTGCGGGCGGCGCTGCTATCGTGGCGGTTGGCATGATTCTATTCCCTCCTCTCCCATTTCTTCCCCCGAACCATGAGAAATCCGTTCACCCAGAAAGGTACCACCTGGGATGTGACCGACCAAGACAATCGAGGGTTTTGGAGGGGTCGTAGACAGACGACGCGGGTCAGGAAAGACTTTCTAGGTTCAGGGGAGGGGGAGAGGAAGCTCCTCGCATTTCTTACAGCTCAGACTTGTTCCCAGATGCTGTTGTCGACCTGCCTCCGTCAGCACCCAGGAACGACTTGTAAACGGCGGCTGGTGCCGCACATGTTGCCCGTGACCGCAGGCCAGATCTGCCACCCAATCGCCATACTCATCTTGATGATAGCCGATGATCGGTTGATGCATGGCGCGAGGCATGCTCCAAGAAACTCGATTCCAAGAGATCGCGAGCAGAGAAGCTCTGCTCAGACAACTCCCGCACTCGCCTGCTCCCGGCTTCGCCCGTACGAAGACCAGGCACGACTTCACTGCGCCGCGCGTCCGAAAACCCGCCCGTCGAATATCTGATCGGCCCCGGGACGTGTCAGCGCGACGCAAGCGTTCGTTCTGGACGTTCTGAGGCGGAGAAGTACCTCCAGTGATGTTCTCCGTCCTCATCAAAACTGCCGATAAACACAACCTCGCGATCCAGATGGCGGAACTCTGACAGGGTCGTTCGGCAACTGCGGGAATCAATTACCCGCGCATCAAACTGTCCGACCACATAAACCATCCCCTTCGACGCCAGATAGATGTTCCGCCGACCGGCATATCCCGTGTCGGGGAACAGGTCCGTTGAAGACGAGCACCCCCCCTCCCCCTCAACCGTCAATGTCAGACTGTACCGGGGGAGGAAGGGGTCCGTCGCCGTACGCACGATACTCAGGCGAAGATTCGCCGCCGTAATGTTCATGGAGACGGGTTCCGGCGCGCCACTGTTGCAGGCGCCGCAGAGCACCGACACGCATCCGATGGCCGCGCGGAAACGGAGATCCCTCACTTGGGTGCCGACACCTTTGGCACCGCGCCAATGGCATCAAGACCGGCCTGCGCACAGGCATCATCGAGATGGGACCCGGGAGCTCCGCCCACACCGATTCCACCCACCACCTCACCGCCGATCTCGATCGGGAGCCCCCCGCCCAACATCAATATGCTGTCGCTCATGTCGCGCAAGGCTTGAAGTGTAGGAACCTTGGTGATGAGATCGGCTAACTCCGTCGTCGGTCGGCGCACGCTTGCTGCGGTATAGGCTTTCTTCCGGCTACTCTCGACGGTATGCGGCCCCGCCCCGTCGGCCCGTCCCATGGCTCGGAGGATGCCGGCGCGATCCACCACCGAAGCACTCACGCGATAGCCGTCCTTCTTGCAGGAATCAATTGCAGCCTGGGCGGCCTTGCTCGCCATCCCCAGGGGCAACACGGATTCTTTAGGCAGTTCGTCGGCGGACACCGGCAGTGCCAATCCCGTCATCAACAACGCCATACTCATCGCGCAGGAAATCTTATGACTGTTTTGCATCGAACTATCCTCCTTTTTCAGCTATGTACGACCAAGCCCGCGTGGAGAGTACGAAGCCACCTCGGACCTGTCAAGGCCGGTGCACGCGAAAGAGTGAAGAACGACTGCAGGTCGGCGATGACCGGCCTATACGGTGGGGCTCGATAAGGTTCGGAAATATCGAGCGGTGGCTTCCGAGCGGGTCGACACACCTAGTTTCTGAAAGAGATTATAGACATGATTACGCACGGTCTTTTCACTCAGCCCGAGATCCTGTGCGATCATCTTGTTTGTCTTGCCCTCCGCCAGGATGGCAAGCACGCGTTGCTCTTGAGCCGTGAGCCCGGCCGGCGTCGAACTCAGCGGGCGGGGGGCGACCGTCCGAAAGCGCCCAGACGCCTGGCCGTTCGAGTTCGAGCTCGGCACCGTGTGCCCCCCGGCAACAGCACGAACGGCCTTCACGAGATCGGCATTGCTGTTTTCTTTTAAGAGAAAGCTGCTGGCCCCGGCGAGAACCGTTTGTTCCGCCGCTTCCCCCGTTCCTACCGATGTGAGCATCACGACCCGTGCGTTCGGACAGCGGCTGCGAATGTCCCGGCAAACCTCGAGTCCGCTTCGGTCCGGCAGACGAATGTCCAGCAATACCACCTCCGGACGGAGCTTGCAGATCGCCTGGACCGCATCCGCCGCAGTGCCCGCCTCCCCGACCACCTCGAAATCAGGTTCGCATTCGAGAACGCTTCGCAATCCCGTTCGCACCAGTTGATGATCATCCACAATAACAATTCGTGTAACCCTGGGATTAGCGAGCTTCACAGCCTACCTCCAGCGGGATCTGAACACGAATACAGGTGCCTCGCCCCACCACCGACGACACCGTGGCGGACCCTTTGACGATCTCCGCTCTGGTCCGAAGATTCGCCAGCCCGCGCCCTCGGCCCGTGGACGTGTGCTCAGGGTCAAAGCCCTTCCCATCGTCATCAATAGCCAAGAGTGCAGACTCACCCTCCTGCTTGAGTCGTACCGTGACCCGCCCGGCGGCAGCATGTTGGAGAGTATTGCTGACCGCTTCCCGGATCATCGCCAGGACGTGTGGAACCTGTGCCGGGGCCAACTGAGAAGCCGTCGCCTGGTCGATCATCACCTCCGCGGACACCGCGGTATCTTTGGTCATGGATCCAATCAATGTACTCACTTGCGGGGGAAGGTCCTTGCCCTCGATCGGCGACTGTGGTGTCCCGTCGACATACCGGCGTACTTGCCGGATCACCTGATCGACATCGAAAATCACTTCGCCGAATCGAGAGGCCAAGGGTGACCCGACCTCGCCGTGCCGACGCCGCCACGCCGTCAGATTGAGACCGATCGCGTACAACCGTTGGATCACCTCATCGTGAAGATCGCGCGCCAGTGCTTCGCGTGCATCGAGGAGCAACTGTACCTCCTGCTCCCGCTCACACAGTGCCTGCTGTGCTTCATGACGTTCCGTAATGTCGATATGCGCCACTACCGCTCCCTCCTGACTCCGGAGGGCTCTGGCGCAGAGCAGAAACCACCGAAAGCCGGCAGGCGTCATCTGGCCATATTCTGTTGAATACACCGGGCGGTGTCC
>DATIGF010000099.1:0-23633 GCA_035454865.1 Nitrospiraceae bacterium | reverse complement strand
TAAACACCCTGCGTGATGATGTCACGCCATCCTCGATGAATCTCATTTGTGAATTTCGAAGGCGATCAAATGGGTACTCAAAAGTCTGCTAGCCGAAAAGACCCGCTTCGTATCGCGGTATTGGCGTCAGGCCGTGGGTCGAATCTTCAAGCGGTGATCGATGCGATTGAGGCGGGGCAGGTTCACGCCAGGATTGTCGCCGTGATCAGCAATAAGAAAGAGGCACCGGCACTTGAGCGGGCCCGGAGGCACGGTCTGAAGGACCTCTTCGTCGATCCGAAGCCGTTCGCCGGCCTGCCCGATAGTCGTGAGGCCTACGATCGCGAGTTATTGGAAACACTTCGACAGCATGATGCCGAACTCGTACTCCTCGCGGGCTACATGAAAATCGTCACAGCAGTGTTAGTCAATGCCTATGCCAACAGGATGATGAACATTCACCCGTCGCTGTTGCCGTCGTTTCCGGGTCTGGATGTGCAGAATAAGGCCATCGAATGGGGCTGTAAGCTGGCCGGATGCACAGTCCACTTCGTCACCGAAGGGGTCGATGAAGGACCCATCATTCTTCAGGCGGCGGTGCCGATCCTGGACCAGGATACCCCGGAGACATTGGCGGCTCGCATCCTGGAACAGGAGCACAAGATCTACCCTCGTGCCGTGCGGCTGTTCGCCGAAAGCAGGTTGCGTGTTGAAGGCCGCCGGGTGTTTATTGAGGGAGGAAAGCCGGACGGAGTTGCGCTGCTCAGCTCTGCCTAGCCGGATTCCCGTGACGAACTTCCGGTAGAGTCCGGCCGCGTGATTGTGTATAATTCGTATCACGGGGCCGCGAGCGTTTCTTCCTCCCCGTTCTCTTTCTGCAGCATATAGTCTGCGCGCTGGTGCGCAGCAAACCCTGCGGAGTGTCATGCTCGCGAGTCCGGTTCCGACAGGTGGGGGGCTAGCTCAGTTGGGAGAGCACTACGTTCGCAACGTAGGGGTCGGGGGTTCAACTCCCCTGCCCTCCACCAAATTATTTCCCCCTCCACCAGCCATCCGGCATAGTCGCTCAATCTTCAGCCGTCATATTCAGTTGCATAGCACTTGAGGCATGGAGGGCGATCACGTTTCCTCCTGTTTCTGCAGCAGGCCACGCGTCCTTAGCGCTGTGTCCTGAGCAAAAGGCGGATGAAAAGGAAACCGGGAATGGTGAGTGTCGATCAAGACTGAAGGGGACGGGGCTGGGATGAGAGGGCGCCGTTCGACTGTAGGATCTGGATTATTGCTTTGCTTGCATCAAGAGGGCACGGAGTCGTTCTCGCTGTGCAAGACGAATGCTGGTAAATTCCAAGCCGAATTCCTGCCCGTGGACCCACCGGACGATAGCCTGTTCCACTCGCAAGGGCCATTTGTGATCGGGGAGAAATAGCGAGAGTTTCAGAAGGGCGCCCCTTTGCACAGGAACGGATGACGAGACTCTACATCCGCTGGTCGAAATATCGAGTAACCTGCCTTCTCCCTCAAATTCATCCTCGCCAAAGAAGAAGATGCGGCAGGATAGTTCCATCCGCCGCCCCCGTCGGTCCTTGTCCGCGGTGTCGTCGCGTCGGTCGGCGATGCTTCCCTTGGTCTCTTTGAACGTCATCAAGATCCCCCTCTGTTATGAAAAGGATACCAGCCTGAATCAAAACCCGCCTTCCCTGTTGGGGGCACCACTAAAGGGGGAGGCCTAAGGAACCGACGTTACCCACTAGCACCTGAGTCGGAAAAGCGGGAAAAACCCTTGAGGGGGCGGTTCTGAAGATGGTGAATTTCAGGGTCGTCTCAAAAGCAACTATTGGAATTGTAAAGAGGAATTCAGGCGCCCGGGATGGCGCGATTGGTTTCACTCTGGCAAAGCAACTTCGCCCGTGGCGTCCGGTGAGCATCAGTCTATGGAAGCCGGGCCAATGGGTAACACCCCTTCAGCTTTGCCTCCGGGGCCGGCTGAAGGGCGCGGGATCTGTCCTTTACGGGAATCCGATGGGGCTTGGTCCTGAGAATTACCTGGCAGTAAAGCGATGCGCTACCGATAGACGATGGTGACTCGGGCGAGAAAATCTTCCAGCTCTGTGGTATGCCGTTCGATGGCCGGGTGATCGCGTCGAGCCGCCGCGAGTTCCATCACCCCGCCGATCTCGGTGATCCTGTCGAAGCCGTAGCCGCCCCCGTCTCCTTTCATGCGATGGCCCAGCACTCGAATGGTTTCGAAGTCATGCTCAACCAGTGCGTCACGGAGTTTCTGAAGATCCTTCCGTCGGTTGGCCAGAAAAATCGGCACGATGTCTTCAAGATCCTGGTCGATCCGCACGGTGATTCGGTCCATCGATTCTGGATGTGGGGTCTGCATGGGTTAGGCAGCGTGTCCTTTGTACGCCTGAAGAATCTCCAGCAGAGTGGTCTTCTTCACGGGTTTGGTGATGTGGGTATTGCATCCGGACTCGAAAATCTTGACGGTTTCTTCTTTGAGCGCCAATGCCGTAAGCGCGATGATCTGTGTGGGCGGCAGATCGTGGTCTCGTTCCCACTTACGGATGGCCCTCGTAGCGGTGTAGCCGTCCATTACGGGCATATGCATATCCATCAAGATGATGTCGTAATGGCCGTTCTTGAATTTCTCCAGCCCGATGGCGCCGTGATCAGCCACATCCAGCCGGTGGTCGGTCTGCTTGAGATAGGATCGGACCAGCAATTGGTTGTCTGGGGAGTCTTCGACAAGAAGCACCCGCAATGCGCGGGTCGGGGTGGTTGGCGCCGGATCCACGGATTCTGCCGGTGCCGCAGGCGGAATTCCCCTGGTGCGTCCCAAGGCGATGCCGATTGTCTGAAACAGGTCGGATCGTCGAATGGGTTTAACCAGGTATCCTCCAAGGCCGAGATCGTACGTGCGCGCGATGTCGTCGGCCCAGTGGTCCGATGTGAGCATGATGACGGTCAGCCCCTTTCCCAGTGACGACTCTTTCAGCCTCTCCGCGACTTGAAAGCCGTTGATGTCCGGCATGCGACAGTCAAGAAGGAGCAGTTGGTACGGTGTCCCTTGCTCTGCCGCGCGCTGGAGTTCATTCAGTGCGGCGGCACCGCTGCCGGCTTCATCGACCTGAGCTCCCCACGCGCCTAGCGTTTCCCGCAGAATAAGCAGATTGGTCGGATGATCGTCTACGACGAGCGTTCTGATTCCGGCGAGGTTGATGTGCAAGACGGGTTTCTGCGCGCTTGGCTGAGATTGGACCTGAAGCGCCACCGAGCAATGGAAGATGCTGCCTTTCCCCACCGTACTCTCCGCCCAGATCCGTCCATTCATGCGTTCCGCAAGATGTTTCGAGATCGCGAGCCCGAGTCCGGTTCCTCCGTACTGTCGCGTGGTCGACGGGTGCGCTTGGGTGAAGCTTTCGAAAATCGTATTCAGTTTATCCGCGGGAATGCCGATGCCCGTGTCGCTCACGGAGAATCGAATCGTGCCCGGAGTCCGCGCATCGGGATCGTTGGTCACCATGACAATGACGGAACCTTTTTCGGTGAACTTCAATGCGTTGCCGATCAGATTGATTAAGATTTGAGTCAGCCGCGTCGGATCGCCGATCAGGAAACTGGGAACGTTGGGAGCTAAATGGCAGGCGAGCTCCAGTCCCTTCTCGTTCGCTCGCATGGCCAAAATCTCAATGGCCTTATCGATGACTTCGCTCAAGTCGAAATCAATCGATTCGAGCTCCAGGTGGCCGGCTTCGACTTTCGAGAGGTCCAGGATGTCGTTGATCAGGTTCAAGAGGGTGCTGCTGGCCCGGCGAAAAATCCGCAGGTACTTCCGCTGTTCCGGTGTTAACTGTGTCTCCCACAGGAGATCGGCCATGCCGATGATTGCGTTCATCGGCGTCCGGATCTCGTGACTCATGCTGGCCAGGAACTCACTCTTTGCGCGGCTCGCCACTTCGGCGGCCTCTTTCGCGATGCGAAGATCCTGTTCCACCTCGCGTCGTTCTGCCGCTTCCATGGCTAACGTGGCCGTTGTCGCCAGCGAACTGGTGAGCTGTTCTTCGTAGATGGTCCATTGCCGCGGGCCCCCGACATGTTCCGTACACAGGACGCCGACGACCTTCCCTTTCTGCCTGATGGGTGCATCCAGCATGGCTCCGATATTGAGGGGGCCTAGGTAGTTGCGGGCAAACTCTTTGGTTCGAGGGTCCTTATGGGCGTCGTGGGCGGCGATGGCCCGCTCTTCACGGGCGAGTGACTGGAAGTACACAGGATAGTGAGCAGACCGTAGAACCATCTCAGCGCTGTGACGATGCGGACCGGCTTCGAAGAGGTCCATCAGCGTGATGGAGGTCCGGTCTTCGGTAAAAAGCCAGATGCTGGCTCGCTCCACTTGCAACAGATGGCAGCAGGCCTCGGTGATGGCCTGGAAGGCGTGAAGAAGTTTGCCGCTGTTCAGAGCTTCACTCTGAGCCAGTTGCCGGAGCGTTTCCTGATACCGTTCAAGCAGTAAGGCAGGGTTCTGGCCTAGAGACGTCTTCGACTGCGTTGAGCGGGAGGGCGTACGCTTGCCGGGTGCACTTTTCGCGCGAGGAGAGGTGCGAGACGAGGATGCTGGGGTCCGTTTCCGCTGGGGTAAGCGTGAATGACGTGGCATGGCCTTGTGACAAGTGAACGACGGGCCGTCTCCGGGGACCAGCCTCTAGCTGTCGTGAGAATCCTGGACCAAGGACAGAAGGCCGGCCGGTTTTGTTCGATTGCGGCCCTCCTGTTTTGCCTGATAGAGGGCTTGGTCCGCAGCCTTGATCAAATCAGTCGGGGAGGCATGTCGGTTGGGAACAATGCATGCGTATCCGACGCTGATCGTGACGATGTCCCCGTCTGAGTGCCTGATGCCCAGCGATTCGACCCGGCGGCGGAGACTTTCCGCGACCTGCGCAGCACCGTCGACACTGGTGCCCGGGAGCACGATCACGAATTCGTCTCCGCCGTAGCGGGCGACAAGATCGCCCGGACGATTGACCGCGCTGGAGATGGCGGCAGACACCTGTTTCAGACATTCATCGCCGGCGGTGTGGCCCTTAGAGTCGTTATAGTTTTTGAATCGGTCGATGTCGAACATGATGAGCGACACGGGGGTCGAGTCGCGCACCGCCCGCCGCCACTCCTGTTCGACGAAGTCGTCGAACTGGCGTCGATTGGTGATGCCGGTCAAGCCATCCAGACAGGACAACCGGAGGAGCATCTGATTCGCTTCCTGCAACTGCCGCATGACCTCCAGCAGCTCCTGTTCGCGCGCGCGCCGCCGGTCGATTTCATGTACGAGACGCAGGACCGAGCGAACCCTGGTCAGCAGCTCGATCTTATTGACCGGCTTGGCGACGTAGTCCATGGCGCCGGCGGCAAAGGCCAGCTGCAAATCGACGGGGTCGGTCTTGACCGTGACCATTATGATCGGGGTGTCACGGAAACGGTCGATGGCCTTGATCTGCCGGCAGGCTTCGATGCCGCTCATTTCCGGCATCAGAATGTCCATGAGAATCAGGTCGACCCGAGCGGCGGCCTGTTTGCCCCCATCGAGACCGAGGCATTTGAATGCCGTCGCGGCAGAGTCTGCGGCGAGAATATCTTCGTAGCCCGCGGCAGACAGGATCGACTGCAACAGCAGGCGATCATCGGCAGAATCGTCAACGATGAGAATACTCATAGTTCAATCGCTTGGCGGAGTTAAGATTGAAGAAATCGTAACAGCTAGTCCTGGTAAACACCAGGATAAAGCTTTTTGATACAGGGCCGACAGAGACCGTGACTGAATTCAGCCTCGGAATGCTCGCCCAGATATTCTTCCAACTGCTGCCAGAATCCGCCGTCGTTTCGAATTTTTTTGCACGAGGCGCAGATGGGTATCAAGCCACGGAGCACTTTCACTTCTTTCAGGGCGCGCTGCAGTTCCTCGTAGCTGCGACGCAGATCAATTTCCCGTTCCTTGCGGCAATCCATTTCGCGCTTGAGCGTCAGCGCCGACGTCACGCGTGCGAGGAGTTCGACGCCGTTCACGGGTTTGTTGATGTAGTCCATGGCGCCGGCGGCAAAGGCCTCCTTGAGATTGGCCAG
Source organism: Nitrospiraceae bacterium (assembly GCA_035454865.1). Classification (GTDB taxonomy): domain Bacteria; phylum Nitrospirota; class Nitrospiria; order Nitrospirales; family Nitrospiraceae; genus Nitrospira_D. The sequence continues at coordinate 17,534 of DATIGF010000099.1, read as the reverse complement.
ATCATTCCTGGCTGTCACCATGATGACCGGGATATCCCGAAGATGTTCCTTCTGTTTGATTGTTCTGCAGGCAGCCACGCCATCGATGCCCGGCATGAGGATATCCATGAGAATCAATTCGATTCTTGTGGGAGTTGTCTGATCATCGAGGTTCAAGGCCGCAAAGGCGGCGTGCGCCGAATCGACGGCTGCGATATCCATGTGGCCGGCCTTCGTGAGAATGGACCGCAGCAGGAGATGCTGATCGGGGGAGTCGTCGACGATTAAGATCGCCATAGATCTTCCTCAAAGGTCACGTGCACTTGAATCTGGAACGACGGGGTGCCGCACCGCACTGCAAAGTATAGCAAATGACAGGAGGACGATTACTGGAGCTTGGATCTGACCAGGTCGCTGATCTGCTTGCCATCAACGGACTGGCCGGCGAGGCGGGCCATGACGGTCTTCATGACCGTTCCCATTTCCTTGAGAGAGCGGGCCCCGGTTTCGGCGACGACCGCAACGACAATCTGTTCCAACTCCTGGGCGGACAGGGCTTTGGGAAGGTAGGCCTCGATGATGGTGATTTCCTGGCGTTCTTTCTCTGCCAGTTCTGTCCGCTGGGCTTTCTCAAACTGCTCGACGGACTCCCGCCGTTGTTTGATGAGGGTGGTCATGACCCGGCTCAATTCGGCGTCATCCAGGTCTTTCTTGAGCTCGATTTCTTTATTGAGCACCGCAGTCTTGATCATCCGGATGACGTCCATCCGAAGCTGATCTCGCGATTTCATGGCAAGTTTAAGGTCTTCAGTTAGGCGGTCGCGCAATGACATGGAAGCCTCGTGGTGTGGATAGTGGGCCTATGGCGCGGAGCATACTCTGCTGGTTTCGGTGAGTCAACGAAACCGCCGCAATGGCATTCATAGAAGGCGGGGAGTATGATACTCGGCTGGGAACAGAGATTGCGCGACTCTTGCGCCTCCGCCCATGACTGAGGTCGGCTATGTCGCTGATGCGAGCGGCCCTCTTCGCCGGATTGCTGATGAGTGCCGTGGGGTGCCAGGCGGTCCCTCCTGTGCCCCCGCTGCCGGCCGTGCCACAGATGTCCCCCCTTCTCATCCCACGGGATGTTCAGCGGATCGCGGTGTTGTATCCAAAGTCGACGAGTCCCGACATGGCCGATGCCTACAACCGTCTGGAGGGAGCAACCTTCCAGTTGAAGGTGTATCGACCGGACCTGAAGATCGTCGATCGGTTTCATTTGCCGATCGTCCAGGCAGAACATCGATTTCAACTTGCCGGAGCGGTGGGAGACGACAGCGCGATTCGAATCGGACGTGTGCTCGGAGTGGATACCGTCCTGATCTATCGGATCGACGGTCCCTCGAATCGGGATCGGATGTGGGCGCGATCACACCGTGACTTGCCTCCGGTGACGGTCACGAGCAAAGTGATCCGGGTGGAAAGCGCCGAGGTGCTGTACCATCGTGTGATCGTGGCCCGGATCGAGGACTCGCCCTCGTGGGGCTGGTCATTGACGGATAGCATGGACTATCAGCGGTTGAGCCGGGAGGCCATCGAGCGGGGGATCATGCAGACCGTAGCAGAATTGGGGCGGGCGATGGAGTGACGCGAGGCCGGACCGACGATCTTTATCTGAGGAGGGTTGCGCATGGCAGGGGGAACGACACAGCGTAGTGGAAGAAAAATCGGTGCGATGATCGGCATGTTAGGAGTAATGCTGGTGAGTCTTGTCGGCTGCGCCAGCGAGCCGCCTAAGCCTGCGCCGACGGTGACGCCGGACCAGGTCAGGAGCCATGCGGATAAGAGCTTCGAGAAGTTGAAACAGGAAGAACAGAATCGAGCAGCCGACCCGTCGATGACCCGCTAACGACCGGCCCCGGTAAGGCGGCGGACTGAGAACTGTCGCAGTGGCTTCAGCAGCGGAAGTTCCCACAGCAGACGATGGTGGGCCCGATGTTCTACTTCACGTGGCTCGTGAAAAGTGCGGAGTAACACTGCGGAGACAAGCAGACGGAGCAACCCTGAGAGGAAGAAGATAAACGGCAGGTTGGACGCAGGTTGCAGATCCAAGGCTCCAAGCTGCAGGGTGGCCGGTACGGTACCGATCAGCCAGCTCCCCAGCAGGGCTCCCATCGCCCATCCGATCGCGTTGATCGTACTCGAGACCGCAACTGCTTTGGCCCGATCGGTCGCCTGTACCGCGTCGAACACATAGTTGTTCAAGCCGAGCCCGAGTCCTGCCCACACCACGCCTCCGAAGAAATTGACCAACACGAGAAACGGCCAGGCTGTGCTGAACAGATACAGCATCGGCAGGACCGCTACGATCAGGCCGGTGAATCTGAGCAGCGCTTTGTTCCCGAAGCGATCGCCGAACTGGCCCCAGGCCGGAAGTGTGACAAATTGGCCGATGATGCCGGCGGCAAGCCAGGTACCATATTCCCAATACGCGAGATGGAGATCCTGAAGCATGTAAATCACGAAGAAGGGACCGGAAATCAGCACCGCCAGGTGCATGAGCCCGGAGAACAACAGAAACTGGCGAAAGTTCTTTGAGACCCCGGTTCGAAAAAAAGTCCGAAAACCGGTCGGGTTGTCTCCCGGGTCATGCAGAGGGAGATCGGCCACCTTCATAAGGGAAAGGGCTGCTGCACCACGACTCAGACCGGCTGTGAGAAACAGGGCGGCAAAGCCCGCCCAGAGGAGTTGCCGGTGCTCGAAGAAACTTAACAGCGCTCCTCCGAGACAAAGCGCGAGGAAGCTGGTCATGGCCATCACCCGTGACCGTCGGGCGAAATACATGCCTCGTTCATTGGACTGGAGCAGGTCGGTGATCAGGCCATTCCAGGCTGGAGCGGTAAAATGGGTGAAGGTGAAATACATGGCGACGCCGGCAATCAGAAGCCAGGCTCCCAGCTGCGGCCAGAGCAAGGGCAGCGCCAAAATAGGAATCCAGGACACAGATTGACCGACGATACCCCAGAAGACCTGAGACTTGCGGCTGGGGAACCAATGCGACACTTTGACAGATACCAGTTGAGCCCACGTTCCCAGGAGTTGGGGCATCGCGGACAGGATACTCACATGGAACGGTGTGGCATGAAAGAGGAGGGCAAAGGCAGACAGATACTGTTCCCCCCCGCCTTGAGTAACGGCTTGGAAGAGCCCGTCGCGAATGCCGAATCGGCGCCCGGGTCCGTGCTGAAACGCACTTGCGGGCGCCTGGTGCTCATCGGGGTCGTTGGCTTTGGGCCGGGGCGATGATGCTTGTTGGTCAATCATATCAGCGTGTTGTTATCGGGAAGGTCGAATGCACTTTACCACAGCCGGTACGGTCGAGAAGGACCGATCGGTTCATTGGGGTCAATTGTTGACCGGCGGCGCCGAGTCCCGATACGATGAAGCCATGACTAGCTGGAAGGATCGTACGCCGGCGAGACTCTGGGGAATGTGGATATTCGCGAGCGCCGTCTGCGTCGGGGCTCTCGTAGCGCAGTCAGTGCATGCGAAAGACCTCCTGGCGCCCAAAGAGCAGGAGAACACCGAAGTCGGGGCGACGCAGAGTCCCTCGTTTGACGAGCAGAAGAAAGGGATTCCCCAGTCGCTCTTTACCTGGATCAAGATGGCCAAGGGATATGAGGTGGAGTGGGACACCTTCGGGCGAAAGGGGTGGTACACCCAGGACCCGCGATTGAAACCGATCGAGCCAGGCTCGGTGTTTACGCCGGAAACGCCGGCGGTCTACATCATCTTTGAGGTGGCTCCGCTTGAAGATCCCGCGCAGTTCGGTGTGCAGTGGTTTCTGGAACAGCCCGGAGGACAGCCGAGTCAGACGCCGGTAGGGAAAGACGTGCTCGAGGTGCCGGGGCACGAACGGTACGGCTATCTCGAGTTGAAAAAGTCGGGTGAGAAATGGGCGTTGGGAAATTATGTGGCGAAGATTTTTATCGCGCCGCTGGGGCAACAGCCGTTTCATGCAGTGAATCAAGTGGGCATGATGCGTTTCACGATCGCCGAGACCGCGCCACCGACACAACCCAGCCAGTCGAAGTAACCGCCGCCCCGCTGGATGAGTCCGGACTAAGACAGCCGTCATGCCGATCTACGAATATGTCGCCGAGAACTGTTTGAAACAGCCCGGGTGCTCGCGTCGGCTCGAATACATCGAGCCGGTGTCGGCTGAACCTTCACGCCATTGCAGAGAGTGCGGCGCGGCTATCCGTCGAGTGTTCTCTTCGTTTGCCGCCCGCGTCGGGGCCGTGGGCCAGTCGTCGCCGGACCCGACGCCCCTCAATATCACCGGGATTCCCGCTCCTTCCACCATGTCAAGCGGGGGAGGCGAATGCGGGGGGGCGGGGCATAACCATGAATAGACCGGAGGCGTGGTGATGGGAGAGCGTGTCAAGATTACCGACCCAGAGAAGCTGACCTTGCTCTATGAACGGTTCCGGGATGTCTGCCTGGTGGAAAAGGAAGTCTGGAAAGAAATCTTCATGCCGCGGGAGATTACCGGAGGCCCCGTGAGGACGAATATACAAGACCGCTATGATGTGGAGATCGACGATCCGGTTATCGAAGATACGCTCGATGCCAACATCCCGCGTGGAAGCGCGGCGCTAGGCGCAGCCATTCAGGAGTACCGCCGGCACATTTCCTTTTTTAGAAGATCGTAAACCGCTATTTGGCTGCCAGCACCCGCTCAACCTCTTTGACGATCTCAGGCGCCAAAGGTTTTGTGCGATGGTGGAAACGTCCGACGATATTGCCTGATCGATCCACCAGATATTTCTGGAAGTTCCACTCCACTTCACCGGGGAAGGGGCTCTGCTCGGTCAAGTATTGGTAGAGGGGGTGTTTGTCCGACCCCTTCACGCTGATCTTGCTGAATAATGGAAACGTCAGGCTGTATTTGGTGAAGCAGAAACTCTTGATCTCCTGATTGGAGCCGGGCTCCTGCTGGCCGAAGTTGTTGGCAGGGAACGCCAGAATTTCAAAGCCCTTCTCGTTGTATTGCTCATACATCGCCTGAAGGTCCGAGTACTGCGGCGTATTCCCGCAGAAGCTGGCAGTATTGACCAACAGCAGGACCTTCCCGCGGTACTGGCTGAGATTCACGGGCTTCCCGTCGATATCGTCCATTGTGAAATCGTACAGACTCGTTGTTTTTGCGGCCATGAGCGGTCCTTCCAGTCCGGCCTGCGCAGAGTCAAGGCCGAAAAGATGCGTTGACCCATATCCGGCGAGGACACCTAGTCCCAGCGTTATTCCCAACAGCGCTCGTTGCATAGCGGCCTCCCTCTGAGGAGTTACAGTCGTTCCAACGCCGCAATCCGGGCTTCAATCGGCGGATGCGTGGCAAACAGGTGCATGAAGCGGGAAGAATTGCCGGCGATCTTCATTGTGGCCAGCGCATCCTGTGAGGCGTACTGGAATTCTGTCCGGTTGACCCACCGGTCGATCCCGCGCAGGGCGCCGATCATGGACTCCTTGCCATAGACCTTGGCCGAGAATGCATCCGCTGCGAACTCACGTCGACGTGAGTGCCAGCCGATGACGATCATGGCCAAGAACGACAGCACGATCTGCAGGAAGAAATAGACGACGATCGCAAGAATCGGATTGCCCGCCGACCCTTCCTCCCGATCCTGGCCTGGTTGCGCGATCATCTGAGAAACAAAGTTGCTGATGTAATACACGAACGTATTCATCAAACCGGCAAGCACCGTTGTCGTGAACATGTCGCCGTTGAATACATGGCCCATCTCGTGGGCGAGCACACCTTTCACTTCTTGCTCGCTCAGGTTCTGGAGGAGGCCGGTTGAGACCGCCACCATGGCATTGTTTTTGGTCGGCCCCGTCGCGAAAGCATTCGGATCCGGCGAGTCATAGATCCAGACTTCCGGCATAGTGATGTGCAGGCGTTGTGCGATCTCCTGCACCGAGCCGTAGATCACCTGCTCGGCATGAGAGCGGGGTTGCGTGATCTGTTGGCAATTCAGCATCGCACGGGCCATCTGCTTGGAAAAGGCCAAACTGATGAAGGCGCCGCCGAAGCCGATGACGAGCGACCAGACCAATAGTTGCTGGTTGAATGCGCCGCGCACATCGATGCCGAACGCCGGGAGCACGGTATTAATCAATAGATTGGCCGTAAATGAAAGCGTGAGATAGATCAGAAAGTTTGCAATCAGGAACAGCCCGATACCCTTAAGCCACTTCATCGAGATCCTCCTTAAGAGACAAGCACCCGCCTTCTGTGCGAGGCGAGTGGCAGAGTTGTCATGATTATACACAAACCGCTCTCTCGAAATGCAGCTGCGAGTATGCGGTTGGTCGGTTGTCCAAATAAGGCTTGGTTGACAAAGGTCAAGACTCCGGAAGTACCTGAAACTGTGAGGCAAAGTTGACCGGTTCCCGATCTTCCTGTTAGAAGATTCTCATTCAGGAGAGCGCCATGCGGTATTTCAGTGCAATCGGTACGGTCGGATTACTGATCGCCATCCCTGTGTCGATGGGACTGGCTGCTGATGCCCCCCAGCCTGCTCCTCCGTTTGTCGTTCCCGTCGCGGCCGACGGCGTGCAACGAGCTACGGTCATCCTGGACAGCTACTCCTATTCGCCCAGCCATCTGGTAGTCCAAGCCGGGAAGCCGGTGGAACTGACGCTGACCAGCGTCACCACGATTACGCCCCATAACTTCATCATCAAAGACCCGGCCGGGAGTCTCTCGGTCGAACAAGATGTCAGCGCCGGGAAGACCGTCACCATTACATTCACGCCGGTTCAGCCCGGCACCTTTCCGATTTACTGCGATAAACGTCTCTGGCCCATGCCCAGCCATCGCGACAAAGGGATGGAAGGGAAGCTGGAAGTAAAGTAACAGGTCTGCCACGCGTATCCTCTCTTCCAAACACGAGCTGCTCCGCGAACTCCTCAAGCGGGTATCCCGTCTCTTCTACACGACGTTAGTCGTGGTGCCGGCGGATGTGCGTGATCAGGTCAGCCTGGCCTATTTGTTTGCCAGAGCCGCAGATACGATTGCTGATACGGACTTGATCGATCATCCGCGCCGCCTGGATTTTCTCAGCCAGTTCAAGGGACAGTTCGTCAGCGATCAGATCGCCTGGGCGCAAATCCGGAACATTCAGCGGGCCGTCGGGCCGCTCCAGCAGAATTCAGCCGAGCGGGTACTGCTTGAACGGCTGGAGGATTGCTTTCGGCTCTTCCTGGGGTTCCCGCAGGAGGACCGGCGTCGGGTGCAGCGGCTCATGACGACACTGACGCAGGGGATGGAGATGGACCTGACCGTCTTTCCTGGGAACTCCGTCGAAGATCTCGCGGCGCTGAAGCAGTTCGATGATCTGGACCGCTACACGTACTACGTTGCCGGGTGCGTCGGTGAGTTCTGGACGGATCTCATGTGCGCCCATCGAAAGGCACTCGCGACATGGAATGTGCGGGAGATGTCAGAGACCGGCGTGAGATTTGGGAAAGGCCTGCAGCTGACGAACATTATCAAAGACCTTGCGCATGACCTGCAGAAGGGCCGGTGTTACATACCGGAGACGATGCTCGCCGAAGAGGGGCTCAAGCCCCGGGATCTGCTGGATCAAGAGAATCTTCCGCGGTTCCGGCCGGTGTTGAGCAGGCTCGTGCGCATGGCCACGGAGCATCTCGACCGGGGCTGGCTCTACACGATGTCGATCCCAAGGTGCGAGACGCGACTGCGACTGTCCTGCATGTGGCCGATTCTCTCCGCCGGCGAGTCGCTGAAGCTGGTGCTGAATTCTCCAGACTTGCTGAATCCCGCCGTGAAAGTGAAGATTCCCCGCAGCAAGGTCTATCAAATCATGGCGCTCACGACCGGCACCTTCGCCTGCGGCTACGTGGGAACGGCGTATTGGGGGCGATTGCGGAAACAGTTGGCGTGATGACCTCTTACTTTTTCTGAGGCTCCAAAAGTTTCTCCCCCTTCTTAAACACGGCAAAAATCGCCTGGGACGGGCAGGCATCGAGGCACAGGCGGCAGCTTTCGAGGCAGCGTGAGGGGTCGAACTTATACGGGGGTGTTGAGAGCCAGGCGCTGGTCGGGCAAATGGGGACGCAAATAGCCTGGTGGGTGCAGCGGTCGGGATGGCGGACGAGGTGATCGCGGATGACCATCATAGGCTTGACTCCTTCGAAGAGACCTTGGGAGAAGATCTCGAACATGTTTTTATTCGGGAGACTGCTCACTTCCACTCCTTGACGAGTTCTTTTAATCGATCTTTAAGTTCCGGAATCTGCTCCAGATTATTCTGAATCGCGCCGACGATCTTTTCCAGCCTGGCAGACTTCAGGGCGTCCTTATCTTTCTTCGCCAGCCGGTCATACTCCGCATAGGCAGCCCGGTGTTTCGGCTCAAGTTGCGCACGCGCATCGACGAGGGCCTGGCCCAGTTCCCAAGGTTCGGGAGTCAGCGGCGGAACCACCGTAAAGGAGCCGTCGGTGAAGACCACCACCGCGGCGCCCGCTTTGCCGGTCAGCGGGATGACCGCAGCGACAGTTTTTCCTGCGCAGGCCTGCCAATCGAGCGTGAGCCCGGGAAACTGTTTCGTGAAGGCCACCTTTTCCTGGTTGGCCTTCCATTTTTCTTCGACGCTCATCGGGTTTTGCTGCCTTATGATTTCAGCGGAGGAAGCTTCGCCGGCGCCGGATGATCGGGCATGACCAGACGGGTCACCACTTCGCCCTTCACGACGTGGCGTTCCATAATTTCGGTCACGTCGGCCATTGATTTCACCTGATACCACACGCCTTCGGGATAAATCACCACGCTGGGCCCTTCGGCACAGTGATCGAGGCAGCCGGCTTTGTTCGCTCGCACCACGCCCTTCAGATTAAGCCGCTTCGACTCTTGCTTGAAGTGAGCGTGCAGCGCCTCCGAGCCGAGCTTCGAGCAGCTTCCGCGGGGATCATCGGGGCTCCGTTGATTCGTGCAGACAAAGATATGTCGTTTGAATCCAGGCATGTGGCTTGTTCTAGGCCGGCATGGTGGCGGTATTCAGTCGTTCCATGAGCAACATGACATCGCTGCTGGAAAGAAAGGGGGACTGTCCGCCCGCCGCACTCAGGAGCGTGGCAATTTCACGCAGGCGCAGCGAGGCCCGGCGGAACTCATCGCCCTTTGAGAGCTCAGAACTTTGCCCGGCGGTCAGCTTGTCGTATTCGCTTTGGATATCACGAAAGTCGCGTTGCAGGTTCTTCTGCATCGAGCAGGTTTCGCAATACCACTTGGGGCTTAGGTCGGATGACGGCGAGAGGCGATCATAGGGACGGCCAAAAAAGTCTCTCCCCAGGGAAAATTTCATGAGCGCGGTGCCGGTGGCACCACAGGCGTTGCACGATCCGCTCGATAGGTCCATGGAGGCCTCCTCCCGCAATCATCGCGACTCAAGCGGGCGCATCTTACACCAGCGTTCTTGAGGGTGTCCACCGCCGCACTCCGGGATTGCGTCGGGGTTGAATCCATTCTGAGCTCCCCATCTATCGGAGCTCCCTATATAATGACAACATCTGCTGCGCGGCTCGAAATCGGAGGGTTGAGCATGATCATCGGTGTCCCCAAAGAAATCAAGGATCACGAATATCGTGTGAGTCTGACGCCCGACGGCGCCGCGGTGTTGCATCGGGCCGGGCACGAGGTCTGCGTCGAATCCTCGGCAGGTGAGGGAAGCGGGTTCACGGACGAGGAGTACCGGCGAGCCGGTGCAACGATTGCGGCCTCAAAGGATGAGGTGTTTGCGAAGGCTGAGTTGATCGTGAAGGTGAAGGAACCCTTGCTGTCAGAATGCCCTCTGTTCCGCCCGGGGCAAGCCCTCTTCACCTATCTGCACCTGGCCTCACTTCCGGATCTGACGAAGGCGCTCCTCGACCGCCGGATTCTGGCGATCGCGTATGAGACGACCAATGCCAAAGACGGTAGTCTGCCTATGCTCAAACCGATGAGTGAAATCGCGGGACGAATGTCCGTGCAGGTCGGGGCCCATTACCTGGAAAAAACGCAGGGCGGGCGCGGAGTGCTGCTCGCCGGGGTGCCGGGAGTCGAATCGGGGAAAGTCGTCGTGCTGGGGGCGGGAGTCGTCGGAACTTCTGCGACCAGAATTGCGGTCGGGCTCGGGGCACAGGTCACCGTAATCAATCTCGATCTCGACCGATTGCAGCATCTCGACGATCTCTATCAAGGCCGTATCGTGACGCGCGCGGCCAGTCCGGCGGCGATCGAGCAGGCGCTGCGTGAGGCGGATCTGGTGATTGGGGCTGTTCTGGTGCCGGGAGCAAAGGCGCCGAAGATCGTGCCGCGGTCGGTCGTTTCGAGGATGAAACGGGGGGCCGTCATCGTCGATGTATCGGTGGATCAAGGCGGGTGTTTCGAGACGACCAGGCCGACGACACATTCTGATCCGGTGTATGTGGTCGATGGGGTGCTCCATTATTGCGTAGCGAACATGCCGGGCATTGTGCCCTGGACTTCGACTTTCGCCTTGACCAATGCGACGCTGCCTTATATAGTGCGCCTCGCTTCTGATGGTGTGGATCGGGCGATTCGATCTGATCCCGGGTTGGCCAAAGGGGTCAACTTGAAGGACGGACAGGTCACCTGCCAGGGCGTGGCGGAGGCGCACGGGTTGCGTTTCACCCCCATCCTGTAAGACAATCACATCTTCGTTTCTCCCGCTTGAGTTGAAGTCGGGGCGTAGCGCAGCCCGGTAGCGCACTGCGTTCGGGACGCAGGGGTCGGAGGTTCAAATCCTCTCGCCCCGACCAAACCAAGCTTGCTCGACCCGGAGCCTGTTCTTCCACGTGAGGCGACGGGATAAATCCGCCGGTATCTTCATCAGTTCAAAATCAAGCTTGCACGTAGCGCGTGCGCGTTTTCGTGACCTCGCACACGGATGAACCTCTCCAGTGTTAGTTTTTCATCAGGTCAAGCTTGATTCGCCGTCCCCTCATCTTCGTTTCGTTGAATCTGATGCGCGCGGGTAACTCCCTGCAGTCCGTGTTCTTTCACTGTACAGGCTTCGTCATATCGTAGGTGTTTGTCACAATGCGGGCTCGAGATCACTCACGGAAGGTCCTGCGCCCAATTTGTTCGCGCAGAAGTGCAAAACGCGTGACGCGTCTGGGGAGGTGTGAGAATATCCGGTGAGCATGAATGTTCCGCACGGGTTTCGGACCCGTGAAAGACTGTGACAGGGCAGATGAGTGAGTCAGCGGTTGAGCGGCCGGTTCGTGCGCACATCATGGTAAGCGGCCGTGTGCAGGGCGTGGGGTATCGCGCCTTTGCGGCCCGCGTCGCGGGGCATCATGGGCTTCTCGGCGGAGTTCGAAATCTCGACGATGGTCGGGTCGAACTGGATGTCGAAGGCAAGAAAGCCGTGATCGAAGCGCTGCTGCATGAACTGAAGGCGGGCCCGCCCGCGGCGCACGTGACGAAGATCGAAACGGAATGGCGCGCGGCGACCGGGCGATTTGCCGGTTTCAGTATCTGGTATTAGGCGGAGCAAGAAGAAGGAATCACACCGCATGAGCCGACAGGACGACGAGCAGCTCGAAATGGGGGAAGCCCGGAGACAGTCCGTCGATGATGTCGACGATACCGAGAACGAGAGCGTGCCGGATCGCGTGGAGAAAGAATCGGGCCGGTCTGAAGGCCTCGATACCCTGAAAAGCTATCTTCGGGAAGTCCGCCGGTCGACGCTGCTCACATTCAAGCAAGAGCAGCAGCTCGGCAAGCTGGTCATGGCCGGTGACGAGCAGGCCCGTCAGCAGATGATCGAATCCAACCTGCGGCTCGTCATCAGCATCGGGAAGCGCTATATAAACCGCGGGTTTCCATTCTCCGACATCGTCGAGGAAGGCAATCTGGGGCTCATTAAAGCCGTTGAGAAGTTCAACTATAAGCGCGGGTTCCGGTTCAGCACCTACGCGTCCTGGTGGATTCGGCAGTACATTGAACGGGCAATCATCAATCAGGGGAAGCTCGTGCGTCTCCCCGTGCACGTCGTGGAGCGGTTGAATCGCTATCTGGGCAAAGTCGAACAGCTGGTGCAGGAACTCGGGCGCGAACCGAGGGCCCTGGAAGTCGCCGCGAAGATGAAGACGTCTGAAGAGGAAGTGCTGGATCTCAAGCAGCTGGTCCGAACCACTTGCTCGCTCGATAGCCCGATCAACGACCGGACGGATACGTTCCTGCGCGACGTGATCGAAGATCCCATGTGCCTTTCGCCGGATGAGACGGCCGACGGGGTGCGGCGCCGGACGGAACTGATGGCCTGGGTAAAAGAGTTGCCTGAGAAAGAGCAAACTGTTATTGTGTCGCGGTTTGGTCTCGATGGAGACGAAGCGAAAACGCTGGAAGAAATCGGCCGCGAGATGGGGTTGACCCGTGAACGGGTGCGGCAGATTGAAATGGCGGCGCTGGTTCGGCTTCGGAACACCATCGAGCGGAAAACGATGACCCAGGCGGATCTGCTCTAATTCCGTGACCGCGATCAACTATCAATCGCTCATCCGCGAAGTGCCGGACTTTCCCAAGCCCGGTATCCTGTTTTACGACATCACCACGCTGCTCAAGAATCCCGTCGCGCTCCGGAGTCTGGCCGACGAATTGACGGGTCGGTACCAGGGCCAGCGTGTGGCAAAAGTGGTGGGCATTGAGTCTCGTGGGTTCATTTTTGCGGGAATATTGGCCGGGCGTCTGGGTGCGGGGTTCGTCCCGGTGCGCAAGCCGGGAAAACTTCCCGCCGATTGTTACGAAGTAAAGTACAACCTCGAGTATGGGTCGAATTCCCTGGCAATCCATCGCGACGCGATCGGAATGGGGGAGCGGGTGCTGATTGTGGATGACCTCCTGGCCACAGGTGGCACCGCAGAAGCGACGGTCAATCTGGTGCGCCAACTCGGCGGAGAGATCGTCGGACTGGATTTTCTCGTTGAGCTCAAGGGTTTGAACGGGCGCGAGAAACTTGGCGGATACGAAGTTCACTCGACGATCACCTATCCCTAGGGCCCTCGAAGTATCTCCCCACAACCCCTTGTCAAACGGTACTTGCCGTGATATAGATGCCGAACTTTTTTCGGCTCCCCGATCGCTATCGTAAGGAGTGAAAACTCTATGGCAGCTAAGACTCAAGCCAAGAAAAAGCCTGTGGCGAAGTCCAAGTCAGCTCCCTCAACTCCGAGCAAGATACGGCCGGCGGCTGCGGCAGTGGTAGTGAAGCCGGCTGCGGCGGCCATTGTGGCCGAACCGGTTCGTCCCAAAGAGACGGCGAAGGAGCGGGAAGCCCGGGAGCGGCGGCAGGAAGTGCTCCAGAAGATGCTCATGGGCAAGCGGCAGGAGATTATCAAGGAGATCGAAGACAGCTTGGGCCAGTCTCTGACGGAGGATCAGCAACGGCGTCTGGAATCTGCGCGCGATGTCGGGGACCAGGCGTTGATGGATCTCGAGCGTGAGCTGGGGATTTCCCTGATGGAGATGCGCAATCGCCGACGGCAGTCGATCGATGAAGCCCTCACGCGCCTGCACGAAGGCACGTACGGGATTTGCGCCGAATGCGGCGTGGAAATCAGCGAGAAGCGGCTGCAGGCCGTGCCGTTTGCCAAGCTTTGCGTCGAGTGCCAATCGCGCGCGGAGTTGCTGGAAAAAATCGAGCGGGAAGAAGAGCGCGATTAAGCCTCGATCGCCCGGGCGGAGCTCTCTTCCCGCCATCCCACCTCTTATTTCTATTCCCAGAGTCGTCTGAACCGGCGCTCGCCCCGGCTCGTGTTTATCCGTCCAGTTCGCTAGGATAGCCCGGATCGATTCACAGCTATGAGCATGCAGACCTCTCACCGAGCCGTGGTCCTCGCCAGCGGGGGACTGGATTCCACCGTCACGGCAGCCGTGGCGCGGCAGGATGGGTATGACCTGTATCTGCTGACCATCGCCTATCAGCAACGGCATGCAATTGAAGTTGAACGAGCCGGTCAGGTGGCGGCAGCCTTAGGTGCTCAGCAGCATCTCGTGGTGGACGTCAATTTGCGGGCGCTGGGCGGATCCGCGCTCACCGGTGATCTCCCCGTTCCGAAGAATCGCACCGAGCTCGACCGTGGCCATGGCATCCCCATTACCTACGTCCCCGGAAGAAATTTGATCTTTCTGTCGCTTGCCGCCGCCCACGCGGAAGTGCTGGGTGCATCTGTAATTTATTTCGGCGCCAATGTGCTCGACTATTCGGGCTATCCGGACTGTCGGCCGGAGTTTATCCGGGCGTTTGAAGCGGCCGTTCAGGCCGGGACAAAAGCAGGAGCGGAAGGCAATCGGATCGAGGTTCGGGCGCCGCTGCTGACGCTGACCAAAGCGGAAATCATTCAGCTCGGCGTGAAACTGAATGTGCCCTTCCATCTCACGCACAGTTGCTACGATCCGGTCGGCACGGTTGCCTGTGGACGGTGCGACAGCTGCCTCATTCGCAAGCAGGGGTTTGCGAAAGCGGGAGTTGTGGATCCGATCCCATATGCGGTACCCTGAGCGGGGTGAAACGGTTTCTTTCGTTTGTTTGGTTGAACCAGCAGACCAGACGAACCAGATCAACGAGAAAAACCAGACAAACCAAATGAACCAGCCAAACGTGGCTACTGCATAGGGCACACAGGATGTCGCCCGAAGAATTTTTCATGTATCTCACCATTGGCCTGATCGTGTTGGCGCCGATCGGGGCGAGGATCTATCGGCGGATGACGTTGCGGCGGACAGAGGCGATGCTGCGCGAGCAATTCGGCCATCCGCCGGCAGCCAGCGATCAGTCTCCGTCAAGAAAGAGTTCTTCATGAAGACTCCACGGACGATCTGGATCAGTCTGTGTGTGCTCATGCTCGGCGCTGCGCCGGCTTGTAGCCAGAGCGAAACGAAGCCCAAAGGCGCGACAGCGCCGGTCCCTGCCGAACTGCAGGGAGGCGAGCAGAAGTTCACAGCCAATTGTTCAGCCTGCCACGGGGTTGGAGGGGTGGGAACCAGCCAGGGCCCGCCGCTCGTGCACAAGATCTATGAACCCAATCACCATGGCGACGCCGCCTTTCAACGGGCTGCGGCCACTGGGGTGCAGGCGCATCATTGGGAGTTCGGCAACATGCCGAAGATCGATGCCGTGACACCGGAAGATGTCGATCAGATCGTGAAATACGTCCGCTGGCTACAGAAACAAGCCGGGATCTTCTAGCAGGATTCTAAAAAACCCGCCAACGGCGTTCTCGCTTTGGGCAGATCCTTCCGCACCCCCTGGAGGGTACGAGTCGGTCCTTCACTTGCTGCGACCTTGCTGAACGGCTTTTGTGAGCATCCTGCTGGAGCGCTCTGCTGTCGACTCGATAGTCGATCGATTGAGACTCTAGCGTGTCACATTAGTTTCTCCGCGCCGATGCCGACTTCTCCGCTAACAAGCCGCATTCCGTAGAGCCGCTTTCCCCACATCGTCATTCCACAGCATCCATCGGGAGTTCATGAGCGCTTGGTTTGACATCCCGTCTAGGCGCTTCGTAAGGTATTGCAATGGTTGTCTGCGCGAGACAATGGCCGCCGGCCGTTCGACAGGACTATTTTTCGATGGAGAGGGAGAGGAGGGGATTATGAAGGTAGGATTGAGTCGCGTATGGGGAATTGTGGGTGCGTTGTCGATGGTGCTGACGGGTGTCGGGTGTGTGGCGATTGAAGCGGGGCACGAAGGGGTATTGGTCGAACAGCCGTTCTTCTTCGGACATGGCGGTGTCGATCCCGTACCCTCCAAGACGGGTCGAGTCGTCGTCGCGCCGACGACAAAAGTGATTGATGTCGACGTCCGGCCCATTCAGTACTCGGAACATTTCGATATTATCTCTGCCGAGAATGCGCCGGTCTCCTTCGATGCTTTCCTGATCGCCAATGTGATCGAAGGACGCTCCCCTGAACTGATCAGCAAGTACGGTCCGAACTGGTATGCCAACAACGCCAAAGAAGCGTTTCGCACTTTCGTGCGTGAAGAAGTGCAGAAGTACCCGCTCTTCCAGTTGACCACCGACCCGACCACCAGGGCGAAGCTGCAGGACGCCATTGCGCGAGAGGTCCAGACGAAGCTGATTGAGAAGCAGGGCATCCCCGTGCGGCTGAATCGCGTGGTCGTCGGAAGCATTCTGCCGCCCAAGGGCGTGGTGGAGCAGACCACCCAGACCATCATCCAGGAACAACGCAAGATTACGATGGTGGAGTTTCAGAAGGCGGAGGAGTCGCGGGAAAAAGCCGAGAGACAGCGCGGAATCGCCGACCGGGCCTACCGGGAATCACTCGGCCTAACCGCCCCGGAGTTCGTCGATCTTCGCCGGATCGAAGTGCAGAAAGAAATCGTCCAACATTCCCCGACCGCCTTGACCGTTATCATGGGCCTCGAGCGAGTGGGCATCAACATGCCGCCGATTGCGGCAGAAAAGTAAGTACTCACCTCCAGATTCCCGGCCGGTCATACGCGCGAGCAGGCACCTCTTCCATGCCTGCTCGTCGCCCGGGCGGCGGCAGCACCGCAGCGTCCCTTTGGGATTCACTGAACAGGCTCAGCACGGCCGTCACATCAAAGTCTACCCTCGATAAAAAAGACCTGGCGAATCCGCCAGGTGTCCCGGGAAGGGACGTTCAGGTACTGTGGATTCCTGACTCTTGCCCCGGGAGATCCATGGCCAACATAGACATCGAGGTGCACCATTCATTCTATTCTCATCATTGACGACGAAGAACAGGTCCGGGCGTTCTTTCGCCAGGCCTTGGTAGAAGCAGGGTATTGGGTCATTGAGGCGCGCAATGGGCGGGAGGGACTCCGCCTGCTGAGACGAGCGCCTGTGGATCTGGTGATCACGGACCTGCTGATGCCCGACGTGGATGGTCTGGAAGTGACGATGACCTTGCAGCGCAGCCAGGCGAAAACAAAGATCATTGCGGTGACCGGCGGCACAGGAATCCGCGACTTTCGCGCCGCCGCCGAACTCCTGGGCGCGCACCGGACCTTGCCGAAACCCGTCGCGGTGAAGGACTTGCTCGAAGCAGTGCAGCAGGAGTTAGAGGGGGTCGCGCCCCGCGACAGAGTGTGATTCAGCGCAGGCGATCCTCACCGAGTCGCTCCTGGGATCGATACCAGCCTTTGTCCGCTCGGACGCGCACTCCATAATGGCCCCCCTTCCGAAGTAACTCTTCTTCGTCTAGCAGGAATCCGTGAATCCGGTACGCTTGATTCAAAGGGTAAAGCCGGCAGCTCCTGACTGTGGCGGGCATCTGGCGGCCGTGGGCCTGAACGAGGATCTCGAAGGAAGGGGCCCGTATGAAACCAAAAATTCTCATCATCGATGATGGGGTCGATAGCTGGCAGCTGCTGAAGACTATCTTACAGGGCCATGGCTACTATCCCGTTTGGGCCGCCGATGGTATGCAGGCCATCAGTGCCGCCCGTCTCCATCAACCCCAGGCCATTCTCCTAGACCTGGGATTGCCGGGA
>DATIGF010000098.1:0-12938 GCA_035454865.1 Nitrospiraceae bacterium | reverse complement strand
TGCCCAGCGTACGATGCTGCGCCGCTATTGCACTCGTGCCGGCTGGTCCCTGGATCTTTTTAAGGGTCGGTTTCTGAGCAGGTCCGGCAATCCATTTTGCCCAGTCGTTCCGGAACCACAGAGTCGGCAAGAGGTGGAGCTTGGCCTGCTCCGGGCCCCGGTTCACTGCGGTGATCTGCACCAGGATGTCGTCCGGGCCTTCCTTGGCATATTCCACGAAGACGTCGAAATAGCGATCGTCCTTGAAGACGCCGGTGTCGAGCAGTTCATACTCCATTTCGTTGCGTGACCGGCGGCGGTTCGTCTCCACCAGATCGGCATAGGGGAAGGCCGCCTGCGGATACTTGTAGAGATACTTCATGTAGGAATGCGTCGGCGTACTGTCGAGGTAGAAATAATATTCCTTGACGTCCTCGCCGTGATTGCCTTCGCTATTGGTGAGCCCGAAGAGACGCTCCTTGAGGATCGGGTCTTTCCCGTTCCAAAGGGCGAGCGCAAAACAGATTCCCTGCTTCTCGTCGCAGATCCCCCCGAGCCCATCCTCGCCCCAGCGATAGGCGCGCGAGCGGGCGTCATCGTGGGTGAAGAAATTCCACGCGTCACCCCCCGGACTATAGTCCTCGCGGACGGTCCCCCACTGACGCTCGGTCAGATACGGGCCCCACTTCTTCCACAGCTTTTCCTTCTGGCGAGCTTCTTCGAGGCGGAGATGCTCAGCAGTCTTCATAGAACTCCTTTCTCACCTGACAAGGAACTGGCACGCATATGTTCATAGGCTGACACCGGCTCGCGCTTCCTCTGGTTTATCTTCTGTTTTTCCACTTTCTCCCCTGTTCACTGCCGGCCCCGAATGGGGCGAGTGAAAATACAAATGTGCAATGGTCATGTCAACGCCTGATTGATGCCTGCCTCCAGCTTAGCCAGCCCGGCTCGTACGTCTTTGCCCAGATGGATTCGTAAAACCCGACGGCCTCGTTCTGCCAGGGCCTGAAAATCGCTGCGGGCCTGTGCCGCCTTCACGATGCCGAACGTGTACTTCTGGCCTGGAATCGGCACGTCCACGGCGTCGTCGCAAGTGATCTGCAGAAACAGGCCCGTGTTCGGTCCCCCCTTGTACACCTGCCCGGTCGAGTGAAGGAAGCGCGGACCGAAGCCGAGACAGGTCGCAACCCGCTTCTTGTCGCGCACCGCATGTCGCATCGCTTGCAAGATACGTCCGTGTGCCTCATTCATTTCAAGGTAGGCCAACAGGGCGAAGTAATCGCCGGCCTTGATTCGGTTAAGGTGAACCTTGAGATAGCCCGAGAGTGACGGGCTCTTTCCCGGCGCTGCTCCAAGCGCCGTCGCATTCTTGTCGTCTGTGAAGAGCTTGAGACCGCCTTCCTCGAAAAACGGTGACTCCGGTGGCAGCTTGCCTGTCTGCTCGTAGTCTGAGGTCAGTTTTCGTGTGGCCACCTTGCTCGCTTCTACGTCCGGCTGGTTGAACGGGTGAATGCCGATGACGGACCCCGCCACGGCGGTCGCGATCTCCCAGCGGAAGAACTCTTCGCCGAGATCGTAGATTTCATCGACGGCAATGCGCACGACCGGATGGCCGGCATTCTCGAGCGCTTCAACGGCGGCATCCTGTCCCTGATCCGGTGCTGCATCTAGCCGCACATACACGAAGAGGCGGTCGCTCCCGTACAAGGTCGGAGCAGCCACCGATTCCCGGTCAACCGGGATGATGCCTTTCCCTTCTTTGCCGGTCGATTCCGCAATCAACTGTTCGAGCCAGGCGCCCAGGTCACCGATTCCCGGGGATGTGATCAGGGTCAACTTATTGCGGCCGTGGTCATGCGCCGTGCCGAGGATGAGACCAAGCACGACGCCGGGATTTTCTTCGACAGGGACGGACGGCATACAGGCCTGCACCATCTCCTCTGCCCGATCGAGAAACTTTGGTACGTCAACGCCTATGGCGGCAGCAGGAACCAGACCGAAATCGGAGAGGACCGAGTACCGCCCGACGATGCTCGGCAGGCCGAAGAAAATACGGCGGAAGCCGTCGCTCTCGGCCACCTTCTGCATTTTCGATCCGGGATCAGTGATGGCAATGAACCGGTTCCCCGCTTCCTGTTCGCCGACGACTTGCTTCACTCGCTCGAAAAAATACTGCTTGAAGATGTTCGGCTCCAGTGTGGTACCTGACTTGCTCGAGACGATGAAGAGCGTCTTCGCCAGATCCACCTTGTTCTCGAAAGCCCGTACTTGGGCCGGATCAGTCGAGTCGAGGACGTGGAGTTGAGGATAGCCGGCGATGTTCCCGAAGGTCATGGTCATGACTTCAGGACCCAGACTCGACCCGCCCATTCCGAGCAGCATGGCATGCGAGAATCCTCCGGTTTTCGCCTTTTCCGAGATCGCCTTCAAGCGATCGATGTGGGCCAACTGCCCGTTCGTGATCCCGAGCCAGCCGAGCCATTGACCTTCGTCGGCTCCGGTCCACAGCGAGGCATCGCGCGCCCAAAGCTGTCGAACCTTGCCCCGGGCACGCCAGTCATCCAATGAAGCCTTCAGTCCCGCGGCAAGAGACTCGGGCAACTTGTACGTCTGGCGATTGATCTTGCCTGACCCGACATCCTTGCCCTGCCGGCCGACCGCGCTGAGCAGCTTGTCAAAGGCATCGGAGAACAGTTGCACGCCTTGCACCAAGAGTTTGCCCGTGACCTCCTTCATCGAAATGTCCGTCCCGGCCAGCGTGGCCATCGTATCGAAGGCACCATCCACGTCCTCGGTCAAGCTGGCACGAGGCTTCCCGTGATCGCGGAAGCCCTCCAACGTCGCCGGCGGGATCGTGTTCACCGTGTCAGGGCCGATGAGCTCCTCGACATAGATCACGTCTCGATAATGGGGGTCCTTGGTGCCGGTGCTGGCCCACAGGAGGCGCTGGGTTTGTGCGCCCCGGTCTGCCAGTGCGCGCCACCGTTGGCTGCCGAAGAGTTCGCGATACCGCTGGTAGGTCAGCTTCGCGTTGGCGATCGCGACTTTGCCGGTCAAGCTGCGAAGGAGCGCCTGCTCTCTGGCATTCGTGACGGTCTTCAGGCGAGCGGTGATAAGCCCGTCGATCGCCGAGTCGATGCGGCTGATAAAGAAACTGGCTACGCTGGCGATTCCGCTGAGGTCACCGTGACCCGCGGCAAACCGCTCAAGCCCGGCCAGATACGCCTCAACCACCTCTTCGTAAAACGCCTGCGAAAAGAGCAACGTTACGTTGACGTTGATGCCTTCACCGATCAATTGTCGGATCGCGGGAATGCCCTCCTCTGTCGCGGGAACTTTAATCATCAGGTTCGGTCGCGCGACACCGCTCCACAGTCGACGGGCCTCCTCGAGTGTTCCTTGCGTATCCCGCGCGAGTTTCGGCGAAACTTCCAGACTCACATAGCCATCGCGCCTCTTCGATTGGTCATACAGCGGTCTCAGGAGGTCGGCGGCCTCCTGAATATCGCGAACGGCTATCCGTTCATACAACGTCTTGGCGTCCAGCTTCCGTGACTCCGGCGCTGTCAGGACATCCTTATAATCCGTGCTTCCGGCAATGGCCTTCTCGAAGATCGCCGGGTTCGATGTGACCCCTCGCACATCATCGTCGTCGATCATTCTTTGCAACTCGCCGCTGGTGATCAAACTGCGGCGAATGTAGTCCAACCAAACCGACTGCCCGTATTTCTGCAGTGCGTTCAGCGGATTCTCCATGACGATCACTTTGGTGAGTCGCCTGAGATGCCGGTCATCGCCGCTGAACCGCGCTCCCAGGAAGGCACGAACCAGTTCGCGTGCCGTCTCCACGCCGATCACGCGTCCGCCCAGCACCAAGACATTCATGTCATCATGTTCCACGCCCTGATGCGCAGAATAGGTATCGTGACAGAGTCCCGCGCGAATGCCCGGCACTTTGTTGGCGGCGATCGAGGCACCCACGCCGCTGCCGCAGACCATGATGCCCCGATCGGCTTTTCCCCGACGCAAGGCGATGGCGACCGCCTCGGCGTAGTCAGGGTAGTCAACCGGAGCCGTACTGTGCGTCCCCACGTCGAGCACGTCGTACTGCAGAGCCCCGAGATACGCTCTCAGCGCCTCCTTCATTTCAAACCCGGCGTGATCGGACCCGATGGCGACGCGCATCGACTACCTCGCTTGCTTCAACTGCTGCATGGCGGCTTCGATCACATGCTCCTTGGTGAAGCCGAATTCCTTCTGCAACACTTTCAGTGGAGCCGACGCCCCGAACGTCGTCATGCCGATGATGGCTCCGGACGTGCCGACATACTGTGCCCAGCCGAACGTTGAGGCCTGTTCAACGGCGACGCGAGCCGTCACCGCCGGCGGCAGCACCTTGTCGCGATAGGCTTGGTCCTGCTGCTCGAACAGTTCCCACGAGGGCATACTTACGACCCGGACCTTCTTTCTTTCAGACTTGAGTTGTTCGTAGGCTGCCACACAGAGCGAGACTTCGCTGCCGCTCCCGATGAGAATCACATCGGGCTTTGCATCCGGGCTATCGGCCAGGATATAGGCTCCCTGCGCCAAGCCCGAGGCGGACGCGTACTTGTTCCGGTCCAAAGTCGGCACGTCCTGCCTGGTCAGAATGAGCGCCACCGGCTCATGTTGCAAATTCATGATCACGCGCCAGGCTTCCACCACTTCATTGGCATCAGCCGGCCGCAACACGATTAAACCGGGCATCGCGCGCAATGATGCAATGTGTTCGATCGGCTGGTGGGTCGGCCCGTCCTCCCCTACCGCGATCGAGTCGTGCGTGAAAATGTGAATGACCGGCAATTCCATGATCGCGCTGAGCCGGATTGCGCCTCGAGAATAGTTGCTGAAAATCAGGAAGCCGGACCCATAGGGCCGGACTTTTATCAGAGCCATGCCGTTCAGGATCGCAGCCATGGCATGCTCTCGGATCCCGAAGTGGAGATTCCGGCCAGCCGGATTATCAGCCGACAAATCGCCCGCTCCCTCGAAGGTCAAACGGGTTTTCGCCGAGGGACCGAGGTCCGCCGAACCGCCCATCAACCAGGGCACCAGCTTGGCCACCTCGTTCAACACCTTTCCCGAGGAGACCCGCGTCGCCATGCCCTTGGCATCCGCCGGAAAGACCGGCAGATCCTTGTCCCAGCCCTCCGGCAACTGCCGGTGCTGCACCCGATACAATTGATCGGCCAGCTCCGGATACTTGACCTTGTAGTCTTTGATGCGTGCGAACCAGGCGTCGCGGAGTGTTTTGCCGCGAGCGCCGATCCCCTGGCGGAAGTGCTCTGGCACGCCGTCGGGAATATGGAATTTGACGTCCTCCGGCCAACCGTAATTTCGTTTGGTCAGCCTGATTTCCTCTTCGCCGAGCGGTTCGCCATGAGCAGCCGAGGTGTCCTGCTTGTTCGGCGCTCCGTACGCGATGTGGCTGTCGACAATGATCAGTGTGGGACGATCCGTTGTTTTGTGGAAGGTCCGGAATGCCCGCTCGAGTATTTCCAGGTCGTTCGCGTCACCGACACGTGTCACGTTCCAGCCGTAGGCGATGAACCGTGTCGCGACGTCTTCCGAGAAGGCCAGCGCGGTGTTCCCTTCGATCGTGATATGGTTGTTGTCGTAGATCCAGCACAGATTCGAGAGGCCCAGATGCCCGGCGAGCGAGGCCGCCTCGTGAGAGATGCCTTCCATCATGTCACCGTCCCCGCACAAGGCATAGACGTTAAAATTGATCAGGTCGTCGAAGCCGGGCCGATTGAAATAGGTGCCCATCCAGCGGCCGGCCAAGGCCATGCCCACGCTGTTCGCGATCCCCTGGCCGAGCGGGCCGGTCGTGGTTTCGACGCCGGAGGTCCAGTGGTACTCCGGATGACCGGGGCATCGGCTGCCCCATTGGCGGAAATGCTTGATGGCATCCAACGGCACGGACGGTTCACCGAGCGTTTCGTAATCCTTGCTCACAGCCTTGACCCCGGTGAGATGAAGCAGGGAGTACAGCAGCATCGAGGCATGGCCGATGGAAAGGACAAAACGGTCGCGGTTAGGCCAGATCGGATCTTGCGGATCGAAACGGAGAAATCGCTGCCACAGGCAATAGGCCACAGGGGCCATGGCCATGGGTGTCCCGGGATGGCCTGAGTTGGCCTGCTGAATGGCATCCATGGACAAGGTGCGGATCGTGTTGACGCAGAGTTGATCGAGCTGTTCGCGGGTCATCGCAAGCCTCTCAGGTTATATATAATGGTTGGCCGAACGAGGTGTCAGCCCGGCAGGCGAAACCGGCGGTATCGCCGGATCAACGCGTTCGTCGAGCTGTCGTGCCGGAGATCGGGGTCCGTCCCGCTCGTCAATTCCGGCGTGATTCGTTTGGCCAGTACCTTCCCCAATTCCACCCCCCACTGGTCGAACGAGTTGATGCGCCAGATCATGCCCTGGACGAACACTTTGTGCTCGTAGAGCGCGATCAACTTCCCGAGCATCTCCGGCGTCAGTTGATCGATCAGGATGGTATTCGTCGGGCGGTTGCCCGGAAACGTCCGGTGCGGTACGAGGGGAGGAGGCGCTCCTTCAGCCTCTACTTCCGCAGCCGTTTTGCCGAAGGCCAGTGCCTCCGTCTGCGCGAACAGATTGGATGCCAGCAGATCGTGATGCTGCCCCATGGGATTGAGCGACCGGCAGAAGCCGATGAAGTCGCACGGGATCAACCGCGTGCCCTGATGGATCAATTGATAGTACGCATGCTGGCCGTTGGTGCCCGGCTGTCCCCAAATGACCGGGCCAGTCTGGTAATTCACCACGTTCCCATCCCGGTCCACACGCTTCCCATTGCTCTCCATGTCGAGCTGCTGCAGATAGGCGCTCAGCCGCCCGAGATAATGGTCATAGGGCAGAATTGCCTGGGACTCGGTGCCGAACAAATTCACGTACCAGAGTCCGATGAGCCCCAGCAGCACGGGTAGATTCTTATCGAACGGGGCGGCTCGGAAATGCTCGTCCATTGCATGGTACCCGGCCAGCATCTCGCGGAACCGTTCGGGCCCGATGGCGACCATCAGCGAGAGGCCGATGGCCGAGGGCAGCGAGTAGCGGCCTCCGACCCAGTCCCAAAATTCGAACATGTTGGCGGGATCGATCCCGAACTTCGCGACTTCACCCGCGTTCGTGGATACGGCCACAAAGTGGCGGGCCACCGCTTTGTCGCTCTTGAGCGCCCGGAGGCTCCACGCACGCGCGGTCTGCGCGTTCGCGAGAGTCTCCTGCGTGGTGAAGGTCTTCGAACAGACAATGAACAGCGTCTCCGCCGGCTCGAGGTCCCGCGTCGACTCTGCAACATCGGTCGCATCAACGTTCGAGACGAAACGAACGGTCAGCGCGCGATCGCTGTACGCCCGCAGCGCCTCGTAGGCCATGACAGGCCCCAGGTCCGAGCCCCCGATGCCGATGTTCACGACATTGCGAATGCGCTTGCCGGTATGACCTTTCCACTCGCCGCTGCGGACGCGATTGGCGAAGCCGGCCATTTTCTCGATCACCGCGTGGACCTTCGGCACCACGTTATCGCCGTCCACTATAATGGTGGCGCCAGCGGGGGCGCGCAGCGCGACGTGGAGGACCGCGCGATTCTCCGTCACATTGAGCTTGTCACCGCGAAACATCGCGTCGATGCCGGCCCGCAAGCCGGCGGCGTTGGCGAGGTCGAGCAGCAGGCGCACCGTGTCATCTGTAAGGCGGTTTTTCGAATAGTCGAGATAGATCCCCTCCGCGTCGCATACCAAGCGGGTGCCGCGCGCGGGATCTTTTGCAAACAGATCCCGCATATGCACAGCTTTGATCGCCTCGTAATGCTCACGAAGGGCGTTCCAGGCAGGGCCTTGCGTAAGTGGAACTGCACCCGTCGTCATCGCCTCACCTCCATGGCATTCCAGTAGTTTCTCATTTGCTTCCTTCTCCCCGGCCGCGTCGGGGCCCTCGCGCTCAGAACTGAACCGGCGCGTTCCATCGCTTGATCGCCGAAGAACCCCGGTAGTAACTCAAGACGTTCAGCGTGGCCGTATCAAGCAAAAAGTGTTGGCCTTTCGAAGGAGGGAGGTCCAGCCAGCGAGCCGCGAGCACTCTGAGCACGTGCCCATGGGCGAACAATATGACATCGCCCTCGACGGCGCGTACTTTCGCAATCACGCGATCGACCCGTGCACCGATTTCTCCCGGCTGTTCTCCGCCCGGGCATCCATCTCGAAAGAGCAGCCAGCCAGGGACCGTGGCTTGGATCTGGCCGGTCGTCAATCCCTCATAGTGCCCGTAATTCCATTCCACCAGGTCAGGCTCGACAGTCGTCACGTCTCCGAGACCTGCCAGCCGGCAGGTCTCCCTGGCCCGCTGCATGGGACTCGTCAGGGCCAGCAAGAACGACTCCTTCGCCAGGATCGGCTGCCAGAGTCTGGCCACCTGTCGTCCGTGTTCCGTCAGCGGGATATCGGTGGTCCCTGTGTGTCGTCCGTTGAGACTCCACTCGGTTTCGCCGTGACGGACGAGAAACACCTGTTGCGCCGGTATAGCCATGGCAGGCTTAACGAACATGAGCACGAGCGCCGCGCCGTCCGAACTACATACGAAGAGCGCAACCTAACGATTATCGCTCCCGCCCCCGGCCAGGGCATTATTCACAATCCGTTCGGCTTCCGTCACGATCGCTTTGAGGTGATGCTCGTCTTTAAAGCTCTCTGCATAAATCTTATAGATGTTTTCGGTGCCGGATGGCCGTGCCGCGAACCAGCCGTTGGCGGTCATCACTTTCAGTCCGCCGATTGAAGCGTTGTTGCCCGGCGCCTTGGTCAGCTTTGCGGTGATCTGGTCGCCGGCGAGCGTCGATGCCGTAACGGCTTCTGCCGACAACTTTCCCAGCCTTTCCTTCTGCTCGGGCGTAGCCGCCGCATCGATGCGCGTGTAGAGCGGGCTTCCAAATTCAGCCGTCAGTTCGTGGTAGTGCTCCCCCGGATCCTTGCCGGTTCGAGCGGTGATCTCGGCCGCGAGCAGGTTCATGATCGGACCATCCTTGTCGGTCGTCCACACGGTGCCGTCGTGACGGAGAAAGCTTGCTCCGGCGCTCTCTTCGCCTCCAAAGCAGCAGGAGCCGTCGAAGAGGCCTGGCACAAACCACTTGAAACCGACCGGCACTTCGCACAGGCGGCGGCCAAGTTTGGCCACGACACGGTCGATCATGCCGCTCGACACCAAGGTTTTGCCGACGAACGCACCGGTAGGCCACTGAGGTCGATGCGTGAGCAGATAGCGAATCGCGACGGCGAGATAGTGGTTGGGATTCATCAGCCCGGCGGACGGCGTGACGATCCCGTGGCGGTCTGAGTCCGGGTCGTTGGCGAAGGCAACGCGAAACCGATCTTTCAGGCTGACGAGGCTGGCCATCGCATAGGGACTCGAACAGTCCATTCGGATCTTGCCGTCGTGATCGGCCGTCATGAACGAGAAGGTCGGATCAACCTTCGGGTTCACCACGGTGATGTTCAGCTTATAGACCTCGTTGATGGGCTCCCAGTAATGGACGGCAGCACCACCCAGCGGGTCCACACCCAAGACAAGCCCGGCATTACGGATGGCGTCCATGTCGATCACGTTCCGGAGATCCTGCACATACGGCAGAACGAAATCTTCCTGCCGTATGGTCGGCGTCTTGATCGCCTTCTCAAAAGGCACGCGCTTGACACCGGTGTTGCCTTCCCGCAGCAACGCATTCGCACGATCCTGCACCCATTTCGTCACATCGGTATCGGCCGGTCCGCCGTTGGGCGGGTTGTACTTGATGCCGCCGTCCTCCGGAGGGTTATGCGACGGCGTGACCACGATGCCATCGGCGAGATGATCACGACGACCGCGATTATGGACCAGGATGGCGTGGGAGATTGACGGTGTCGGCGTGACACCGTCGTCCTGCTGGATGACGGTGTTCACGTCATTCGCCGCCAGGACTTCGAGCGCTGTGCGCTGAGCCGGTCCGGACAACGCGTGCGTGTCCTTGCCCATGTAGAGCGGGCCGTCGGTGCCCTGACCGCGCCGGTAGTCGCACACGGCCTGCGTAATGGCGAGAATGTGCGCCTCGTTGAACGAACCGCGAAGCGACGATCCGCGATGCCCGCTCGTGCCGAAAGCGACCGACTGGTTGGGATCTCCCATGTCCGGCTTGCACGCGTAATACTCCCCTTCGAGCTTGGCCAGATTTACCAACATCTCCTTTGGAGCCGGCTTGCCTGCTAAGGGTGAAATCGCCATGAGTCTCAATCCTTCTCTCTGACAGATCATCGTGATGTTACGGGATCGGGCACGGCTTCACATTCCAAATATTGGCTGCGTACTCGGCAATCGTGCGGTCGCTGGAGAACTTCCCGGAGCCGGCGACATTCAAGATCGCCTTGTGCGCCCATCCATTCGGATTGGCGTACAAGTCGCAGAGCTGCCGGTCGGCATCGAGATAGGAGGTAAGGTCAGCCAGGTGCATGTAATGGTCTCCACCTGATAGCAGCGCGTGCTCGAGCGGGGCAAAGACGCCCGGTTCATTGCGGCTGAAGTAGTTGGAAAAAATCAGGTCCAGTGCCGCGCGGGTCTCCGCCTCGTTCTCATAGTGCCAGCGCGGATTGTACCAGCCCCGGTTGCCGGCCACCTGATCCGCCGTCAAGCCGAACAGGAAGAAGTTCTCCTCACCCGCTTCTTCCGCCATTTCGATAGTCGCGCCGTCGCGCGTCCCCAGCGTGAGCGCGCCATTCATCATGAACTTCATGTTGCTCGTACCGCTGGCTTCATAACCGGCCGTTGAGATCTGGTTCGACACATCCGCGGCCGGAATCAGCCGCTCTGCAAGCGACACGCAATATTCCGGCAGGAATACGACCTTGAGCCGTCCGCGAACGATCGGATCGCCGTCGATGGTGCCGGCCAGATTGTTGATGAACTTGATGATCACTTTCGCCAAGTGGTAGGCCGGTGCCGCCTTGCCGGCGAAGAAAAATGTCCGTGGGGCCATCTTGAGATTGGGAGCCTCCCGCAACCGGTTGTACAGCACGACGACACGCAACGCATTCAGGAGTTGCCGCTTGTATTCGTGGATGCGCTTGACCTGACAATCAAAGATCGAGTCCGGATCAACCGTCTGGCCGGATGTCGCTTTGAGCCACTGGGCAAAATTCGATTTTGCTTCCCGCTTCGCCTTGAGGAACGACGCGCGGAATTCTTTATCCCCGGCCAGCTTCTTGAGCTTGCTCAGCTGGCTGAGATCAGTAATCCATCCGTCGCCGATCGCGTCGGTGATCGTTTGGGAGAGAGCAGGGTTCGCCAGCAACAGCCAGCGTCGCGGCGTGACGCCGTTGGTCTTGTTATTAAACCGCTCGGGATAGAGCTCCGCAAGGTCCTTGACCGTCATGGAGCGCAGGAGCCCGGAGTGAATAGCGGCCACGCCGTTGGTGCTGTGCGAGCCGACAATCGCCAGATTGGCCATCCGGATTTTGCGTCTGGGTCCCTCTTCCACAAGACTGACGCGCTCAATACGTCCCTCGTCTCCCGGGAAGCGGGTCCTGACCGCGTCGAGGAGGCGACGGTTGATCTCATGGATAATTTCAAGGTGACGTGGCAGCATCATCTCGAACCATTCGAGCGGCCATTTCTCCAGCGCCTCCGGCAGCAGGGTGTGATTTGTGTATGCCAGAGTCCGTTGCGTAAGTTCCCACGCTTTGTCCCAACCGAGCTGCACGTCGTCCAGGAGGATCCGCATGAGCTCTGGAACGGCCATCGTCGGGTGCGTGTCGTTCATCTGAATAGCGACTTTCTCGGGAAGGGCGTTCCAGTCGGTGTTGCTGCGCCGGAAGCGCCGCACGAGATCGCCCAACGAGCAGGCCACGAGGAAGTATTCCTGCAAGAACCGTAACCCCTGGCCCCGCATTGTGCTGTCGTCGGGATACAGCACACGCGTCAGAGATTCAGCCCCGAGTGTCCCGGCCAATGCGGCCACGAAGTCACCGCTGCTGAATCGCTGGAAGTCGAAGTAATTCGGTACTGTCGCAGCCCAGAGCCGGAGTGTATTGATGGTCTTGCCGCCGTACCCGACGACCGGACGGTCGAACGGGATGCCGATAAGGCTGCCCGGCCGGCCTGGGACCGCGCGCACATCCCCTTCCCGCAGTTCGAACGAACAGCCCAATTTCACTTCCACGGCTTCCTCCAGCCGTACCACTTCCCAGGGATCGGGACGCCGCAACCAATTATCCGGCTGCTCGCATTGCCAGCCGTCCTTGATCGTTTGCTTGAAGATCCCGTATTCGTAACGGAGCCCGTAGCCCATGCCGGGAAGCTGCATCGTCGCCATCGAATCAATAAAGCAGGCCGCCAGCCTTCCAAGGCCCCCGTTCCCCAAGCCTGCATCCGGCTCCATTTCGACCAGCGCGAGAGGGTCGAGGCCTTTCTTTTTTGCGGCCTCCATCGCCAGGGGGTAGAGCAAGGCATTAACGATGTTGTTTGAGAAGGACCTTCCGAGGAGAAATTCCATCGACAGGTAATAGACCCGCTTGGGATTCTTCTGAGCATAGGTGTCTTCCGTTCGGAGCCAGCGTTGTGAAATGACATCGCGGATCGAATGTGCCGCTGCATCAAACTGTTCACGCAAATCGGCTTTCTTGACATCAACGACGTGGTCGAACGTCAGATGTCGTTCATAGAGCGCGTCATTTGTACCGGTAAATTGGATGGGCCCGACTCCATATTGTTGAAGAATTGCCTTCGGATCCTCTTGTTTCATACAACCTCCATGATGCAGCTCAAGGAAGCGGCTTCTTCGCCGATCTGGCTTCCTTGTCCCGCTCCCCTCATCAAGCAAGCACACATATTCACTTACGGCTCAGACGTTGTCTCCCTCCGTCGTG
>DATIGF010000097.1:0-5715 GCA_035454865.1 Nitrospiraceae bacterium | reverse complement strand
CGCTTCCCTGCACTTGCGGCAGCTTCGCTAAAGCCTGCTCGACGGCCTGCCGGACGGCCGGCAACGCCACGCCCGCGCGCTCGAGCAGGGCCGGAGTCGCTCCGCCTTCCTGATCGAGCAGCGCGAGCAGCACATGCTCCACATCAATCCCTTGATGGCTTCTACGCTGGGCATGCGCCGACGCTGTCTGTAATGCATCCTGCAGCTTGACCGTCATCCGATTCATGTCCATGACTGTTCACTCCGGGAAGTTGCAAGTTCAGTTGCCGTTGGGAAACTAATAAGCATCAGGGGAAATAAGTCAACCCGGCGGTCCATGTCAAAGAATCCCGATGACGGGCCCACTCCTTGACCTCAGCCACGATCCCGACTAGGGTACGCAACCGATATGATCGATTTCGTCTCAGCCGCAGTTCAAGTGTACCGGGAAGCTTTCCGCGCCACATGGCGATCACTGACTCGGAGTTGGGTCACTGTAGCCGCGCTTATCCTGTTCGCGCTCGTGTTCGTCGGCGCGACGAGGATTGCCGCCCCCTTGGGCATGGTGGGGGGCTTTCTGCTGGGCGCCGTCAATGCGTTACTGGTCGGCGCAACACTCCGGCTGATCGAGCAATCATTGAGCGGGATGAGAACGATCCGGTTGACCGATGTAACCGAAAGCTTCGGGCATTATTTCTGGGACGTCATCGGGGTCGGATTCGTGCTCTGGCTGCCAATGATGGCGCTGGATATGGGTGTGCAAGCCAACCCGTACGGTCAGTTTCTTTCGTCCGCCATTCTGCTCCTGCTCTTTATCCTGCTGAATCCCGCACCGGAAGTGATCTACCAAGTCCGGCACGATTCGCCGATCGACGTCTTCAAAACCTCGTATGACTTCGTGCTGGAACATTGGATTGAGTGGTTTCTGCCGTTTGCCGTGTTGATCCTCCCGGTCGTCCTGTCCCCACGCGGCCTGCGGGAATTCTTCGCCCTCTCCAGTCGTGCGGGACGCGGGGCCGGTCTGGATTTCTTTCAAATTCTCATCCTGCCTTTCACGCTGGTGGGAGGGTGGCTATCCTACGCGGGCATCCACCAGGACGTGCAATGGCTTCTCCTCCTGCTCCTCACACCCCCTGTGGCCATGGCAATCCTCTTGTTCCGCGGCCACCTCTTTGCATTACTTCACGGAACTTCTCGCAGACAACGGCTGTTCGCCCGCCGGCTCGAGACCAAGCAATAGCCTTATTCAACTCACGAAATGCCGTCGTTGACGGTTAATTCTTATCTTGCAGCCGTAGAGAAGGTATTTTCGTGGTCGCCGAATAGGGACGATCTACTTGAGGCTGGGAGTGAAATAGTGTATGGGTTTACCTACACCTGCATTCTTGGGTACATTTTCCGGCTCATCGTTGAGGCTTAGATTCGTGCGGCTATCGATTTTCTGGCGGCTCGTCCTAACCTCCCTCGTGATCATCGCGGTCATGGGTGGTGTGAATCTCTATGCGCTATTTCAACTCAGACAGTTGACGGCCATGAGCACGGAAATGGCGTCCTATCACTATCCGGCGGTGGAGTCTGCCAAACGCCTGTTGGGTTCCCTCTATGCCCAGCTCAACAGTGAAAAAAAATTCATGGCAACCAAAGACGGCGCATTCTTGACGAACTTCAACGAGGAGGTGGAGGAGTTCCAGCGCAGCCTCCAAAATCTCCGCAGCCAGGAAAGTTCGCCTCAGGGGCTTCGGCTCCTTCAGGAAACCGGTCGGCTGCTCCAGGAACGATTGGTGTTGTTTCATGATGAATTTCAACAGGTGAACGACAGAACCCTCGCGGCCGTACCGGGGTACGAGAACCGGCGCGATGCGCTTATGGACCGAATGTCGTCCACGATTCAAAGCTATATTGACCTGCATGAGGCGCGGGTGAGCGTCGGAGTGAGCGAGTCACGGGCCAGCGCCGCCCAGGCAGAAGCCGTCACGGAGCAACTCGTCCTGGTGGCCCTGGTCTTCGGGCTGGGGCTTGCCGGTATCGCCAGCTACACGATCTTGCGTCCGCTCCGTGAACTGCAGGGTCATATCAAACAAATCGGGCAGGGCAATTTCGGCACGCCGCTTCAGATCACGGCTCCAGCCGAATTGAAAGACTTGGTCGACACCGTCAACTGGATGGGCACAAAACTTCAGGAACTTGACGATATGAAGGCAGAGTTCCTGGCCCACGTTTCCCACGAATTACGCACACCCATGGCCTCGATCCAGGAGGGGACGCATTTGCTTCTGGATGAGATTCCCGGCCCCCTCATGCAGGAGCAACGGACGACGCTCCGGATTATGGCGGACAGCAGCCGGCGACTCATCCATCTGATCTCGACGATTCTTGACCTTTCAAAGATGGAAGCAGGTATGATGGAGTATCGAATCGTACCCGTCGACCTCAAGCGAGTCGCCGATATCTCCATCAATAAAGTTCGTCTCCTCGCTGATTCGAAACATGTCCAGCTGCTGATGGAAAATAGCGGCGAGCGGATCTGGGTCAAAGCCGACGCTCCGCGGATTGAGCAGGTGCTCGACAACCTGCTGTCGAATGCGTTGAAGTTCAGTCCGGAAGGCGGTGTCGTCAAAGTCCAGATGAAACCTGACCCGAAAGCCGGTGTCCTCGAAGTTGCGGTCTCGGATACCGGACCGGGGATTGCTGCCGAAGATCTTCCGCATATCTTTGAACGTTTCTATCAGGGCCGCACGAAAGCCAAACATTCCTCTGCAGGTAGCGGGCTGGGGCTCGCGTTGGCGAAGAAAGTCGTCGAAGCCCACGGGGGCAGAATCTGGATTGAAAGTGAGATGAGCAAGGGAACGACTGTACGGTTTATCCTACGGTTGACCAAGCCGGGTGGGGCGGGGGGAGCATGAGAAGACTGGCCCTGTATGTTACGATTCTCTGCAGCATCCTGGGAGGATGCGCGGCCTGGACTTCGTCAACTCCCCCGAATCGTCCATACTTCCAGTTGGAAGCAGGAGAATCCAAGACTTTTCAATCTCTTGCAAAGAAACAGGACCAATTGGCATCGAAATGCAGCGAAACCAGTTCCTGCGATCATGTCTACTTCACGCGGGCACTGCTTGGGCTCTACGAAAGTCGCGAAGTTGCGGAGAAATATTTCGGTAAAGTCTTAGCAGTGGCTCCTAAGAGCCAATTAGCTGCCTCAAGTAAGGCCTGGATTCAACTATTGCAGGAGCGGGCTGCGCCCGGAGCGAGGTCCTGGCCAGAAGCCGTCCTTGTAGGGCCTGCACTAGCCGATACCAACACATCACTCGCGCAAACCGCGGACCGTCTGGTGCGGGACTTGCTTGACAGAGAAGTGGTTATCCAGCAACTGCGCACGTTGAAGGAAGGCGACTCGCTGACGGTTGAGGCGCTACAGCGGGAACTCGCCGACCGAGATCACAAGATCGAGGTCTTGTCAGCGAGAAGAGAGTCGGGAAAGATGGCCTCTGACCCGACCGCGGTCCAAAGCCTGCAAAAACAACTTGCGGAGCGTGACAGAAAAATCGAGGAACTTTCCACCCAGCTTGAAGCGTTGAAACGGATCGATCAAGAAATGCGCGAGAAGGTGCGTCCGATCCGTCCACCATCGACGGCCATCCCGATTCCCGCTCCGGACACGACACCATAAGAAGGAAAGGCGATCAGAAGGACCAACATGGATCAAGAGAACATACTGGTAGTCGACGACGACGAAGGGTTGCTGCACCTGTTGAAAATGCGGCTGTCTGCCATGGGGTTTGCCGTCACATCCTGCACCACGGGGCAGGATGCGGTCGGGGAAGCCAAGAAGAAAATGTTTGATCTGGCGATTACCGATCTCCGCCTTCGCGGCGAGGACGGGCTCGATGTGACCGAGGAACTGTTGCGCATCCATCCCGGTCTCCCGGTCATCATTCTCACAGCTCATGGAAGTATCCCGAATGCCGTCGAGGCCATGCAGCGCGGCGCATTCGGATATCTCACCAAGCCTTTCGATGACAAGGAACTGAAAGCCACCATCGAAAAAGCGTTGTCACAGCAGCGTATGAGCAGGGAGATTCAGCGACTCAAATCGCTGGTCAAAGAGCTCTATGGTCTTGAAAATGTGGTTGCACGAAGCCCTGCGATGCAACGACTTTTTCAGCAGATTGCCCAGGTCGCCGATTCTGACGCCACCATTCTCCTCTTTGGGGAGACGGGAACCGGCAAGGAAGTGATGGCGCGCGTCATCCATACCAACAGCAGGCGCGCCAAAGGGCCATTTGTCGCGCTGAACTGCGCCGCCATCCCGGAGACCCTTTTCGAAAGCGAACTCTTTGGACATGTCAAAGGCGCGTTCACCAGTGCTCATGGCCCCAAGCGCGGACTGTTCCAAATGGCCAACGGAGGGACGCTCTTTCTTGATGAGATCGGCGAAATGCCCCTCTCCATGCAGGTCAAACTGCTGCGCGCCGTGCAGGAGCGCGAGATTCGAGAGGTAGGATCGGAGAATTCGACCAAGGTGGATGTCCGCATCATCGCTGCCACGAACAAAGATCTCGGAGAGGCGGTCAAGAACGGAAGCTTCCGCAACGATCTGTACTATCGCATCTCGGTGGTCCCGTTGTTCATTCCGCCGCTGCGCGATCGTCGCGACGACATCCCGCTGCTGGCGCAACATTTCCTCAAGCTCAGTGTGAAACGTGCGAACAAAGAAGTGAAAGGGTTCACGCCCGCCGCGCTCCACCGGCTGATGGTCAATCCCTGGCCCGGCAATGTGCGGGAATTGGAAAACGCGGTTGAGAAGGCTGTCGTCATGTCGCGCCAGGATATGCTGACGCCGGATTTGCTTCCGTCGGTCAGTGTCTCGCCCGATGCGCCGCTCAAGCCGCTTACCGAGGCCAAAGAAGAATTCGAGCGGACCTATTTAAAGAATGTCCTCCAGCTGACCGGCGGCAATATTTCTCGGGCCGCGCAGTTCGCCGGCCGGTACCGCGCCGACTTCTATAAGATGCTCAGAAAATATGGACTCCATCCGTCGACGACAAAGGGAAGACCCGACCCTGAATTGGACGAACTGGAGACGGAGGCGAATCTGACAGAGGCGGAGCGGTAGCGTCCGCGACAGAGATAGAAACCAATAAAGGCCGCGCCCCAACAGGCGCGGCCTTTTTCTTTGGTTCGGGCGCAGGTATGTATCCGGCGGCCCAATCGGGATATGGAGATAGGGTGTCGCTAGTCGGGGGAAGCGAGAAGACTGCTTGAGACGTTTATCCCGTCGCCAAGAAAGGTCCTGAGGGCTCCGGGTCGAGCATGCTTGGTATGGAGCTGGCGAGAGGAATCGAACCTCCAACCGTCGCCGGGTCGGCCCTGAAGCCTGCCTCACCGGCTCCTGCGGAGAGGGCCAGCCCCCTCGCACGCTCCCCACGAAGGGGACACATCCCCTTCGATACCCCAAGGTTGGAGATTCGATGTGTTCGTGGAGCTGGCGAGAGGAATCGAACCTCCAACCTGCGGTTTACAAACTAGTTCGGAACCATTTTCTCCTCCTCCCTCAGTCTCACCAGAAGCAACAGATTCATATGAAGAATGGCCAGGTTAAATAGCTGCGCCGAGTTGCGCGCTCTGGCTCGCGGAAAAGGCCAAAACGGCGTTTGTGGTTACACTTTCGGTTACACATGTTGAGGCTGCTTGACGGTGGAAGAACACAAAGCAAGCGTCTCTCGAAAACAGCGGGAG
>DATIGF010000096.1:0-14427 GCA_035454865.1 Nitrospiraceae bacterium | reverse complement strand
ATTTCCCAGGCCATAGCGGCCGAGGAACCCTTTCGGATTCTTGGCGACCATCTGGCGAAATGCGTCGATATCCACGAGGTACCTCTCCGGTGCGCGAGCATCACTATAGCACCGGAGGAGCCGGATCGGCCAGATGGGAGTTCAGGCAAGGGACCGGGAAGCCTGTCCGTCAAATCTCGTGCAGCGTGCGGCCGGCGTAACGCCGCAGGTCGTCGAGGTTGCCGGGAGACACCCGCATGAAGAACGCAGGCTAGGGCGCCGGTGCGGTTGAGACGGGGAGGATGGAATGAGCTGGCGGCGGGGCCACAGGGTTTCGCGCCTTCACGGTTATGGTTCGAATCGGTGAGTCCGGCGCAGGGGTGCTGCTGGCCATGTACAGGTCGGTGTCCTGGACGAGTTGTGCCATCAGATCGTTGAGGCAGGCTTCCGTGACCCGCCCCTTGAGTTCGTCGATCATAATCGGCGTAGCCCCGAACAGTTTATAGTGCACCGCACCGGCCGAGCGCGCCTCATACCGTTTTAGCTGACCGTCCCAACGTTCGAGTTCGAGGCTGGCCTGCGTGGCATAGTCGTAGTCCAGGTCGATCACCGGCGAGAGGAGAAACATAGATGCGCCGATGATAAACCCTTTCCAGGCTGATTCTCCCGGATGAGGGTCGATCGTTTCATCAAACGTGATGCGGGCGGTCACTACTTTATCTCCAAGCGGCGAAGCATTCCTGCCAAGCGGGACTAGGGTTGAAAACAGGTGAGTCTCCTGCACGATGTTCAAGAGGCGGCGTTCCATATCAGTTGATGGATTCTGGGGTGCGCCATTCTGCGCGAGGCGGAAGCCGTCCATGACGAACGGAACCCGTTCATCGTCGGGGATCAAACGTGCGATGGATTCCTGCTGAACTGTCGAGGAGGGCAGGATGTCGATCCAGCGACTGCAGCCCGGAGTCGTGACGGCCAATCCAACAAGTCCCAGGAGCGTCCAGCGGAAGAGTTGATGCGTCATGGCGACCCTCTCCTTAGAAGTAGAATGAGAACCCGCCGAACGGCAGATTCGCGTTCAAGCCCAAGTTCGGATATTCGATCCCGGCGTTTGAGATGTGTTGAAACCGGTAGCCGACATTAAGGGAGGTCTGGGGCGTGATGAACCACGAGATGCCGATTCCTGCCGACAGGACGAAGTTAAACTCCACGGATTCTTCAGGGATATTACCGGCCAGGTCGGTCCAGAATGGGCCTCCGGCAAACTCGAGGTAGGGACGAATATGGTCGAGACCCACAAAGGTGTATTTGATTTTGGGAGTGAAGCCGATGCCGTGAGTGAGAATCGGCTCGCGAAACTGAAGGTAGACGACCTCCGCCCCGATGGAAACCTGGCCACGATACCAGCCGCTGCCGACCGGATCGGTGATGGTGATCATCCAGGAGGGCATCAGGACCGGGCCCTGTTGGTTGGTCACGTGTTCGTCCGTGAGTCGCTGGGGGATCATGTATCCGCCGGCAAGTCCGACTTCTTGAGTGCCGACGGTAATGGTGGGCGAGACATCTGCGGCCTGTGCGATGGTCGTGCTCATGAGCGACCCGAGCACCAGTGCTGTAAAGATGCGAACGAGCAATGGCATGCGCTATCCATGTCAGTATCCTGTCGGTTCTGTATTCGATGAAGCTCACAGCCACAGGCGTGACAGTCCCAAGGTAGCAGAGGTTGTGATGGTGTCCAGAAAATCCACAG
Source organism: Nitrospiraceae bacterium (assembly GCA_035454865.1). Lineage (GTDB taxonomy): Bacteria > Nitrospirota > Nitrospiria > Nitrospirales > Nitrospiraceae > Nitrospira_D. Next base: position 12,701 of record DATIGF010000096.1, on the reverse strand, counting down.
GTTTGGTTTGTTGGAAAGTGAAAGAACGCTGGACAGGAGAGAGCAGCTGTTTGGAGGAGAAACGGAGGAGGAGCGTACAGCACCTAGCCGGATTGTTTCAGCCTGGCGAGATAAGCCGAGTCGGCTTGGTACTCAGGCAGTTTGTAATGCAGGTCGAGGGAGACTACGCGCTCCAGGCATCGTCGCGCCGATACCGGATCCTTCCGGGTGTCATACAACGTAGCCAGGAGCCGGAGCACCGCCGCTTCGGCCGGCTCGTTGCCGAGCTTGATGTAGTGTTCCGAGGCGTTGTTGAGACAACGCTCGGCTCTGGTCAGATCACTGTGATCGAGGTAGCACTTGCCGAGCTGGCTATAGGTCACCGCGAGACCTTCTTCGTTGCCGACGGCCCGGTGGTAGTCGAGTGCCAGCTTGAATGACGTCACTGCCTGGTCCCACCGCCCTTCGCGAGCTTCTTGCAGCGCCAGGTTGTTGTAGAGAATGCCGAGGGCGCGATCGTCTTTGAGCTCACGCAGCAGATCCAGAGCTTCGAGATAGTAGGGGCGGGCTTTCTCGGGATGGTCGGCGCCGATGTGGAGATTGCCCAGGTTGACCAGCGTGTGCGCAATGGCGTGCTGATTGCGCTCCGTTCGTTGAATGGCCAGCACTTCGCGGTAGCATCGCTCGGCGGTTTCGAAATCGTGCATGAGTGCACAGGTGTTGCCGAGATTGCCGAGGGAGGCGGAGAGTTCCCGATGGTTGTCAGCCGTCCGGTCATCGGCGACTGCCTCCTCCCAGGCGGCACGGGCCTGGACCAGGTCGCCACGATGGAGGAAAATCCTCGCGCGGTGTTTGTCGTTCTCGGCCATTTCTTCGTGAATCGTTCCTCGTGAAACGTGAAGCGCGGGATCATCCAGATATTCCTGAAAGGAGATACGAACGACACTTCACGAGATACGCCTTCCTCTAGTCGCCGCCCTTCGGCGTGTCTTTTCGAAATTCGACTTGAATTTCGTCTTCTTCTTCGAGCCCCAATCCGGCCCTGAAGGATTCATAGAGCTGTGTCACGTAGTCGATGCTCTGCTGGTCTTTCGCTTCATGCGAGGCGAGATATGCCTCGCAGAGTCTCATGCCTGTCTGAAAGTGGCGCGCAATGGTTTCCTCCGTTACCTGCTGCCAGGTGATGTAGATGCAGAAGGCGTGGAAGGAGTGGGCGCTGGGATAACGTTGCGCGAGTGCGAGCAGCCCCGCATAAGCTTCCCGTGCCGTCGCGCCGGCGTTGGAGGAAAAGGTATCCTCCAGCTCAAGGGCAGCGTCCCAGTCAGAGCCAAGTTCAGCTTCAGCTTTTTTGAACGCCGCTTGTGCGGCTAGGGCTGCGTCGAATTGCATTTGGTTTGTCCCTGTCGCTAAATTATTCTATGTGAGCACTCGCTACCAAGTAACGTCGCACGCACAAAAGTTCAACATTGTCGGCCAATGAATGTCTGATTCCCCCTTATGACCGACGCACAAGTCTATACTGATTGCCCTATCGGCGTCATGCCTTGTTGATGTGTGACCTCATCCCGCGTTTACTTTCCTTCCTCCCGCTCTGTAGACTGCCGGTAGCATTGCCATGAGCACCGAGAAGCCAATTTTCGCTACAGCAGCTGAATCTGTCTCGACCGATCCCATCGATCAGGTTATCCGCTATCACATTCAGACGAAGCATCATTTCAATCGCTATGCCCGGTCGCTCGGTTATTTGGATTGGGCGAATCAACCCGACCCGTTTCGGCGATTCGAGGGCGCGGAACTGATTCGGCTGCCATTGTTGAAGCCGGATGGGGAGCCGCTGTCGCCGACATATGATGCGATCTACCAGCAGGGTGGGGTTTCCCGCCAGACTATCAACATGAGATCGGTTTCCAGGTTTTTTGAGTTTGCCCTGGCTCTGTCGGCCTGGAAGAAAGCAGGTGAGTCGGAATGGGCGTTGCGGAGTAATCCGTCGTCCGGCAATCTGCATCCGACGGAGGGTTATGTGGTGCTACCGCAGACCGACGGGCTGGATCTGAAGCCGGGGCTCTATCATTACGCTCCGAGGGAACATGGCCTGGAGTGGCGGGGGGAGTTTCCCGCCGATCTCTTGACTCGTCTGCTGGCTCCATTTCCGCCCGGTTCATTCCTCTTCGGCCTGACCTCTGTTCATTGGCGGGAAGCCTGGAAATATGGCGAGCGGGCTTTCCGGTACTGCAACCACGATGTCGGCCACGCGATCGGTTCGGCGCGCATTGCAGCTGCGACACTGGGCTGGAATATGACGCTGCTCGATGGCATGAATCAAAACGCCGTGGCTCTGCTGCTGGGTACGAATCGTACAGAGGATTTTCGTGATGTCGAGCCTGAACATCCTGATTGTTTATCCGTCATCTGGCGAGGGACGAGGGGCGAGGGGCAAGGGGGAGAGCAAGGAGAGGGTACGATCCCGCTTTATCTTGAACATTCACTGGTCGAACAGCTTTCAAAAGGTCTTTGGCATGGGAAAGCTAGTCGGTTGAGTAGTGAACATGGTGTGCATTGGGACATTATTGATGAGGTCGCAGAAGCGAGCTGGAAATGTACGGTCGAACAGCAGTCGGTTGCCGCTCTGAGGCCTCTCACGAACGACGCCGTACGAATGACGAGTGACGCCGGGTCAAGTGCCGGCCAGATTATTCGTCAGCGACGAAGTGCTGTCTCGTTTGATGGTAGAACCTCGATTTCCGCGGCGACGTTCTTCCGCATGATGCAGCGCGTGATGCCGCGGTCGGAATATCCCCAGTTGGAACGGCCGATGCCCTGGGATGTCTGGCCCTATGATCCGGCGATCCACCTATTGATATTCGTACATCGAGTGGATGGCCTGAAGCCGGGACTCTATTTTCTGGTTCGCGACCCGAGGAAGTTGACCTTCATTCAGCAATCCATGAATTCCGAGCTGACCTGGACAAATGCGCCGGGATGCCCCGACGATCTGCCGCTCTATTGGCTACTCGAAGGCGATGCGAGAAATCTGGCCGCGCAGGTGAGTTGTCATCAGGAAATTGCAGCAGACAGCGCGTTCTCGTTCGGTATGCTGGCGGAGTTTGAAGGCCGCTTGCGCGCAGGGGGAGCCTGGTGGTATCCACGTTTGTTCTGGGAATCAGGCCTGCTGGGGCAAGTGCTCTACCTGGAGGCAGAGGCAGCCGGAGTGCGGGCGACCGGGATCGGTTGTTTCTTCGACGACCCGGTCCATGAGATTGTGGCGATCAAGGGACTGAATCTGCAATCGCTCTATCACTTCACAATCGGTGGTCCTGTGGAAGACGGACGATTGATGACCTTGCCTCCTTATCATCATCTTGTTTGATAGGTATAGTTACACTATGTCAATGCTTTAAATGGAAATAGCTCATGTTTAAAATCAAGAAGAAAGCTGAGAAACAGAAGCCCACAGTCCTCTATAACATTATCGAGGACTATTCCGAGTTCGATGCGCCGGGCAATGTGACAGCCTGCGCCATGACACTTCCGGAGGACCTGCCCGCGCATGCGAAGGTCTTGTCGGAAAGCTACGAGGTCCCCCTGGAGACAATGACCAAGCTGCTGACCGAAGGGGGCGTCTATGTCTATCCGCAGGTCGGCGGGATCCTGACGCGCGGCTTATTTGCCTGCCGGATCGATCCGACGGGAGCGGTTCCCAAACAGACCTGGACATTGGACCTGATGCAGTTTGCGGAGGCGGAGCAATTGGCCCGGGGGCGGGGTATTCCGCTTGATGAGGTCGCAGCACTCGTGTTTCACCGGACGTTGCCGGAAGAGTTGAAGACCAAGCTCGATCAGAAGAATCTGGGAATCGATTACCGCACGTTGGACCGTGCCGTGGCGAAAGGCGGAGACATCAAGTACATCGATTTTCGCAAGGACTGGTCCCCGCACTTCAAGCGACTCTGCATCATGCCCGATGGACGGCTGGTGGAAACCGGCGGGCTGGAAGAGTTCGCCCAGTTGCACGGCATTACGACGACCCAAGCGAAGACCCTGGTTGAGCAGGGCGGGACCCTCGAAGTGAATGGCGAGGTGCTGGCCTGCCAGATTGTCAACGGTCAACCGGCCGTGGCGAGATTCAGCTCGAAAAACTACACCAAAGCCAGGGAGCTGGCGGTGACGAAGGGGCTGCACTTGATGGATGCCCTGAGCGAGGTGGCGTACAACGATCCGGCGATGATGCGCGCGCTGGTGCGGAAAGAGCTGGCCGGAGGGCGGTAATCGCGTTCGACGAGCGAATGTGACGCCGCACGCGCTTCTCACTCAGATGCTTACGATGCGACAGCTAGTTCCGTTCCTTCTAATCGGGGTCTTTTTCTCCGCCTGTGCCGCGCCCAGACCCATCCTTTACCCGAATCCCCATTTTCAGCAGGTCGGTGAAACCGGAGTGGAGCAGGATATTGCCGAGTGCTCGGCATTGGCCAAAGAGGCCGGTGCAAAGCCGAGTCAGGGGAAGACGGGACAGGTTGCCGGCAATACGGCTGGTGGCGGCGCAGTCGGTTCGGCTGCGGGAGCGGTGGGCGGGGCAGTCGTGGGTCACCCGGGACGCGGGGCAATGATCGGCGCGGCCAGCGGCGCAACCGCCGGATTTCTCCGTGGGCTCTTCCGCAAATCACCCCCCAGCGAGGCATATAAACAATTCGTCAGCCGCTGTTTGGAAGACCGGGGCTATGATCCGGTGGGGTGGGAATAGTCGTGAGGCGTAGGGAGTTTTGTTCTGAGCAGAGCGGGGGAATCGGCAGGCCAGCGGAGAAAACCTCTACTTCATTTTGTCAGGCCCTTCGTTGATCTCCCTGTCGGTTTGACCTGTTACAACAGTGATCAATCGGGGTCAGGCGCTGGTTGGAGTTGGCGTTCGGCTGATGAGGGGGTATTGCGTCGGGATCGGAACGGAGCCGTCGGGTTCGCTAGGTCGCGAGTTCTTCTTTTACGGCTTGGATAAGCTTGTTGAGATCGAAAGGCTTTTCGAAGGTACGACGGGCGCCGAAGAGCTTGGCCACGTCCAGGAAGTTACGGTCTCCCTGGGCCCCTGTCATGGCAATGATTTTCGCATCGACGTATTCACGCGTGAGCTGGAGGGTGGCTTCCAGACCGTCCGTGTCCGGCATCAGCAAATCCATGATGACAAGGTCGACCGGCTGCTTCTGATACAGAGCAAGCCCTTCCCGCCCGTCTCCGGCCTCAAGTACGCGGTGCCCTGCTTTTTCGAGGACTTCTTTGAGCAGTCCTCGAATGGATTGTTCGTCGTCGATGACCAGGATAGTTGCCATAAGTACCCTCTAAGAACGTTTTAGGATCTTACCTGGCCTGGCCGAACCTGTCTAGGAAGAAATTGATATGAAAGCTGCGGCGGATCCTATGATGAAGGAGAGAGCTGCTCCGCGTGCTGAATGGTGGAAGGGGGAGCAGCAGAGCCAACCGGGGCGAACATGGAACGCACGAGTTGCTGTCCTTGAGGAGAGACTGCAAAGGCCAGAAAGGCGGCGGTTACAGGATCGGCGCGGGTTGCCGTGAGCAACAGAACGGGACGACGAAGCTTGTATTGTCCGTTGGCCACGGTCGGTTCTCCCGCTTCCACCTGATCGATCGTGAGGATGCGAATCGGAATGCCATCCTCCTGGGCTCTTAATGCCGCGTTTAACGAGAGGTAAGTGAGCGCAGTGTCGTGGCCGGAAACGGCGCTGAGAGCCTGTTGATCGTTACGGATGGGGCGGCCCTTGCCCGCGAGTTTTCCGGGAACGCCCAGTGCGAATTCCAGGCCTGTCGATAGGTTCGCCTGAGATGCCCGGGGGAAAATGTCGACGTTCGCATCTGCTCCGTCCAGGTCGGACCAGCGTGCAATTTGTCCTGTCAACAACGCTCTGACCTGCGAGGTGGTCACTTCTTTGATCGGGTTGGCAAAGTTCACGATGACGGCGATCCCGTCCCACGCGATCTGTGTGTGGGTCAAAGCCATGTCCGGTTGATCGGTGACGGCGATCTGGGCTTCACCGCGTTTCACGAGCTCAACGGCACGCACCGTCTTGTCCCAGTTGAAGTCGACGGCAGTGCCGGGGGCTTGTTTCTCGAAAGCCCGGGCGAGGTCCTGAAGAACCGGAGATTCAGGTCCGTGCCCCGCGATCACAATCCGACCCGTCGGGCCGGCCTGTGCAATTGTCGCCCACATGCAGCTGAGCGCTACGAGCAGACCGCCGATCCCTATCCAGCGCCACATGTCAGGTGCCGTGATGATGTTCGATTGTGACGGACTTCTCATGCTGCCCTCCTGCCGCATGAAATATCTTACCAGGTAGGGTGTCGTAGGTGTGAAAGCCGCAGCGGGGCGTGAAACGAGCGGTTTAGTCCTGATGAGAACGCTCTAATGGAGAAGGGAGAATATGTTCTTGGGAGGCCGGGCATCACCCAGCGCCTTCGAGTAGTTCGTCGGAGGACGAAAGAAAATCGATTGACCAGATGCGAGCGGTTTGCTAATAAACAGGCTGCTTCAATCAGTGGATGCAGTGCACCCGCCCCCAGGAGTTGTTTCCGTGGATAATCCGAATGAGTCGAATTGGGTCTGGACCCGACGTACGTTACTACGCACCGCGCTTGCGGGGTGTGCCATGCTGGGCGCACGACTGCTTTGTCCCCCGGTAACAGTCGCCCGGGCCCTTCCGGAAGGACAGCTGACTCTTGTGAACCTTTGGACGGATGAACGGCTTGAGGTGACGTACCGCAACGAAGCCGGTGAGTATGATCTCGACGCCCTCGATGATGTGAATCACATCTTGCGCTGTCATTATACCGGTGAAGTTGCTGCCATCGATGTGCGCGTTCTCGAGCACGTGAACCTGGTCCAGAAGAAACTGGGAGGAGATCGCGAGATCCACATTATTTCCGGTTTCCGGTCACCGGAATACAACGCTATGCTGGTCCGGTCCGGTCGCCGGGCCGCCAGGAATAGTTTGCATGTGCAGGGGCAGGCCATTGATCTGCAGATTCCCGGAATTCATCCCAAGATGGTTCGACAGGCCGCTCTCGAATTGGGGTATGGCGGTGTCGGCTACTATCCGCGTTCGAAATTCGTGCACCTCGATTCAGGCCCATTCCGGCAGTGGTACGGCGGGTCGAGATCTCATCACAAGATTGCACGCGGGCGCTGAAGATCGTTAGCTGAGAGGAGTCGGGTCGGCCCGCTCCCTCGTCCGGAACTGATCGCTTCCCTACCGCGGTCGCGTGGCGAATCCTTCCAGCCCGGTTAAATTGTGCTCATTTCAATTAGATGGAGGTTCAGCCGATGACTCGTGTTCACCGTGTGAGATGGGTGTGGGGCGCCGTACTTGGCGTGGTGATGCTCAGTGGCGCTGCGGTCCTTGCGGAATCTCCTAGAAGCGGGTCCAAGATGGTCGTTTCGAACGGCAAACAGGTCTCGCTTGAGTACACGCTCAAGCTTGAGGACAAGACGGTGGTGGAGTCGAATGTCGGGCGTGAGGCGATGACCTATACTCAGGGAGCGCATGAGATCGTGCCGGGACTTGAGAAAGCGCTGGAAGGGTTGGCGGTAGGGGACAAGAAGCGCGTCGAAGTTCAACCTGCCGATGGCTATGGCAACGTGGATCCGAAAGCGATCCAGGAAGTGAAGAAGAGTCAGATTCCGGAAAATGCCCGGAAGGTGGGGGCGGTGCTTGAGGCAAAGGGGCAGGACGGACAGTCGATGTTTCCCCGGGTGACTGAGGTCAAGAGCGAGACCGTCGTCCTCGACTTCAACCATCCGTTGGCCGGGAAAACGCTCATCTTTGAAATCAAGGTGCTCGATATTAAGGCGGGGGCCAAGAACCCGTCGTAACGATCAGCCGCCCGGCTGTCGTTTCAAATACAGGACGGACAGGGGAGGCAGCGTCAACGTCAGCGAATGCGGTAGTCCGTGGCACGGACTTCCACTGGAGCGGACGCCGCCGAAATTGCCGACGTTGCTGCCTCCGTAGGCGACGGCATCGCTATTGAAGAGTTCCTGATACCAACCGGCGTCGGGAACCCCGACGCGATAGTGCTGTCGGGGGACCGGAGTGAAGTTGCACACGCAGACGATCGCCGATCCCTCGGCATGGGCCTTCCGCAGATACGCGATGACCGAGTTGTCGGCATCGTTGAAGTCGATCCACTGGAATCCGCTCCAGTCAAAGTCCACTTCGTGTAAGGCAGGTTCCTCGCGATATAACCGATTCAAATCGCGGATCATGCGCTGAAGACCGCGGTGCGGCTCGAACTCGCAGAGATGCCAGTCCAGGCTGCTATCGTGATTCCATTCCCGCCACTGGCCGAACTCTCCCCCCATGAAGAGCATTTTCTTGCCGGGGTGGCTGTACATGTATCCGTACAGCGTCCGGAGATTCGCAAACCGCTGCCAGATGTCGCCGGGCATCTTGTCGAGCAAGGTGCGCTTGCCATGCACGACTTCGTCGTGTGACAGGGCGAGCACGAAGTTTTCTGTGAACGCATAGAGTAAACCGAAGGTGATCTGGTTCTGGTGAAAGCGGCGATAGACCGGATCGTGCTGGAAGTACTCCAGCATGTCGTGCATCCAGCCCATGTTCCACTTGAACGTAAATCCGAGTCCGCCGGTGTAAGTCGGCCGTGAGACACCGGACCAGGATGTGGATTCTTCAGCAATCGTGATCGCACCGGGGAACTCCCGGTGGACCAGGACATTCAGGTCCTTGAGTAATGTGACCGCCCCGAGATTCTCATTTCCCCCGTATTCGTTGGGAATCCATTCGCCGGATTGTCGTCCATAATCGAGATAGAGCATAGAGGCGACGGCGTCCACGCGCAGTCCATCGATGTGATACTTGTCCAACCAGAAGAGCGCGCTGTTGAGGAGAAAGGTGCGGACCTCTGCACGATCGTAATTGAAGATACGGCTGTGCCAATCGGGATGATAGCCGAGGCGCGGGTCGGCATGATCGTAGAGATGCGTGCCGTCAAATGTCGCCAGCCCGTGAGGGTCGTCCGGAAAGTGCGCCGGGGCCCAATCCATGATCACGCCAAGACCTGCCTGGTGGGCTGCGTCCACGAAGGCCATGAAATCCTCCGGCGGACCGTACCGGCTGGTAGCGGCGAAATAGCCGGTCGCTTGATAGCCCCATGACCCGTCGAACGGATGTTCGGTCACCGGCATCAATTCAAGATGAGTGTAGCCCAGATCTTTCGCATAAGGGATCAACTTCTGCGCGAGTTCATGGTACGTGAGCCAGCGATTATCCTCCTCCGGCACGCGCATCCAAGACCCCAAATGGACTTCATAGATGGAGAGGGCGGCGGTGAGAGGATTCCATTGAGCCCGCGCTGTCATCCACGCTTGATCGTGCCAGGTGTACTCAGAGAGATCGCGCACGATGGATGCGGTGCGGGGGCGAAGCTCGCTGGCCCGGGCGTAGGGATCGGCCTTCACGAGGATTGCGTCGTGGTGCCGGGTTCGAATCTCATACTTGTAGAGAGTGCCTTCAGGCAGATCGGGAATGAAGAGTTCCCAGAGTCCGGTGGCTCCTCGATTCGTCATGGGGTGGCAGCGCCCGTCCCAGCGATTGAAGTCGCCGACCACGCTGACGCGGGCGGCATTGGGAGCCCATACGACGAAGTGAACGCCTGTGATGTGATCAACGGTGCGGACATGGGCGCCGAGACTCTCGTAGGCCTTGTAGAAGGTCCCTTCGGCGAACAGATGGAGTTCAAAATCAGACAGAAGCGGCGCGAAAGCGTAGGGGTCGTGAGTTTCCGTGACGGTGCCGTCGTGCAAGGTTATTCGCAGCCGATACGCGGGCATCCGGGTGTCTGCCGGGGCGACGACTTCAAACAAGCCGGCCTCGTGCAGGCGCGCCATGCGGAGGACGGTCCCCGATGGTGCGGTCGGAATGACGTCCGCCTGCATCGCATACGGGAGCCACGCACGAATGACGAAGCAGGGGTTCCCCTCGACCGTGCTGGAGTGAGGGCCGAGGACAGAGCGAGGATCCCAGTGCGTCCCTGCGATGAGACGGTCGAGGTCATCCTTGGGGAGTGTCGTCTGCGACAGCATGGCCCTTATCCTAAAGCGGGTGGCGCAGATTGGAAAGGAGAAAATGTTCCTGAAGGCGGACCTGCATACCATGCAATTCAAAAGACGACTCTGATTGCATTGCAGGAGGGGTCTCATGATAATGCCTAAGAGATTCCGAGCCACATATCATGCTCCGGTACCAAGAGGTATTGCATGTCTTCTGTTTCTCTGGCCCTGCTCATCTTCGGCCTGTGCTATCTGGTCATCATGACCGAGCGGATCCACAAGACGATTGTGGCATTGTTCGGGGCGGCGTTGATGATCGGGCTCGGCGTGGTCTCACAGGACGAGGCGTTCCATTCCCACGAGTTCGGCGTCGACTATAATGTGGTCTTTCTGCTGATCGGGATGATGGTGATCATCAACATCGTTCGCGAGACCGGGCTCTTCGAGGTGTTGGCCATCTGGGCGGCGCAGCGGGCCGATGCGAAGCCGTTCCGACTGCTGGTGTTGCTTGCTCTGTTGACGGCCGGCCTCTCGGCCATGCTCGATAACGTCACCACCGTGCTGCTCATGGCGCCCGTTACCCTGGCGATTACCAAGCGGTTGGAACTCAACCCCATCTCGTTCCTAGTTACAGAGGCTCTGGCATCCAACATCGGCGGAACTGCCACGCTGGTGGGTGATCCGCCGAATATTATGATTGCCAGTAAGGCTGAATTGGGCTACCTCGATTTCTTGCTGGTCTTGGGCCCCATCGTGGCCGTGATCATGGCCGCTTTCTTGGCTGCGCTTTGGGTTATCTTCGGGCGAAAGATGGCTGTCGCGCCGCAGCTCCGCACGGCGGTCCTGGCATTGAGTGCAAGCGGTGCCGTTTCGGATCGGTCATTTCTGAATCGGTGTCTCTGGCTGCTGGGGATCATCAATGTCGGTTTCTGTGCGCATTCGCTCATTCATCTGGAGCCGGCCACAATTGCGCTGCTTGGCGCGAGCCTGTTCATGCTGATCGGGCATGCGAGACGAAAGCCGGAGGATGCGGAAGAGCTGTCGTATTTGACCGATGTTGAATGGAAAACCATCTTCTTCTTTATTGGATTGTTCATCCTGGTCGGGGGGCTGGTCAAAGTCGGCGTGATTCGCTACCTGGCGGATCAGTTGGTGGTAGTCACGCGGGGAAATCTGGCCGGGTCCACCATGGCGGTGCTCTGGGGGTCGGCCATTCTCTCAGCCGCAGTGGACAACATTCCCTATGTCGCAGCCATGAATCCATTAATTGTGGATCTCGCGCGGTCGCTGCATCCTGAGATTTCAGATTACGCCACCCTGGTGCATCAGCCGGACATTATGCCGCTGTGGTGGGCGCTGGCGCTCGGAGCCTGTCTGGGAGGAAACGGTACAATCATCGGCGCGAGCGCGAACGTCGTCATTGTAGATATCGCGCGCAAGGCCGGCTACCGGATTACCTTCTGGCAGTTCTTCAAGTTCGGGTTCCCCGTCATGGTTGGCTCAATCGCGCTCAGCGCGATGTATCTGTGGGTCGTATTTTTGAGGTAAGTCAGCGACCAGGCCCGGTCAACCAGGCACCGGTCCGGTAGATGTCAGCCCGTCTCACTTATGGCAGGCCGTCAATTGCCGCCTGGCCATAGTGAACCAAGCGATCGTAGGAAAGCGCACAGTCCGGACAATAGCATTCGGACAACATTACGTTATCCGCAAAGGCTTGATGGCGTCGCAGGAAGTCGACGAGTGTGCACCATTCCTGGTTATTGGCCCCGTCCCACTGATCGTCCCGAACCTTTCGGCACACCGCGCAACTGAAAACAAAGTGAAAGTCTGACATCCAACCCTCCGTGAAGGAATCTGTTGCAGGCTAGTCCGAGCGCGAAGGGCCGCGTCCAACCCCCGGCGCGCCTATTGCGCGTGCATGGTGGATTGAGCACACCCTTGCGATGGCTCAGGTGAGGGCCATCGGTGGTCGCTGAGAATGAGGTGGACGAAAGAGGTGCGTTTCGAGAAGGACGGATCGAAGCCGCGTGGCTATATCGCCGCTTCTAGAAGTGGATAGTGGAGCAGTGGGCACGATCGGGTCGGCTGTGAGAGAGAATCCTTCCTGCAGAGAGGCTGCCACGATACCGGTTTCAAAGTCGAACGTCCATAGCGAGGTCGTCGTCCCCAGCATCTGCATGACGATGACAAAGCAAAGCAGGAAGTGGATGAGTGTGGAGGTGAGCCGAGCATGAGCTGAGCGCGATGGAGCCATCGGTCTCCTCAAGTCCCCGAAGCGGCGACAGTGTAGAAATATGATGATCCGGTGTCAATACCGACCGGTTTTGTGGCCTCAGGGGCAAGAGGGATTTCATCTGCTGATGCTGGGGAGGTCTGACAGGACTGAATGTGATAGGTCCAGGATCTGTTATCTGGCAAACAAGGTCAGCGGCGAAGGGGGTTGGTGCGCCCGACAGGACTGAATATGATAGGCACAGATCCGTTGTCTGGCAAACAAGGTCAGCGGCGAAGGGGGGTGGTGCGCCCGACAGGACTTGAACCTGTAACCCCCAGATCCGTAGTCTGGTGCTCTATCCATTGAGCTACGGGCGCGCGGGGTAAACGGCATCGCTGGAACCCAGGCGCCAGTCCTGAATCAGGAGTCAGCGGAAGGGGA
>DATIGF010000095.1:0-6216 GCA_035454865.1 Nitrospiraceae bacterium | reverse complement strand
AGCCATTTTCAGCATCCTAAGAACGCTATGAATAGCCAAGCCGCCCATGAACACAAAGCTCATGCACCTAGGAAGGTGGGCTGCATGGTCATCACGTGCAGCGACACCCGTACTCCTGCCACCGATACGAGCGGCCAGCTCATTCAAAAGCTGCTCAAAGAACAGGGGCACACGATCGCAGCCTACCATCTGGTGAAGGACGAACCGGCGCAGATCAAGCAGCGGATCGCCGAGGCGATCGCGAACGACGCCGTGCAGGCCATCATTATCAACGGCGGCACGGGGATCTCGCGGCGGGATTCGACCTTCGAAGCGGTCGATGCGATGCTGGAGAAACGGCTGGACGGATTCGGGGAAGTCTTTCGCTTCCTCACCTATCAGGACATCGGCTCACCGGCGATCATGAGCCGGGCCACCGCCGGCATCATTAAAAGCCGCGTCCTCTTCTCGACGCCGGGCTCTGAAAACGCCGTCCGTCTGGCGATGGAGAAGCTCATCCTTCCGGAACTCGGCCACCTGGTCAAAGAACTCACGAAGTAATCGTTAGGCGTAAGGGGTAAGGCGTGAGGGGCGGTCTTTAAAAATATTCCGCGCGCCTGACGCCTCACGTTTCACGCCTAACGTCTTCCTAGTCCTGCATAATCTTCGGTTCCGAATACTCCATCACCGGGGGAAGCTTCGATTGCGCATACCGCTTGTAGAACATCAGCAGATCCCGCACCGACACAACCCCGACGATCTCCCCTGCCTTGGTCACGCCGAGATGGCGCACACCCAGATCACCCATCATGTCCTGGGCATCATCGACCGGTTGATTCCCTTCGATCGTGCAGATGGGGCTCGTCATGATCTTCTCGACCGTCAGCTTGGCGAGATTTTTGTTGGTTGAAACCGCGCGCCGGACAATGTCGGTATCCGTGACGATGCCGACCAACTGTTTCCCCTTCTTCACGAAGAGCGATCCGACCCGCGCCGTCCGCATCGTCTTGGCCGCACTGGCAACCGACGTCTTCGGCCCGACGGACTTAGGACTCTTCGTCATGATCTGAGCGACTGTGGACATGATTCCTCCCGTTAATAATTACTGATGACTTCACTAGAGAAACGCACACCGACCGCGGTCATTTCACCATCGGTCACACTGTCAGCACGATCTTACCAAAAAACTTCCGGCTCAGCATCAGTTCTTGCGCCGCTCGTGCTTCCTTCAGTGGATAGGTCCGATCAATGACCGAGATCAACCGACCTTGGCCCATGAGCTCCGCCACCTTCACCAGTTCCGCGCGCGTCCCCATATACGAGCCTTTGATCGTCAGCTGGCGAGAAAACACGTAGCGCAGATTCAGTTTCACGTCGCCGCCGGTCGTGGCGCCACAGGTCACCAACCGCCCGCCTTTCGCAAGCGAATGGATGCAAGTGTCCCACACCTCCGGTCCGATATGCTCGATGACCACATCGACCCCTCGCCCTTCGGTGAGCAGCTTGACCCGGTCCACGACCTTCTCCTTGGCGTGATTGATCACGGCATCGGCGCCCAGGATCACGGCTTTCGGAATCTTGTCGTCGGAGCCGACGGTCGTCATGACGCGGGCCCCGGCGAGTTTGGCCATTTGGACCGCCATACTCCCCACCCCGCTCCCCGCCCCCATGATCAGAACAGTTTCCCCATGCTGGAGGCCAGCCAGGGCAAACAGCATGCGCGACGCGGTGACCGACACGAGCGGAAAGGCCGCGGCCTGCTCGAACGACAGGTTCTCGGGAATCGGCAGAACATTACGGAACGGCACCTTCACATATTCGGCATAGCCGCCATGAGTGATCGCACCGAGGATCCCGTAGGAGCGGCAGAAATTGTCGCGGCCTGCGAGACATTGATCGCAGCGCCAACAACTGAGCCCCGGCGAAATGAACACCCGCTGGCCCGCCGTCACATCCTCCACGTGAGCGCCGACCTGCTCGACGACTCCCGCCACGTCCGCCCCCGAGACATGCGGTAACGGCATCGGATAGGCAGGATTCCCCTCCCGGATCCAGATATCGAGATGATTCAGCGCACAGGCCTTGACCCGAACCAGAACCTCTCCCGCACCGACCGTCGGCGTCGGCAGGTCTTCATAGCTCAGCTTCTCCGGCCCGCCATGCTCACGAAACAAGACTGCTTTCATTTCATCATCCCCCACCCAACTAGAACAATTTTGAAACGGCGGGTGGCAGCGAGGTGGGCGCCTGACCGCCCGCAGCGGGGTCCCTACACCGGGCGGGGTGCGAGGACGGTTGGGCTCCTCGCTGACAGGACCCGCCACTTCAAAATTTTAAAGTTCCCTCCACCACCATCACGCACTGCCCGCCGACTTTGACCGACTGAATCGCATCATCATCCGATTCTACGCGGACGACAATATTCGACGGCCGTTCCATTTCGTAGCCCTGCTCGATCAGCAGTTCTGTCGTCGGTTCGACATCGACCACCCCGTTCTGAACCAGATACGCCCCCAGCGCTCCACCGGCGCTGCCGGTCGCAGGGTCTTCGAGAATGCCGATTGCGGGGGCAAACATCCTGGCGTGCACGGTCGCGGAAGGCTCGACCGTCACGGTCGTGAACACCATGATCCCGTTCGCGCCGATCCGATGGCAGACATCGGTGATGGCGGAAGCGTCCGGATTGATCGACCGTACCGCCGTGAGCGTGCGCACCGGCACGATCAAAACCGGCAACCCGGTTGAAACCACTTCCAAAGGCCACTTGGCCTCCGCGATCACATACTTGGGAAGCCCCAGCGCGACGGCCACCTTGTAGAGCTCTTCGCCCTCCTCCACGCGATCGAGAAATTGCGGCTCCGGCTGCGACATGACCACGCGAGACACCTGCCCGTCCTGGGTATGCACTTCCACCGGGTATAAGCCGATATTGCACTCTTGAACAACGCGCGTCACCGGTTCCGGCGTTGCCACCAGTCCCAGATGGGCCAACACGTAGAACGTGCCGATCACGGGATGGCCGGCGAAGGGAATCTCCTGTGTGGGGGTAAAAATGCGCAAGCGGACCACCGCAGCCGGATCGGTCGGTGGAAACACGAAGACCGTTTCCGAGAGATTCATCTCCCGGGCGACTTGCTGCAGTTGATCGTCGCTGAGTCCCTGGGCATCCGGAAACACCGCGACAGGATTCCCGCCGAACGGATGCGCGCTGAAGACATCGGCTTGGTAGAACTTGAGCTCACGGCCTTCGGGCATCGGGTCTCCCTGAATGGGACCAGTTGATCTGGTTCAGCTGTTTGTTTTGTTCGTCTGGTTAGCCCAGGTCAACCAGACAAACCAAATAGACCAAACAAGAGAAACCAGCGGGCTTTGGCCCGTCACTCGTCACGCAAAACCATCACGGCACTCATGCAGGCCTGGCCAAGGCTTCATACGCCTGCGTCAGCGGATTGCGCAAATAATTCTCGACGTAGTTCTGGAGCGAGCCGTTCCGATAGAGTTGATCGTTCGCAAAGCGCGTATCGATCTTGTGCAGCACTTTGACTTTCACGCCGGTCTTCTTCATGAACTGCTCCAGCGTCACGCCGGTGATGTCGGTATAAGGGCCACGTCCCGACTGCATGATGCACTTCGGAATATGGATTATTTTTTGGTTCGTCAGCCGCCGCGCGATATCGTCGAAGGTCAGCAGGACGGTGCAGTCCGAATCCCCGCTCAGCATCGCATTCGGCACGTAGAGAAACTTCGCGCGGTTCTTTCGATAGGTCGTCAGGATCTTGTAGACGCTCCAGGCCGTGACGACCGTGTCTTTCTTTTCCAGTTCCAGCGAATCGAACAGGCTCACGATCCGCTTGCGACTCAAGAACGCCGTAGTATAGGCCTCGGTGTGAATCGTCTGGAGGTTCGGCAAGGCCGCATCGTATATCCGCAGCGCCTCATCCGCCAGGTATTTTCGCCCCTGCCGCATCAGATTGGACGTGTCCTCCTTGAGTCCCCGGACGGGGGTGAGCGTCCCCATCCAGAGCACGCAGCGCTGGTTGATGCCGGAGATTGTCACCGCGTCCTTCGACATCGTGTGGGCATCGAACGCGTAAAAGTTCGCCGACGACACCGCCGGACCATCCAGCACCTTCATCAGATGTTTCACCGAAGGCGCGTGCGGCATGAGCCGCTGGCGGTAGTCGCTCAGTGTGATGACGGAGAGCTCGAAGTTGATCCGGCCCGGATACTGGGCCACGAGCTGGTGAATTTTCGGCACGTGCACGAACCCGACCGTAAAGAACTGAATGCTCTTGTCCGTGTACTTCAGAAAATCCTCGACCCACTCCATCGCTTTGGGATGCAGGAACAGATCGGTCCATTCCATGAACTCGTTGCCGCCCAGGCACCAGAACTGTTTCGGGTCCGTCGGCTTCTTGCTGATGTAATCGAGAATGTACGTCCAATCTTCGTCGGTGGTCTTCGGCGGATCGAGGGTTTCGCGGTAGGAATGATCCAGCTCGTAGCAGAACTCGCACTTCACCGGACAGTCGCGCCCGAGGCTGATCGGAATCTTGCCCGCATCCATTTCACGGCGCAGGACGTCGCGATAGTCTTTTTTCTGAAAGATGGGAGTGGGCTGGAGGATGGGCAGAACAGTCGGCATAGCGTCAGATCAATATTCCCGCAGGATGGTCAAAAGGGCCGTCAGCAAGGCCGCAGCGAGTGAAGGGCCGAAGCGTACCCTCTGGGGTACGTTGAGGGTCTGAACGATGCGAGAACGCAGCTGGCGGCATTTTTCAACATCCTGTCAGCATTTATTGACAGCCCTACACTGGCTTTGTCACAGTACTAATCATGTCTGGCAATGTCACTGAACAAGACGTCATCCACGCACTGGAGGTCATGGGACTCACGCTCCCGGTCACCACCGAAGAACTCGAACGGGCCAGGCGGGTTCAGCTGTACACCTGGAACCCAGCCCGTTACGCGAATCTGACCAACAACCCCAAGCAATACATGCAGGCCTACAAGAAGGCCGAAGACATGACCAGCAAGATCGAGGCGGCCTACATGCTGCTCACCGCGGTACTCGTCCCCGACGAGCCTGATGCGTGAGACGTAAAACGTGAAAGATGAAACGTAAACTCGATGCTCTGACTGAACTAGACACGTTCTCGTCCCTACGTCTTCCGTTTCACGTCTAACGTTTCACGCTCTACCCCACTCCGTGACTGACCACCCTGCTCATCCCTTCCTTTCCATCCTCCCCTTCGCTCATCGCCACGGGCCAGGTCACGAGGCCTGACACGCCTTCCGGCGAGCCGACCGCGACTTGCTGCTGCGCGTAAATCTGCGGTAGCTTGTTCGTCCCGAACTTCGAGATATAGAGGAAGACGTGCTCGCGCGCGTTCACGCGCACGGCCCAGGGATGGAAATCGTTCTTGTAGAACTCTTCGCAGAGCTGCATCGCATCGAGACATGACAGCGTGCTCGGCTCGTTCAACGTGTAGTAGTAATCCAGCGGCAGGTCGTACTCCTCCTGCTTGTGGATCGTGATGCCGAACTTCTCCGGATTGCGCACCATCGGCGTATGCCGGTAGGCTACGAAATAGAACAGCTCCACCGAGTGAATCACCGGCTGGTTGTCGATCACGAACTGGCGCGTCTCCATCGCCTCGTCGCGCGTCTCGCCGGGGAAGCCGTAGAAGGCCATCACATGGTTCCAGATTCCCGCCTTCGCAGCCTGGTGCAGATTGTTCTGGATCACGCTCTTCTTCGCGTGCTTGTCCATCAGATTCAGCACGCGCTCGTTAGCCGACTCCATCCCGTAATAGAGCGTGCAGCAGCCGGCCTTCGCCGCGAGATCCCAGATCGCCTGATCCTGTAAGGTCTCTTCGAAGCGGATCAGCGTCGTCCACTTGATACCGACGTTCTGATCCACCAACAGCTGCGACACCTTCTTGAACAGGGCCGGCGGATAGGATTCGTCGCTAAACAGGAAGTGCCTGCAATGGTACTTGTCCCGCAGCGCCTTCACTTGCTCGACGACGAGCTGCGCCGTCATGCCGCGATACTGATCGAAATAGCCCTGGCCGTGATCGCAGAAGGTGCAGCGGCCCCAGTAGCAGCCGCGCGTCGCGAGATAGGGAATGATCCGCTCCGGCACGAAATAATGATCCAGCGGAAAGCCGTCGAAGTCCGGCAGCGGCAGCGCCGTCGTCTTCTCCGTATAGACTTCCTTGCTCTGGTGCATCC
>DATIGF010000094.1:0-10261 GCA_035454865.1 Nitrospiraceae bacterium | reverse complement strand
GCACTGTCTTCGCTGTCACGGGGTGGGGTTGGATGGGAAAGGGCCGGAAGCGGCCTCGCTTAAGGTCCCTCCGGCCAATTTCCACTTGTACCTCTCCCGCTTGAAAGACGATGCGGAACTCAAGAAAACCATCAAGGAGGGGAGACGGTTCCTCGGCATGCACAATTGGGAAGACACCTTTAACGACGAGCAAGTGCGCGATCTGATCATGTACATCCGCAGCGCCGCCCCTCATGTGCCGGTCAAGCCCTAGCGAAGAAATGGTGTCGGGAACCTTTCAATCCAGGTCTGGAATTGTCCTGCGACCTCCAATTCGCCTCGAACAATTCCGGCTGATCACCAACGATCTCGGAACGGAATCGATGACAGATGAGGGAGTCGAACACCATCGATGAAGGCTAAAGAGGGAGTCATCGACCTCCTGAATACGATCTTGTCCGCCGACTTGATGGCCATCAATCAATATTTCGTGCATGCCAGGCTCTGTGAGCATTGGGGCTACGAACGGCTGCACCACAAGGTCCGGGCGCGCAGCATCGATGTGATGAAGGACGCTGACAGGCTCATCGGCCATATTCTCTATTTAGAGGACGTCCCCAAGGTGCACCCCATGGCCACCGTGCATCTGGGAGAGACGGTGCCCGAGCAACTGAAGTTCGACCTCAAAGTTGAGCAAGACCTGTTGGCTCTCTTGAGCGAAGGAGTGCGGCACTGCGCCACGGTCGCCGACTTCACGACCCGGCACCTGATTGAGGACATGGCGAAGCATGTCGACGCGCATATCGATTGGATCGACCGGCAGATGGACACGATCACGCAGGTCGGTCTCGAGAACTATCTCGCCGAGCAAATCACGAATGAAGCCCTGTAAGGGGTCGGGAGTCGTTTCTCGCCGTCTGAAATGCTCCCTCGAATCTCGCTTGCTTCTCCCTTACACTCACTTCAACGGGCGGGCCCGATAATACCGCTTGACTAAGCGGCCCTTCGCGCCCAGTATGAATTGAGTGACGTTTCAGCCTCGCTGGCTGTTCCATCCTTCGCGTTTCCCGGTCCTTCCATGCGCGACCGATTCTCCAGTCGCCGCCGCTCCAACGCCAGACGTTTTCGTAAACACTTCTTCCGCACTCGTTGTCTCGTTTTGACACAGCAGAACGATCCCGTTCGTGTATCGGTGGACGGGAGTGGATATGCCGAAATCTCGAGCGGTGTCGAGCCCTGGAGCCAACTCATGAACTGCCTTCGTTGTCATGGTCTGATGGTGACCCTCCGGATGGAGGATGCGGGAGGCTCGTCACTCTGCTTCTCCGGCTGGCAATGCCTGATGTGTGGTGAGGTGATCGACTCGGTGATCACGGCGAATCGAAAAGAGCTCCACGGACAGACGGGGAGCCGGAGTCGTGCTCGATACGGTGTGTCGCTGGTGCAGAGGAGTGGTCCCTATCCGGGAGACGGCACTCCCTGGGGCCCGGAGAAAGGATCCGGATCATGACGGTGCCGCGCACAGCGAAGAGGCATGTGTGGTCCATCGTGTTGGCCGGCGGGGAAGGAGAGCGGGTCAAGCCCCTCATCCTCCAGTGGCTCGGCCGCCACTTGCCAAAACAATACTGCGCGTTCGTCGGACACCGGTCGATGTTTCAACACACGGTGGAACGTGCGACCACACTCACGTCGCCGGAGCGCACCGTGGTCGTAGCGGCTCTCCACCATGACAACGAGGTCAGTTCCCAGTTGCGCGAGCGGCCGATCGGTAAACTGCTCCTCCAACCGACCAATTGTGATACGGCGGCGGGCATCTTCCTGCCGCTTGCCTATCTGCGCGCTCGCGATCCCCACGCCATCGTCGTCATCCTTCCATCGGATCACTTCATCTACCCCGAGCACCCATTTCTTGAGACAGTCCGACAGGCCATGGTCTCGGTCGAAGCGATGCCGGAGCGTGTGGTGCTGTTGGGTGTCCATCCCGATCGGGGAGAAACCGAATACGGATGGATTCAGCGGGGCTCTCAACTGAGCGGCTCGCCGAACCATCCAGTCCACGCCGTCTCTTCATTCCTCGAAAAACCTCGGGCGGCGCAAGCCGATGCCGCCCTCCGGGGGGGATGCCTGTGGAACACGCTCGTCGTCACGGCGACAGTGGAATCGTTGTGGCAGGCCGGGCGTACCTGTTTTCCCGACATGATGCCCCTCTTCGAGCGTCTGGAGTCTGCCTGGGATACCCCGGACGAACGCTCCTTGTTGGAGGCTGCCTACCGCACGATGCCGGTCTATAATTTTTCTTCGGATCTGCTCGAGCGTCTGCCGGACCGGATAGCGGTGATAGAGTTGGCCGGTGTGCTGTGGAGCGACTGGGGCAATCCGGAACGGATCGCCGAAACGATCCGCCGTATCGGCAAGACCCCCGCGTTTCCCCTGCACTGCCTCGACCAATCCCTTAGCCCGCACCCGGTTGTGTACACGGCCGAGTAGGTGGTGCCGAAAAGCGGGGATATTCTACTCTGCTCGCGCGCTAGGGAGCGCAGGGCTTCCGTTCCTCTTCCATTAGATTCATCGTCGAACTCACGTCGAGTTCGACAAAGACTCCACACCGAGCGGTCCAGAATTTTGGATGGGCAGGAGGTGTTGGCGGTGGCGCCGGGGGTTGATCCGACCCGGGCATGTGGATCTGAATATTTACGATCGTCATCGATGGGGCCGGCGGATAGGCGATATATGGCCAGAGGGATATTCCGAATAAACCAGGGAAGCGCATCACTGGAGACGACATCATCCGACTGTTAAACCGCTGCATGGGATCGCCGCTAGAGTCACGGAGCATTCTGCTGGCCTCAGCATTTGTCCCATAAAGGGTAAGAAGTACAAGCATTGAAGCCAAGACCCACCACCCAGCTTTCATGGTGACCTCCTGACTCATAAAGTCTTTGAGTCCTGTTCGATGAATCGCTGGCTCACACTGACATCGTCTATTCAACCCGTACAATTATGCTACTCCCCACGGTCCTGCTGCTCAAGCCGGAGAAACGGCGTCTGTGGGCGGTCAAAACCTTTGCGCAGCACTGTGGTGAAGCCTCAATTCCTACTGACTCTCCAAACCAGGGAGAGGGAGTCTGTCCGGTGGCCATGCTTCCGCACCTTCCGTCCTGCATAGTTGACGGTGTAGACTCGCCTCGTTGTCTCCTGCCTTCGCACCGGAGGTGCTCGGAAATCATCGACGCCTTCGATGTCTCGTTCCTGCTTGTGGGGGCTCCGGTTCTTGATGCGGTAGGTCCGTGGAAAGGCAGCTCATTGATGCGCTGTGTCCTCCTCGCCTGGTTCTTGGTTGCGGCTTGGGCGACGCCCTCGGCGGCCGATTCCTATATGGATGCCGTCACTGCGGTTCATCGTGAGGACTATGACCTCGCGGCTCGACTCTTCTATCCTCTCGCTGAAGACGGACATGCGGGGGCGCAGAGTTTTCTCGGCGTGCTCTATGCCAACGGGCAGGGTGTGCCGCAGAGGTACGAAGAGGCCTGGCGGTGGTATCGCCGGGCGGCTGTCCAAGGAGATGCCGCGGCACAGTTCCATCTCGCGGCACTGTATGCCAATGGACAGGGGGTACGGCAGAATTATGAAATGGCCGCACAGTGGTATCGGCGGGCGGCTGAGCAGGGAGTGGCTGCGGCACAGTTCGAGTTGGGCCTGCTCTATGCCAACGGGCAGGGGGCGCCGCAGAGTTATGAAGAAGCCGTGCAGTGGTATCGGCGAGCGGCTGACCAGGGAGTGGCGGAGGCGCAAGTGCAGCTGGGTGTACTGTATGCCAATGGACAGGGCGTACCGCAAAGTTATGATGACGCGATCCGGTGGTATCGACAGGCGGCGGAGCAGGGCGATGCACGGGCGCAGAGCCTGTTGGGTC
This sequence comes from Nitrospiraceae bacterium, assembly GCA_035454865.1. Lineage (GTDB taxonomy): Bacteria > Nitrospirota > Nitrospiria > Nitrospirales > Nitrospiraceae > Nitrospira_D. Next base: position 6,369 of record DATIGF010000094.1, on the reverse strand, counting down.
TGTCGTATGCGCGCGGGCTGGGCCTGCCGAAGGACTCCGTCATGGCCATACAATGGTACCGGCGGGCTGCCGACCAGGGCGATACGCTGGCGCAGTTCCAGTTGGGTGTGTCGTATGCCAACGGACAGGGCGTGAAGCAGAGTTACGATGAAGCGATCCGGTGGTATCGGCGGGCCGCTGAGCAAGGAGACGCGGTGGCGCAGTTCAATCTGGCGGTGAAGTACGATAACGGGCAGGGTGTGCCGCAGAACTATAAGGAGGCCGCACGGTGGTATCGCCGGGCTGCTGAACGGGGACATGCGCGGGCGCAGACCAATCTCGGTGTGCTCTATGCGAACGGGCAGGGCGTGCGGGAGGACCTGCTTCGCGCATACATGTGGCTCACTCTCGCGGTCGCAGGGTCCAAGGGTGATGATCTGAAGACCGCGCTCAAGAATCAGACGACGGTGGCGTCTGATATGACTGCCGTGCAGATTGAGGAGGCGCAGGAGATGGCGCGGCGCTGCCAGGACACGCAGTTCTTGGAATGTGAGTAGGCAGGATCGCGGGACGAGCGAGACTGGCGAGAAAAGCTAGAAAGGCGTGACGGGCGGGAAGAGCGTGAGGCGTCAGGGGTGAGGCGTAAGGAGTTAGGAGTTAGGAGTGAGGAGCAAAGAGCCGATGGCTGAGAGCTGATGGCTGAAAGGTGACGGCTGAAGGGCTAGGAAGTGCTGAGGACCCGAGGAAGTGCTGAGATGTGCGTGCTGAGTGCTGAGAAGCGGAAGAAGTGCTGAGATGTGAGTGTTGAGACGACAGAGCCGATGGGAAGCCAGTCCAACTTCTGTCTTTACCGATTCTCCAGTCGGTTGTAGTCCAGCGATCCAGCTCCAATCGGGTCGATCCGGCGGTACGCCTCGTGGACTCCATCGCTGTGTGGCCAGAAGTCCTGGCTGGTGCGACGCACGGCGAAGCGGTCGGCGAGCTTGCGATAGTCCGCCTCGCCGGTGAGCCCGGCCACCGCCGCGATGAATTCGGGCAGTGCCGACTGCTCCACAAGATAGAACGCGTTGGGATAGGCACCGATGAGGCCGCGCGCGACGGTGAGCGCATCTTCATCAGGAAGGCGGCGGGACTGCTGGTTGAAGAGCGAGGCGATGTTGCTGAATCCGTTGTCGTGCAGCAGTGTGTAGATCTGGTGCTGGCGCGCTTCCGCTCCCGTCCGATTCGTGACGGTGAGCACTGCGACTTCGGGCAGCCATTGCAGCGCCTTTCCGTGGAGCTGCGCCAACGCGCGTAACTGTGCGCGCAGCTCTGCGTCCGACTCGCCTTGGACTTCGTAGGCCTGGTTAAGTACCCCGGTGAGCCGTTGACGCAACAGTCCGAACAGCTCGCGTTTGGGTGTGTTCGTCCGGTACGTAATGCCGCTTTCCGTCTGGACACGGATGCGCCGCCTGAAGAGAAAGTCCAGGACTGACTGGTGTGCATCCCGGTACCAGAAGTCCCGCTCCCGCTCCCGTTCCTGGCTGGGCAACATCAACAGGAAGTTGGATTCCCCCTCCATCCGCAGGAAATCCATATAGAGACGCGTGTCGAGCTGGTGTCCCGAGAAGCCATAAACGTCGAAGCCGGCGACGAGCAGATAGTGAATTCGCTCGAACAAGTCGTAGGAAACGAGCCAGGCGGTTTTTGGATCGTCACCGACCAGGCCCTGCACGACGGAGGCGCTATCAGCATGACGGAACACGGTGAGGGCTGCGTTCCGGTTTTGTCGCCTTCCGTTCCAGATAAAGGAGAGGTCGGCTGCCTCTTCCTCGACCTTGAGTCCTTCAATGTAGGCTTCTTTGGCTTTGAGGAATTCGTCCTGCATGCGGGAATACTTTAACCAGGAGAGCAGGCCGAGCGGAGTCGTCCCCTCGGCTGTCGGCAGGTAGAGATGTTTGCTGTTCTGCGCGAGGAACTCTTCGTTCTTGTCGAGCACGGCGCTGTCCGGATCCACGAAGAACACCCAGAATCGCTCTTCGATGACGTCCAGGGCGATCGTCCCGCGGCAGACGGGACCCTTGATGAACTGCCCCACGAACACGAGGGCGTCGTCGAGTAAGAACCGGTAGCGCGAACGGACCGGCAGATCGCGGAAGGCCACGAAGGGGTTGGACGCGACGCTGGCTTCATAGCCGGGCTGAGTGCCGACGTCGTACGGGGCGTCGAGGAACAGCTCGGTATACCGTTGCTTGCGCGAGGGGCCGAGTGCATAGGGGATGTGTGTTTTGGCAAGCAGGCTGCCGCGCACCGGCTCGAGACGATAGTAGACGCGGGGCACGCCGGGATCGTCATAGGGCCGGCGCGTGGCAATCAGGTCGATCGGCTGACCCGGTGCCGAGCGGGACCGCACGAGTCGAAACCACTGTCGATCAGAGAGCTCGTCGAAATAGAGATGGACGAAGTGCAAGTGTTCGTAGAGGTAGCGGCTCATCAATCGCTGCTTCGGGGAATCGCCGTTGAGAAACTCTTCCCACTCCTCGACGTACGCGCCGGGGACGGTTGAGACGGGGTCGGGTTCCCGGTAGGGGGCACCTTGCTCGATCCATCGACTGAGGGTCTGGTGTTCTTGGTCGGTCACACCAGGCAGGCCATAGGGCATGCCCCAGAGCGGGTACTTGGCGGCAAAGGAATCAAACTGAGCGTCGGTGGGACACTGCTGCTCTCGATCCAGCGACAAGTCGAAGGTCCCGGGCAGGAGCGGCTGCGAAGGCAGGGGGTGCGCCCGCTTGAGCGCCAGCATGCGTGCCAGCACTCCGGCACGGCGCGCTTCTTCGGTCGGTTGTGGCTGTTCCTCAATGACGGGAAAGAATTGCTTCTTGCGCCAGGCCGCGACCGACTGGGCATCATCAAAGAGACGGGTCGGCTCGGCCGTGAGGAGCCGCCTGGCGTCGTAGACGGGTTTTTTGTTCGCGCCCCGTGTCAACCCTTCATAGGCGGTCAGGTTCAATTGGCAGGGGGCGTCGTAGCAGCCGTGGCAGACGGCACAGCGCCGTTCGAAGATCGGCTGCACGTCCCGCCAATAGTCGACGGTCGCGATGCCGGCCGTACTCGGGGGAGGCGCGGGCGGCTCGCCTGAGTTCACCGGCGCCGGCAGCGTTGGTTGCGTACATGCGGCCAGTGCCAGCAGGAGGAGGCACCAGTGCCATCCGTAGCCGGTGGTGGCGTATTGCGGCTGGACCGCCGCGACTTTTTCCTTCTCCATGGCATGACGCTTGGGTGCGTTGTTCACTTGCGCCTCTCTCCCGCCGCCGTTCGAGGACTGTAGCACAACAGTGAGCATCTTGCGCCGACCTCCGGACGGGGAGCGATCCCCGACTGCAAACACACACCCTCTTCCTGCACGCAACGCATCGGGCGTGAAAGAAAAGGGGTCGGGATAGAGGGGTAGAGTTCTGAGTGCTGAGAGGGAGATGGCGAGACGAGCGAGAAAGGCGGGACTGGCGAGACGGGCGGGAAGAGCGTGAGGCGGAAGGGGTGAGGGGTAAGGAGGCATGGCGGGAAGAGCGTGTGGCGTCAGGATAAGGTGTGCGGAGAAGAAGAGGAGTGTGTACAATGTCTCATTCGTGCGTGTGATCACGGGATCTTGCTTATGCAATACGTTCATCTCGGTCGGTCGGGAGTGAAAGTCAGCCGATTCTGTCTCGGCACCATGAACTTCGGGCCGGAGACGGGCGAGGCGGACAGTTTCGCCATCATGGATCGGGCGCTCGAGTTGGGCATCAACTTTTTCGACACGGCGAATGTCTATGGCTGGAAGGTGGGCGAGGGGGTGACGGAGCAGATCGTGGGCCGCTGGCTCGCGCAGGGAGGCGGACGGCGGGGGAAAATCGTCCTGGCGACGAAAGTGTTCGGCCGGATGGGTGAGTGGCCCAATCAGTCCCGCTTGTCGGCCCTGCATATCAAGCGGGCCTGCGAAGAGAGCCTGCGGCGCCTTCATACGGACTGCATCGACCTGTATCAGATGCATCACGTCGATCGGGAGACGCCTTGGGAGGAAATCTGGCAGGCGATGGAGCAACTGATCCGGGAAGGCAAGGTCCTCTACGTCGGCAGCAGCAATTTCGCCGGCTGGCACCTGGCTCAGGCGCAAGAATTGGCTCGCAGCCGCCATTTCCTCGGCCTGGTGTCGGAGCAGAGTCTTTATAATTTGAATGAGCGGACGATCGAGTTGGAAGTGATTCCGGCCTGCGAAGCCTATGGCATCGGTCTGATCCCCTGGAGTCCGCTTGCGCGCGGGCTGTTGGCCGGGGCGTTAGAACCGGCGAAGGTCGGTCGACGCGCGGACGAAGAGCTGAAGAAAAATGTCGAGACATATCGTCCTAGGCTGGAAGCTTATGACGCGCTGTGCACCCAACTCGGCGAACGCCCGGCCGATGTAGCGCTCGCCTGGCTGCTGCACCAAAAGGCCGTTACGTCGCCGATTATCGGACCGCGCACGATGGAGCAATTGAACGGCACAATGCACGCCCTGAGTCTCAGGTTGAACCAGGACACACTGAAACGGCTCGACGACATCTTCCCCGGCCCTGGCGGGCCTGCACCTGAAGCCTATGCCTGGTGACATCCGCTTGCGCTGATCTCCAGAGTCGGCTAGGCAGCGTTCGACCTCGATTCCATCCCTCTTGACAACGTGGTGATGGGAGGATGAGACTTTACCTGTAAGCCTTCCCATCAGACGATCCGGTGTCACCGGCATCAGGATGTTGGTCGAGAGGGGATGAGGCATGCGGTCACTGGCGCATCAGCAGATGCTAGTTGCTGCGAAGGGAGTATTTCTTCTCCTCTGCCTCGTACCCGCTCCGGCTCACAGCGTCCAGCAGGGCTGGGTTGACCAGATCGCTCAGCGCGTGCAGCGGGAAGAACGTCTGGCAGGACGGGAGGCTCCCACCTCAGGATACGAGCGCTATCTCACGCAACTCCAATCCGTGCGGCAAGCCCTTGTTCAGGGACAGGTATCTGCCGTTCAAACGGACATGGGTCGTCTTGTTCGGATGGTGGCGACGAAGGAGGGTGGGATTTCTGACTCGACCGCACAATCTCTCCTTTTGTATATCGGCGAGGTCACACCGCCCGAGTATCTTGACGCGACCACAACAAGTCATCTCCGTCTCATCCGGGAGAAGGTGACGTTCAGGACCGACGCCATCGAGGAAGTTCCTGCAGAGGCTTCGTATAGTGTGCCAGTCACCCCCCAGATCACTCCATGGGCCGCGTGGTCATTCAGGTGGATGGGCCAGGGTACGGTTCCCTCAATCATCACGCTGGGTGCGGGCGTCCTGGTCCTTGTCGCAGTCGGTGTGATTGCGTTGCTGTTCGTCGGGGTGGGAGGCGTCTCTGCCAACGGGCGGTCAGCCAATCAGACCAAGGACCGGACGGTTGAGGGGCTGAAGAAAAAGACTCAGTTGGCTGGATCGTCACGAGGCGCTGTTTGACCGGGACGTGCGATGCGGCAAGAGAAAACGGTACCTGGGAAGAGAAACGGTACCAGGAACCGTACATTCTTAGCCTGAATTCGTCGACGACTTCGAATCAAGCCGCTGGCGAACATAACGGTCTTAAACACCATTGCTGCTGTTCAAGTGTGAAGGTGGGACATTCCCATGTCTTGAGGCCTCTCTCAGGTGCTTGCGGTTTCCCCTGTCCAAGAGTAGCCTGTTCCCCGACATTCATCCTCTCTAGATTGCCATGCGCGCCATTCAGCGTTTCGGCAAACAGCTTCAGCGACTCCGTACCGACCGCGGTCTGACGCAGGAACAGCTTGCGGTGAAGGCGGGGCTCGTTCACGTGTATGTGACCAAGCTGGAGCTGGGAGAGCACGACCCGACGTTGAGCACGCTGGTGCGATTGGCGAAGGCGCTGAGAGTCCCGGTGACGGAGTTGTTAGGTGAGAGCGTGAGCGCAAGCCGATGGTGGCAGGTGGGAGAGGATCGCTTCGCGACGCGAGAGGAGGCCGAGGTTCACGCCCGCGCCATCTGCGAAATGTTTATCGCCCGCTATCAGAACAAGCCGGGAGGTCCTGTGCGCCGTCTGCTCCCCGTCCGCGAGAGCACATCGTGACCTGACCCGCGTGTCGCGTTGCGCGAGCACAGGAGATCAGCGTGGAACACTTACACGCGACTCTCTTTCGAACCCCGCTCAATGAGCACTTTGGTAAAGAGGACCATTCCAAGGACCTGGGTCCATTCGGATACGATATTCCCCACCACCTCGCCCCATTTGTCCATCGGATTGAGTGCACTGTACAGCACGATCCAGCCGATTCCCGTCCCCACAACAAACAAGGTCAGCGAATGCGAGGTCAGGAACTCGCGCAACCGGTTCTTAAAGTGCCGTGGCATGGTCCGGCTC
>DATIGF010000093.1:0-23191 GCA_035454865.1 Nitrospiraceae bacterium | reverse complement strand
ACCCCTTCGGGGTCGACGGAAATAGCGCGCTCACACCTGTGTAGGACATGTCTTCCAGTTTTCCAGGAAGCAGCAGGGTCGATGTGTTGAGACGGCAGGGGGTTCCGTCAGGGACGCGCAGCATCCGGCGCCGCTCCCACGTAAAGGATCGCCAGGGGACAGTGAGGGCATAGAACAATGACCGCAGGCTGCTCGCGATACCGGGTTTAAAGTGGTAGCTCTCCTCCCAGGGTGCGGGGTCGCCGAAGATCTTGTCGACAAGCGCCTGCCTGGTCGTATCGTCGAGATCCGTGAATTGAAGACCGGCTGCCACGCCGCCCGAGGGCAATCGTTCCTGCCGGACGATCCGTCCGGTCAACCGCACGAGGGTGCCGTGGGATGACGTCAGGAGGAGGATGACGGAGTCCTGCGCTGTAAAGACGGGACGTTCCAACGACAACGCAGCCCCTTGCTCGTTGACGTTAACGATGCGGGCCGTGACGGATGTCCCGTCCACGAACAACTCGCTCGCGAAGTCACGATTGAGTCGAAAGGCCTGTCGACCCTGCGTCTGCTCGCTGGCGACGAACATGGCGATGGTCAGGAACAACAGATTAACGGTGCCCCAGAAGAGGCTGACCGGGAGACCGGGATCTCCCGTACCCTGTCGCAGGTGTGTGAACCCCAATACCAGACCGCCGATCAACAGGCCGAACGTCAAGAGATGCGGCCAGGCCAGGGAAAGTTCCGTCGAGGTATCTTTCTTCACCCGCTGCCCTTTCGGCGTTACTTCGAAAGGGCGTTCTTTCCGCGGAGCCGCCAGGGCCTTCAGCGCGACAAAACTCAGAGCGAAGCACATGGCGATTTCGTAGATGTCGGACCAAAAGGGATTGCGCGACCCGCGGCTGACAGGGCGCATCGCCAAGGCCGAGGCAATGAAGAAGGAAAAGAAATAGAGAGAAAGCAGTAGGACGTCCGCTTTGAGCGGCGGTGTAGAGAACAGCAGACTGGCAAGTGGTGCGACGAGGCATATCAGGCGCGGCATCCCGAAGAAAAAGTAGAAGATCGATCCGAAATAGTCGATCCGCTGCGGGAGCGTGAGACCTCGTTTCGTGAGCGGATTGTCCCGCAGGAGGACCTGTATGCAACCCATAGCCCAGCGCTTCCGTTGCTTCAGGTATCCCTCAAAGGTTTCCGGCATCAATCCCGCGGAAAGGACGCGGTTGAGGTAACAGGACTTATATCCCTTCGCATGCAGGTTCATGCTGGTGTGAATGTCTTCGGTGATGGTCTGGGTCTGGAATCCGCCGATTTGCTCCAATGGCTTGCGACGGAAGAGTCCGCCGCTGCCGGCGAAGAACGCGCTGTTGTGTGCATCGCGGCCGGCTTGGAGGGCGCGGAAGAACAGCGCCTGTTCGTTCTTGACGAGATCGCCGACACGCAGGTTCCGTTGGAAGACGTCCGGGTTATAAAAGTGATGGGGAGTCTGGACGATTGCGACCTTGGCATCGTCGAAGAAACCAACGGTCTCTTTCAGAAAGGTACGGGCAGGTACGTGGTCCACATCGAATACCGCCACGAGGTCGCCGTCTGTCAGGCGGAGCGCATGGTTCAGATTTCCGGCCTTGGCGTGGCGCGGACGATCCGGGCGGCGGATATACCCGCACCCGAGCGTGGCCGCCAGCGCTCTTGCTTCCGTGCGATGACCGTCGTCGAGGACGTGCACCTTGAATCGGTCTTTGGGATATTCCTGTGAGAGGCATCCCACCAATGTCTGCCGCAAGAGTGACAGAGGTTCATCGACGACGGTGACCATGATGTCGACGGTCGGGTATGTCGTGATCGGTGGTGGTTCACGGTCGGTCGGGGACCAGGATTGATAGGTAAAGAAGCAGAACTGACAGAGCCCGTAGAGTTCCGCGAGATAAACGATCCAGCTCACGAGCATGCTACTGAGGTCATCAGTCGGCAGTGTGTAGAGCAGCCGCCAGACCATGTAGCGCAGGTAGAGGAAGAGGCTCAGGCCAAGGACCCAGCGCTGACCTCGATCCTTCTTCAGGAGGAGACCGATGGCAAAGAGCGCCAGACCGGAGATTCCGGCTGCGACGGGGGTACTGAAGAAGTTGTCGATCAGCGTCACTATGAGTCCCTGTCAATGTGTGACCAGTCTCTACCCAGTGGAGACCACCCTATAACGGGATCACCAGCCGGCCTATCCTACGGACGGGGACCGGCCTTTCGAGGGGAGCGGCGCGAACTCATTGACGGATTTGGAGATTTGTTTCGACACGGAAAGCAGGACGTTTCGTCGAAAGAGGGGGAGGATTCGATCCGGCGTTCTTAGCGGTCTTGGCTCGCATTTCCACATAGGAGATCTTGGACGGAAAGCATACCTAACACGTGGCGGTTGAGGCTCAGAATTGGAACCGTACGGGTTGGCTTATCCAGCGGGACTCGTGCAATTACTCGATTATCAGTTCTGGGTCTGGTGGCTATCCACTTGACCGGACAGGGTTCCAGCACTCCGTAGGCCGCAGAACGATCAGAATGCTGGGATTCCTGATCGGTCGGGATCGACAACCACAAGTAAGGCTAACGGCGAGAATGAAATGAGATCGTGGCCTCGGAGTGATCCAGGACCCAGGAATCAGCTGCAGGGAGGAGAAGAGTCTTCCGTCACCAACTGAAATCGTGGACGGGCATGACCTGCTACCGTAACTGTTTCCAGGAACATGGCTGCGGGCCTGATCCAGAGTCCCCGCTCGCCATACTGCGCTCGATAGACCACAAATTCTTCTTCGGTTTCGGAATGCAGGGCCACGCCAAGGACCTCGTACTCCTGACCCTTATAGTGGCGGTACCGTCCCGGGAGAATAGTCATCGCACACCTCCTTTTCGCTCCATGCTAGCGCCGGTCGTGCCCCGGTGACTAGCTCTGTCTTGAAGGGGCGGGCGTGGCATGCCATGATCCGTGGCCGTGGGGACCAATTCAATTCACCATGACGTTATTGTGATCGGGGGAGGATCCGCCGGCTATGCTGCGGCCCGGACTGCGCGAGACGGCGGCGCCGATGTCGGCATCATCGACTCCGGCCCTTTGGGTGGTCTGTGCATTCTGCGTGGCTGCATGCCGACGAAGACGATCCTGCGGTCCTCGGAACTTGCCGCGCTCATGCGACAGGCCAAAGCCTTCGGGCTGTCTCCGGTTGAGGTGAAGGCCGACCTCGGCGCGATTGTGGATCGGAAGAATCGGCTCGTCCGCGAGTTTGCGGATTATCGCATTCAGCAACTTCGTGATCCTGCCTTCACGCTCTACGAATCTGCGGCCAGATTCCTTTCTCCCCAAGCCGTCCAGGTCGGCTCACGGCGGTTGACGGCACGCTCGTTCATCATTGCGACGGGGTCAATCCCGTGCGACGTGCCGATCCCCGGCTTACACGAGGCCGGTTATCTCACGAGCGACGAGTTGCTTGAGGTTCGCGATCAACCGGAATCCTTGGTCGTCTTGGGCGGCGGCCCGGTGGCGTTGGAGTTGGGACAGTTCTTCGCCCGGATCGGAACGGAGGTGACGATCATTCAACATGCCCCCCACGTGCTCTCTCACTTGGACGAGGATATCGGATCGGCGCTTGAACAGGCCTTGCGTGCCGACGGGGCGGAGGTCTTCACAGAGACGTCTCTTCTGGGCGTGACTCGGCATGGAGCAGCGAAGTCGGTCCATTTTTCTCATCGTGGAGAGACGCGCACTGTGTCCGGCACAGAGATACTCCAGGCGTTGGGGCGTCGACCGAACATCGACGGGTTGAACCTTGATGCCGCAGGCGTGAAGGTGAATGAGGGGCGGATTGTCGTGGATGGGGCCATGCGGACATCGCAGCCGCACATTTTCGCGGTGGGAGATGTAACCAACCTTTATGACATCGTGCACATCGCCGTCCAACAGGGCGAGCTGGCGGCGCGCAATGCTGGCTCTCCGGATCGCCCGGCGCAGTTCTTTGACGCCAGGCTCGCCGCCGAAGTCGTATTTACGGATCCTCAGGTGGCGGTAGTGGGGCTCAGCGAGCGAGCCTGTCGTGCGCAGACCATATCCTACCTGACGGCGTCCTATCCGTTTGCAGATCATGGCAAGGCGATGTGTTTGGGATCGACGCGGGGCCTTGTGAAATTACTCGCGGCACCTGGCACCGGTGAGGTGCTGGGCGGCCAGATCGTGGGCCCGGAAGCGGGGGAATTGATTCATGAGCTCATCGCCGTGATGTACTATCATGGAACCGTTCATGACCTGGTCCGCATGCCGCACTACCACCCGACCCTCGCCGAGATCGTGACCTATCCGGCCGAATCGCTGGTTGAGCAGGTACGGTCGCCATGAGTCATAAGGATTTGTCGATGGCGGTCGCCGTTCTGGTCCTGGCCCTCGTGGCCTGCGAGCAGCAATCCTGGGAGTCCGCCATGGCCGCTGGACAGCAGGCGATGCAGCGCGGTCGGTACGAGGAGGCCGAGCGAATCTTTGCCGTGGCGGTCAGGAAGGCCGAGGAACAATACGGGGCACACCATCGCCACGTGGGCGTCGCTCTGTCCAGTGAGGCGCAAGCTCTGGCAGCGCAGAGCAAGTACGTTGAAGCCGAGCCGTTGTATACCCAGGCGCTGAAGATTTATCAGGATGCTCACGGCGAAACCCACGCCGATGTGGCGGCCACGCTCAATAATCTGGGTGTGCTCCATCGGATGCATGGGCAGTACGCCGAGGCCGAGCCGTTGCTCAATCGGGCGCTGGCCATCAAGGAGCAGTTGTACGGCCCGGATCATCCGGATGTCGCCTTGACGCTTCACAATCTGGGATTACTCTTTGTCTCTCAAGGCCAGCCGGAGAAGGCCGAGCCGTTGTACCGTCGCGCCCTCTCGATTCGGGAGAAGGCTTTGGCAGCGGGGCATCCGGATGTCGTCAAGAGTCTTGAAGAGCTGGCCGGGGTCTTACGGAAGCTTCATCGTGAGAGGGAAGCGGCGGCACTCGATGCGCGGGCGTATGAGCTGCGCACCAAACGGAGTTGAACTCTTTGTCGAGTCCGGTGTAGCGTATTCGTATGATGCCCTCCAAGACTCCTCCCGGCGTCAATTGGCGCCTCAATGCTGTCATCGCACGATCCGTGGGGATTGTCGCCATTGCCCTCGGGTTCATCATCGGGATGTATGGACTCGATCACCCCGCATCGCATTGGCTTCAGACTGCGCTGGGGTTACTGATAACCGGGATGCTGGCCCAGGGATACGCCCTGTATTGCTCGATCAAGCGGATGCAGCAACTGAATTCCGGATCATGATGCCCTCGAGCTGTGCAGTTCGTTTCATCCTGTTCTGTCTTGCCGTTGCCCTCACCGCTTCTCTCGGGGGCTGCGGGGGACCCTGGCGTGATGCGTACTTCAAGAAGGGGGTCGATCGTTTGACCCAAGAGGAGATTCGCGAGAAATTCGGCCCCCCGCACACAGCAAAAACGCCTGCTCTCGGTGGTGACAGCCTTTGGACCTACCGGTTCCCGATGAGTGAAAAGGAATTGGACCCCTGGAATCCGAGTTTCATCGCGGATGCGTCACAGTCGGTCGGTGCCCTTATGGGCAAGGGCGGGGAAGGGCCCAAGCCGACGCTCTTTTGTTATCGGTACACGTTGACCTTCAACGAGGACAAGGTTCTGAAGAGCTGGAAACGGGAAGAATGTGTACCGGGCACCCGTGAGACCCTGATTGCCAAGTGAGCGCAAGGACTTGCCTGTAGAGAACTCCCTTCATCGATCGGTGTCGGCAATTCCTCCTGCCAGACTGAGAAATTTCTGGCAGGTTTTCCCCTGGGCTGGTAAGCAAGGGATTGACTGATTGAACAATTCCCGACTCCGGTTGCAGGCGGGGGCGCATTGCAGCGGCCGGTGTAGGTGCGAGCGGCGATAGAAACGTGCACATTCCGTCATTCTGATTGCAGGCAATATTGAATGCCGAACCTTGAATCGTGATTGCAGAAAACTGATTGCAAGAGGACGTCAGTGACTCAATTCGGGTGGTTTCAAATCGATAGCCTCTTCGTCCTGGATGGATTGAAGTCCCTGATTCTGTTGGTGTCGCTGGTGATTACCAGGACGTTGGTGGTGCGGTGGATTTCCAGAAATCCGACGCTCTCAATGGAATCGAAGCGGCGGTTGGTGGTCAACACCAGAAATTCCACCGTCTTCGCCTTCTTGATCGGACTCGTCGTCATCTGGGCGCATGAACTGCAGGCCTTTGCCGTCTCGATTGTCGCATTGGCGGCCGCGCTCGTATTGGCGACCAAAGAGCTGATTCTCTGTTGGAGCGGAGCGGCGCTGCGGGTGGGCGGAAAAGTCTACGCGGTCGGCGACCGGATCCAGATCGCCGGTCACCGCGGGGTGGTGCTGGATCACGACATCTTTGCCACGAAATTACTGGAGATCGGTCCCGGTCAATCCGCTCACTTGTATACCGGTCGGGTGACCATCTTCCCGAACAGCCTCCTGTTTACGAATCCCTTGGTCAAGGAGAATCCCGGACAGGAATACGGCCTGTACACGCTGGTGATTCCGATCAAGGCCGATGAGGATTGGCAGCGGGCTGAACGCACCCTGTTGGAGATTGCCAGGGCCGAGTGTGCGCCGTTCATGACAGAAGCGGCACGCCAGATGAAATTACTGGAGCAAACGAACCTTCTCGAAGCGCCTTCGCCTGAACCGCGCATCACGATTCAACTTCCGGAACCGGGGAAGATGCATCTGGTATTGCGTTTTCCTGCGCCGGATCGGGGACGGTCTCGCATTGAACAGGCCATTCTGCATCGCTATCTGGTCGAGATGACGATCGCGTAACGCGCATTTCGCACCGTCGTCCCAGTACACATGAAGAAGGGCTGCCGGCGACCACGAGTCGCGGGCAGCCCCTTTCTTCAAGCCTTCCGGTCTCGCCCGAATTACTTCGGGAACGCTTTCGGCGCTGTCACATGCTGCCAGCCTTCGCCGTTGAGTGACTTGAGCAAGGCCACGACATCCTGCTTCTCCTGCTCGGTCAGTTCAAGCGGGATGATCGTATTGTCCTGGTGTGGATTCTTGATACCGCCCTGGTTGTAGAAATTCACCACCTCTTCCAGCGTCTTGAACCGCCCGTCGTGCATATAGGGGGCGGTGCGGGCAATTTCTCGCAACGTGGGCGTCTTGAAGGCGCCGATGTCTTCCGCGTTCTTGGTCACCATGTACCGGCCGAGATCCACCGTATTCGTGTCCCATCCGATCCCGAGATTGTGAAACTTCTCATCGGAGAAGTTGAACCCGGAATGGCAACGCGTGCAGCGGGCTTTTCCGCGGAACAATTCAAGACCGCGTTGTGCGGACTCGCTCAGCGCCTTCTCGTCGCCGCCTAGGTCAAACTTATCCACCGCACTGTTGCCCGACAGAATGGTCCGTTGGAAACTCGCGATCGCCTTCCCCACATCTTCGATGACGATCTCGCGCCCGAACACTTCTTGGAAGAGCTTCCGGTATCCCGGGATCTTCTTCATCTTGGCGACCATTTCGTCATGGTTGATGAACCCGTGTTCAACCGGATTGACGAACGGCCCGATGGACTGATCCTCGAGCGTCTCGGCGCGGCCGTCCCAAAACTGCCCTTTGCTGTACACACGGTTGATCGAAGCCGGGGCGCTGCGGTCACCTTTCAGTTTATTGATTCCTGTGGAGACCCGCTTCCCGTCGGTAAAGCCCTTGTCCGGGAGGTGACAGCTGACGCAGGCGATCGTGTCGTTCTTCGACAGCCGTTTGTCGTAGAAAAGCAGCCGGCCCAATTCAACTTTCCGGGCCGTCAAGGGATTGTCCGCCGGAACGAAGGTGTTTGGATCTTCCAGGCCCAGGATCGTTGGGAGTTGATAGCCCGCGGATTTTGACGCTCCGGCGTTTTGCTCGCCGAGCGCCGAACCGAGCGGGAGGGTCACGCCTACGCCCGCCAGCAGCAGTACCCCGCTGATCAGCCCCCATCGTTGGATCGCGACGTTCATCTTTTACCTCCTTGGTGGACCGGAATCTCGATTTGAACCAACCTTGTATATGTACACAGGCCTTCATGCAAGTGTCCTGAAAGGATCAGCGAAAACGCAGTGTCGCCCCGGAATCTGCGGCACTGCCTGCCTCCATGGCCGTACGGACGTCCTCCTGACCGTTCGACTGATGGAATGGGTGGAAACGAAAGGTCGAACCTGCGCTTCTCGGGCTGGTCGCCCGCGAGTCCGTTCCGCTGCTAGTGACGAACCGCAGAGTCGATCCGCCCGACGCGTCCTGCTGTTCAGCGACTCGTAGCTCCTGACAGCCCTCGAGAATGCCCGTGAGCGCAACCACCGCAAAAGTAATGATGACTGAATGCTGCCTCATGGCAACCTCCCTTTCTCTGCCCTCTCTTCAATGTCACACTCAACTAGTACATCCGGCCATGGGGCACTTGTCGCCGGTATTCTCTGGCCAGCTCCTCGGCTTCCTCCGCTGCAGCCCATAGCTGCTGGGCTTTAGCCTGGCTCTGCCTGGCCTGCGGGTCCTGTTCTCCGAACCGCCCCCCATACCATCGGGCTTCGATATCAAAGCGTGTCGCCAGATCACGATAGTGCGCGGCCTGCTGCCCGTACCGGAAGGCCAGTTCGCCGGCTTCGTGCTGTGTAGCGACCTCCGGCCCTGCCGGAGCCGGTTGGGATTGCATCGTGGGGGCCGGCTGGATTGCACAGGCGGCCAACAGGCTCGCCATCGCGATTGCACTGACTGCTCCGAAGTATGTTGGTTTCATCATTGTTGCCTCCTTTTGGTAGCCCGATGTCCAAGATCATGAATCGTCTTGGCTTGAAATTAGCGACAGAAAGTCCATTAGTCCAATTGATTGTTTACATTCTTATGATTTATAGTGCTTATCGTTAGACTAAGCGGAGGCGGGAATGACCCTGACGGAGCTTCGATACATCGTAGCGGTTGCGCAGGAGCGGCACTTCGGCCGGGCATCAGAACGCTGTTTTATCTCGCAGCCTGCGCTCAGCTTGGCAATTCAGAAACTCGAGGAAGAGCTTGGCTGTACGATCTTTGAGCGACGGAAGAACCAGATTACACTCACCCCCTTGGGGGAGCAGATTGTCCACCAGGCTCAGCGCGTCCTGGAGGAAGCGGATCAAATCAAAATCATTGCAGCCCAGGGCAAAGATCAATTGGCGGGGCTGCTTCGATTTGGTGTGATTGCGACGGTGGGTCCCTACATCCTGCCCGATCTCGTGCCGTTGCTCAATAAACGCGCGCCGAATATGCCGCTGGAAATTGAGGAGAATTTGACGCTCAATCTTGTCGCCATGTTGAAGAGCGGGAAGCTCGACGTGATCATGGTTGCGTTGCCGTTCGAGGAGCCCGGGATGATGACGCAGGCGCTCTACGACGAGCCGTTCAAGGCGCTGGTTCCGGTGGGACATCCCTGGCAGAAGCGAAAGGTCATTGATTCGCGGCAGTTGGGATCTCAGAAAGTACTGCTGCCGCATGCGGGGCACTGCTTCCGGCAGCAGGTATTGGATTCCTGTCCGGAGCTCAGCCGGTCCGATGCCGAAGGGTGGCAGGGGAATTCCCTCGAAACTATTCGGCAGATGGTGGCGTCTGGGCTGGGTATTACCGTGCTGCCCTGCAGCGCACTGACGACGAAATATGAAAACAAGCGGCTGGTCGTGATCGATCTAGCCAAACCTGTTCCCGGACGTCGCATCGGGCTGATTTGGCGTCGCGGGTTCACCAGGCCTCAAGTCATCAAGGTAATTTGGGATGCCGTTCGTGCGTTGCAAGTTCCTGGACTCAAGATGGTGCCAGACTGACGAGAGCTAGTGAATCCGCGCGGCAGTGTTCCCCTCGCATCCGAGGAATATCTGGCGACCCGCACCCTGCTCGGTTCGCACGGCCCATTCAATGACTCGACGGTCACCTGGATAGTCCGACGGACCTGTCTCCTGCTGCGGCAGCGCTTCTCGGCTGCTTGTTCCTGCTCATGGCATCTGCTAGCATCCCCGCCGGTCCTCTACGATGGTCACCATGAAAATCGCGACTTTCAACGTCAACTCCCTGCGCAAGCGTCTCCCCATCGTGCTGGAGTGGCTCGACCATCAGAAGCCCGACATCCTCTGTCTCCAGGAAACCAAAGTGCAGGATAGCGAATTTCCCCTGCTGGCTCTATCAGCTTCCGGGTACGAAATCACATTTCGCGGAATGAAGTCGTACAACGGGGTAGCGGTTCTCAGCCGAAAGAAACCCGAAGCGGTGTTCTATGGATTCGACGATGGAGGGGATCCGGATGACGCCCGTTTGCTGAGGGTCGTCATTGACGGGATTCCCATCGTGAACACGTACGTGCCGCAGGGATTTGAAATCGATTCACCGAAGTATGTCTACAAACTGGGCTGGTACGAACGGCTGCGGAAGTATTTCGAAAAACATCTATCGCCGACCTCGCCGGCGATCTGGTGCGGCGATATGAATGTGGCACCGCGACCGATGGACGTGCACAGTCCGGAGAAGCATCTTATGCACGTGTGTTATCATGAAGATGCCCGCAAGGCCTACGAAAAAACGGTTGCCTGGGGGTTTCAGGATGTGTTTGTGAAGCTCTACCCGACGCGCCAGCAGTATACGTTCTGGGATTACCGGGCGCCGAGTTCGCTAGAGGCCAACAAAGGCTGGCGTATCGACCACATTCTGTCGACAGCGCCGCTCGCGGAGAAATGTGTGAGGGTTGACGTGGACGTCGAGCCGCGGCGAGCGAAAGACCCTTCAGACCATACGTTTCTCTGGGCAGAGTTTTCGATCTGACCACGCACGCGACGTCCACCCCCGCCCGATCCGATCATGCAACAAGTCGTCCGCAACGATCGGATGGGACCAGTCACGTCCAGAACCACGCTAGGCCGCTTGCAGCAACGATTCCTTGCTTCGCATACGGCCGCTGCGATTCTGTTGAATCAACGGATCAAGGAGCAAACCGCAATTGATGCAGCGATGGACGATCATGTTGGGCGACAGTTCCGGCTGTCGCTCCTCGATCATCAAGCCTTTGCATTTTTGACAGGTCATGGTGCCCACCTCCTGCTGATGTGAATGACGATCATGAATTCAGCAGCGCACGAAGGAAACGGTAACATCGAGAGATTAACCCCGTGTTAACGGGTAGTTAAAAGTGTCTAATGTTGGTGAGCCTCAGAGGTGCGGCATCGCTGTGATCGGAGCCGGAGCGGCAGGGCTGGCTGCCGCGATAACCGCGGCAGAACAAGCAAAACAGGCCGGACCTCTCCGGATCGTATTGGTGGACGGCGCGAGGACGATTGGCGCCAAGATTCTCATCTCCGGTGGTGGGCGCTGCAATGTAACGCACGATGTTGTGACATCCTCCGATTTCTTCGGCAATCGCCACATCATCAAAAATGTGCTGGCCGCGTTCCCCGTCGAACAGACCACCGAATGGTTTGCCTCGCTGGGCGTGGAATTGAAGCGGGAGGAGACCGGCAAGCTATTCCCGGTGACGGACAAGGCACGGACGGTCCTCAATGCGCTCGTCGCGCGCTGTCATGACCTGGACGTTGCCATTTGTCCGGATCATCGCGTGACGGGTATCGAGCGCTCCTCGGATGGAACATCGGGATTCACCCTGCACCACAACCAGGGCACGATGTCCGCAAAGAAAATCATTCTAGCGACCGGGGGGCGGTCGATTCCCAAATCGGGGAGCGACGGGGTTGGCTATACCCTCGCTCGCAGGCTCGGCCATTCCGTGACCGCCACGGTTCCGGCGCTAGTTCCGCTGGTCCTTGAGGACAGCATGTTCCACAAAACCCTCTCAGGCCTCTCGCACGATGTCGAACTCACCACGATTGTGAAGGGACGAAAGGTAGACAGCCGGACCGGTAGCTTGCTCTGGACACATTTCGGGATTAGTGGCCCGGTTGTGATGGACGCGAGCCGCTTCTGGACTCTCGGGCATGAGCAGGGAGAAGCCGTCGAGGTTCATGGAAACTTCTTGCCAGATCGGACACAGGAACAGGCGAAGTCGTGGTTCAGGGAGCAGGCGACGGCGAATCCCCGGCGATCATTGCTGAAGACATGGGCTCAACAGATACCGGAACGGTTTGCCGAGGCACTCTGCCTTCGTGTCGGATGCGATCCACAGAAAGCCGTTGCGCAACTGACACGGAAAGATCGAGACCGTCTGATTGAGGCGCTCGCGAAGTTTCTGTTTCCGGTGGAGCGCGATCGCGGTTGGAACTATGCCGAGGTCACAGCCGGGGGAGTCCCGCTCGAAGAAATCAATTTTCGGACGATGGAATCGAAGCTGGTGCCGGGGCTATACCTGGTCGGCGAAATCCTTGATTGCGACGGCCGCATCGGCGGGTTCAACTTCCAATGGGCCTGGGCGACGGGATACCTGGCCGGCCGAGCGAGTGGTCGCGCCCTGTAACCGATAGATCACCTGAGAATCAGGAGATAGTGACTTTCCCGGAACTGAACGAAGTTCGGAGGAGTTCATTCACTTAAGCAGCATTCCCTTGTGGTCTGGTGTCGTCCTGTAACGTTCCAAACTTGGACTCATATTCGGCGACCACACGATTGAGTACGGCGGCCAACCGCTTCGCCGCATAAGGGTTCAGCACGATACGATTCGACAGCTGAACCTGGATATTCGCCTGCCCCCGTTCCCACACATTATTTACCCCGAAGGCCAGCACAACCTCTTCACGGGTCGAAGAGACGTTGCATACGTTGGCGTAGGAACTGTGAAGGTTGGAGACATCAAACTGGACCGTCGGAGTGGCGTTGGCGGGGTTGCTTGGTGAGGACAGGTCTGTGGCCTTTGCTGTCGATCCTGCCTCTTTCATAAAGATCTCCTTTGCGATTGATGGATCCGGTGTCAGCCGATAGCGACACCTTCCCGACATCTCGCACCCAGGCTATCAAGAAATATGCCGTGCAAAAAGGAAAAACACGGTTTGCACGATCTGTTCTGTGCCACCGAGGACAACTATCGCAATCACCAGGCGCGGTGGGCGCGGAGTGTTACCCATGAACGTGGTGATGAAGAGATGTGCCAAAAGCGGAAAGATGATGACAAACAATGGCAATTAAGTACGCTGATAACAAACTGCCCAGAGCTGGAGCCGACTGGCGGTCGGGCGGCAGCGCTCTGTTGAGTGGCTCTGTGCGTAACGGGTTGGGCTCAACAAACGAAGGTGCCTGAGCAGGGAGTGACCTGGTGAGCGGTCCGAATTCTCCGTCTGAACGACCTCGCGGCGCGACCAGTCCTTGGATAATGGCGCTGACGACCTTCGCGGTCATCGGTCTGACCAGTTGCGCTATTAAGCCGGTACCGTTGACGACCGACGAGGTGCAATCACGAGCGAAAGCAGACCGGGCCGTGCTGACAAAGGATCAAGAGCCCGTCTCGGGCCCGATCGATCTCTACGAAGCAATGGCCCGGGCGCTGAAGTACAACCTCGACGCGCGCGTAGAGCTCATGCACAAGATGCTCGCGCAGACCCAGCTCAACCTGGCTCACTATGCAATGTTGCCCCGCCTCGCAGCGAACGCGGGATTCGATGGCCGCAGCAATTTTACCGGCGGGTCCGCCCAATCCTTGATAACGGGACAACAGATTCTTGAGCCGTTTACTGGCGCGGACAAGAATATTTTCTCCGCCGATCTGTCGCTTAGCTGGAATGTGTTGGATTTCGGTCTGTCGTACGTCCGAGCCAAACAGGCGTCTGACGACGTGCTGATCGCCGAAGAAGAGCGCCGGCGGGTGGCGAATCGTGTCATGCAAGATGTGCGAAGCGCCTATTGGCGCGCGGTCAGCGCGGAACGGATTCTTCCCTCACTCAAGATGTTGGATGGATGGGTGAAGAGCGCGCTGGAAAAGGCCCAGGCCATACAAGATGAGAAGCTCAGCACGCCCCTGGTTCCCTTGCAATACAAGCTCGATCTCCTCAATACGCAACGCTACATTCAGCAGCTGTTCCGGGAGCTCAACACAGCGAAGCTGCAATTGGCCGCGCTCATTAATCTTCCCCCCGGCCAAGAGATGACGCTCATGGTTCCGGAGCGAGAGGCCGGGACGTTGAACCTCCCGGTCGACATGACAGTGCTGGAGGATCGGGCGTTGGAGGCGCGCCCGGAGCTGAGGATGATTGATTACCGCCGTCGCATTAACGCACGAGAGACAAAAGCGGCGATTCTCGAAATGTTACCTAGCCTGAACCTCCAGGCCGGCGGGAACTACTCCAGCAATAGCTTTCTCTTTTATAACAATTGGGCCGCCTATGCCGCACGGGCCAGCTGGAACCTGCTGAACATGCTTCGGTATCCGGCCAGGGCGAAGACCATCGAGGCGCAGGATAAGGTTCTACACACACAGAACCTGGCGCTTACCATGGCCATCATGTCGCAAGTGCATGTCAGCGTGGCGCAGGTGGCGCAAGCGAAGAAAGAAACCTCGACGGCGAGGCTCTATCACGACACGCAGTCCCAAATTACCGAGCAAACGCGTCTCGCATGGCGGACGGCCCGGTTGAGCGAACAGACCCTGTTGCGCGAGCGAGTCAATGAGGTGGCGGCGCAACTGCGATACGATACAGCAGAAGCGGAGCTCCAAACGGCCTGGGGGTGGCTCCTGGCCGCCGTCGGAGAAGACGTGCTGCCCAACGATCTGACCCAGGAGCAGAGCGTGTCCGACCTTGCCCTCGAAATTCGTACACGATGGGCGCGGAGCAAGGAGTTGCTCAAATGACCCGCATCGGCCGGCCGCTGGTTACTGGTTCTATCATAGGCGTCTTGCTCCTGTTACCGATGTTGCTGGCGACAGCCGGGATCAGGTCAGACGCCAAGCCCGGTAGCAGCGCGGCAGAACTCAGCACGATCCGCGGGGTGGTCAAGGCGACCGCACAAGCTACCTTGGCCAGCCAGGTCCAGGGCCGGATCAGCCAGCTACCTTTCAAGGAGGGACAACGGTTTAAGAAAGGAGCCCTCCTGGTCGCTCTCGATTGCTCGAAGTATGAGGCGGAACTGGCGAGCGCCCAGGCGGAATATCGTGGCAAGAAGATGACCTACGAGAACAACCTCCGCCTTTCAAAACATCAGGCGGTCGGACAGCTCGAGCTTGAAGTCTCTCAGGCCGACGCGGAAAAAGCGTTTGCCGCTGTGAAGGCCGCGCAAGTCAATGTGAACGGCTGCATCGTGCGCGCACCGTTTTCCGGACGCGTCGTCAAAATGATCGTGAACGAACACGAGAATGTCTTTCCCAACGATCAGCTCATAAGTCTGCTGGATGATAGCCTGCTGGAGATCGAGCTCATTCTTCCGTCGAAGTCCCTAGCGTGGCTCAAGGTCGGCACGCCCTTTGAGTACGCCGTCGATGAAACGGGACTCCGGTATTCCGCCGTGGTTCAAGACATCGGCGCGAATGTCGATCCTGCCAGCCAGACGGTGAAGGCAAAAGGCCTGTTTCGCACCAAACCCGACAACGTGTTGGCAGGGATGAGCGGGACCGCCTCGTTCGCTGAGCTCCAACGCTGATATGATCCCGGCACAAGTCAAACCCCACAGCCAGCCGACCAGCACGGCGCTTTCCGTGTTACTTCAGCTGGAAGGGATGGTTCGTGCTGCCAAGACCCAGCAAGAACTCCAGTTCTTCTTCGTCAATGAAACGCGCCGGTTGGTTCCCTATCGGCAAGCCATCCTCCTCAGTCCGCCGACTTCATCCACGCAGACATACCAGGTGCGAGCCGCATCGAGCGTCCCGGTGGTGGATCGTACCGTCCCCTTGATGCAATGGACCGAGCGATTAATTCGTGAACTGCGCAAGATCTGGACGGATCAGGACATCCGTCACGTCACGGAAGCGGATTGTCCTGCCGAGCTCAGACCAGATTGGAAGGAATTTGCTCCAGGCTATGGACTGTGGTGCCCTCTCAAACACCCTGGAGGACAGATCATCGGTGGTCTATGGCTGACGCGGGATCAGCCATGGGCGGAACACGAGGTGACGGTCCTGCAACGGCTCGGCGAAGCTTATGCCTATGCCTGGCAGGCTGTTGGTCCATCGAACACGCGTCGGTGGCAATGGGGACTGAGCCGGCCCACGACGTGGATACTCGCGGCCGCAACGCTGGGTGCAATGGCCATTCCTGTCCCTATGTCGACGCTCGCGCCTGCGAAGATCGTCGCAAAGGCTCCTTTGATCGTGAGCGCGCCGATCGACGGTGTCATTTCTGAAATTCTCGTGCTCCCCAACACGGCGGTGTCCGAGGGGCAAGTGCTGCTTAAGTACGAGGACACGACGTTCAGAAGCGAATACGAAGTGGCCGAGCGCAATCTCGACGTGGCGTTGGCGCAGTATCGACGTGCGGCGCAAGGCTCATTCGTGGAAGCCGAGCACAAAGCCGATGTTCCGTTGTTGAAAGCCGAGGTCGAGTTGCGGGAAACCGAACGGAACTATGCTCATGAACGATTGACGAAGGTCGAGGTGAAAGCAGAGCAAGCCGGGCTGGCGCTCTACACGGACAAGTCCGATTGGATCGGGAAGCCGGTCGTGGTCGGGCAACGAATCATGGAGTTGGCGAACCCGAAGCAACTGGAGGTGCGCATCGATCTGCCGGTGGAAGACGCCATTGTGTTGCGCGAAGGCGCATCAGCGACGCTGTTCCTGAACGCCAATCCCTTCTCCAGCGTTCCTATCACCGTCAGTCATGCGAGCTACCATGCCGAGGTCTTGCCGAACAATACGCTGGCCTACCGCGTGACGGCCCAGCTTGAGCACGGGGCATCGGAATTCCGCATTGGCTGGCAAGGAAGCGCCAAAATTTACGGAGAGCAGGTGACGCTGTTTACTTATTTATTCCGTCGCCCCATTTCCGCCATCCGGCCATGGATCGGTCTATGAAACTGACCATGCTCCCGAAGCAGGATGTTGCGCTGCCGCCGTTGCGCGGGGACCTCCGGCTGATTGAGGGTGCCCCGGCCGCCGACGGTTCGCCGACATGGGTGATCGTCGATCCGGTCCGCGGGAAGTATTTTCAGATTGGCTGGGCCGCGTATCAGATTCTGTCGCGCTGGGCCCCTCAATCTGCAGAGGCCATCCTCGCGCAGATCCACGCAGAGACAACGTGCCGCGCCACCACGCAGGATATCGACGACCTTCTGCGGTTTTTGTATGGGAACCATCTGATGCGGGATCCGCCGCAGAGGGGCTACCTGGCCTATGCGGCCCAGGCAGAAGCCGCACGACCGCAGTGGCTGACGTGGCTTGTCCATCACTACCTGTTCTTCCAGATTCCGTTGGTCCGGCCGGATCGCTTTCTTCGTACAACTCTTCCGTACGTCGAATGGGTCTTTTCAAAATGGGTCGCCTGGATCATCGTGCTTATCGGTTTGGTGGGTGTCTATCTCGTTTCACGCCAGTGGGAAGCGTTCACGGCGACGTTTCTACATTTCTTCACGCCGCGCGGCTTCGCGCTCTATGTCCTCTCTCTAGCCATCGTCAAAGTCTTCCACGAACTGGGGCATGCCTACACGGCGACCCGGTACGGCTGCCGCGTACCGACTATGGGAATCGCAATGGTCGTAATGGTCCCGATGCTATATTCCGACACGTCCGATGCCTGGAAATTGAGATCCCGACAGCAACGGGTCGCCATCGGTGCCGCCGGCATGATCGTCGAGTTCGCCCTCGCGGCCCTTGCAACCTTTGCCTGGAATTTTCTCGACGACGGAGTATGGCGAAGCCTGGTCTTCATCGTGGCGACGACGAGCTGGATATTGGGAGCGGCCATCAATTTGAGTCCCCTGATGCGATTCGACGGCTACTACGTGCTGTCCGATTGGCTTGAAATTCCCAATCTCCAAGACCGTTCCTTTGCATTCGGTCGTTGGCAGTTGCGTCGCATGCTGTTCGGCCTCGACGCTCCTCCGCCGGAGCCGGTCACACCGTCGCGGCGAAGGCTCCTGATTGCCTTTGCCTGGGCTGTCTGGATCTATCGATTTGGTCTGTTTCTCGGCATCGCGCTGATGGTGTATCACTATTTCTTCAAACTCCTGGGCATCATCCTATTCGCTGTTGAGATCGGCTGGTTCATCGTGCTCCCGATCGTGGGGGAACTGAAGGTGTGGTGGACCTTGCGCGGAGAAATCGCCGAACGTCGCAGAGGGTGGCTCACCGCCGGGGTACTGGTCGGTCTCATCGCCTTGCTGTTCGTGCCCTGGTCTGATCGGATCAGCCTCCCGGCGGTGTTGGAATCGACTCCGCACGCGACGATTTATGCACCGGCGCCCGGGAGGATTGTCGAACTGGCGATAAAGGAAGGGCGGCAGGTGGGGGTAGGGGACAAGCTCCTGGCGTTGGAATCACCGGCACTCGAAAAGGATATGGCATTGACGCGCAAGCGGATCGAGGTCGAGCGGTTGAGAGCCCAGCGTCAGTTCGTCGATCGAGAAGAACGCACGAAGCACCAGGTGACGTTGGAAACCCTGAAAGCCCGCCTCTCACAGCTCGAAGGTCTGTTGCAACAGCAGGAGAATCTGTCACTCACGGCGCCGATTGCAGGAATAGTGACCGACCGAGCGGAGGCCCTGCACGTGGGTCGGTGGATTAATAAGGAGCTGCCGCTCGCGTATGTAATCGATCCGGCGGGTGAAGAGCTGCATGCGGTGGCTCCTGAGACAGACGTCGGCTATCTTCATGTGGGTCAATCGGCTCGGTTCATTCCCCGGGGTCCGGAGCGGCCGAGCCTGGAGGCGCAGGTTGTCGAGATTCGAGACATCGACGAAAGCAGTGTCACGGTACCGTACCTCCTCTCCGTCTACGGCGGCGACGTGCCGGTTCGTGAAGATGCCAATCACAAACTGAAACCGGAAACCTCTGTCTATCGCGTCACGCTGCATCTCGTCGAGTCTCCGCCCCGGTGGAACCAGGCCGTGCGAGGGACTGTGGTAGTGAGCGGCCCTCGGATCAGCTTCGCGCAACGAGTCTGGGAACAGAGCGCCCGCATCTTCATTCGCGAAAGCGGCGCTTAGAACGTATGCGCAGACTCAGCCCCTACTTTTGCCTCCCCCTCCAAAGCGTCAGACAAGAAAAAGTCGTCCCGAGGCGCATTCTGTAGCTCCCGACCAACCTCCCTCCCGAGGACAGTCTAACCGCCCTGTTAAAAAGGGAAATTCGCTACGCGAAATGGCACTTTCCTTGCTAATTTCTTATGGTGAATCAAGGACTCTGGGTCACTTGGTCATGCCATGAGAATATTACGTAGACCTAAGAAAGCCGAGGTCAAGCCGCCCCAACGGCATCGTCTTGTCTCCGCGGACGCGCACGTCACGCGATCGACCTTCGGCGGCTCATTGCTGGCGCTCGAATCGCGCATCATGTTCGACGGCGCAGCGGTCGCGACGGTCAGTACCGTGACTGCCGAACAGGCCGCGCAAAAGCAGACTGACACGTCTTCCGCGCCGGATGACGCCACCGCGGCTGATGCCACGACGCCTGACGCGACTTCCGATCCATCTGCCCCCACGGGTGAGCCCAAGTTCGCCACGGATGACAAGGCATTGTTCGATGCCCTGGCGGTTTACGATGCTTCGACCGCCCGCCAGGAAGTGGTGTTCCTGTCCCCCAGCGTCCTCGATTATCAGAAACTCCTCGATGGCATGAGCCCCAACGTCGAAGTGCATGTGCTCGACCCCACCCGCGACGGCGTGGAGCAGATGGCGGAGATCCTTGCCGGTCGGACAAACATCGATGCGATCCACCTGATCGGCGACGGGACAGAGGCCGAAATGTATCTCGGCGCGAGCTTCCTGACCCAGGATTCAATCAGCA
Organism: Nitrospiraceae bacterium; assembly: GCA_035454865.1. Lineage (GTDB taxonomy): Bacteria > Nitrospirota > Nitrospiria > Nitrospirales > Nitrospiraceae > Nitrospira_D. The sequence goes on along the minus strand of DATIGF010000093.1, from coordinate 3,317 downwards.
CGCAATACGCCGAGCAGTTTCAGCAGATCGGCCAGAGCTTGTCGGCAAATGCCGACCTGCTGATCTACGGCTGTGACTTCGGTCGAGGCGAGGCCGGACAGGCAGCCATCCAGACGCTGGCCGTGCTGACGGGCGCGGATATCGCCGCGAGCACGGACCGTACGGGCCATGTCGCTGAGTACGCAAACTGGCAATTTGAAGCGACTACGGGATTCATCGAGACGACCGTGGTGATCGGCGCGAGCACGCAGGCGGAGTGGGAACATGCGCTGGCGACCTTCACCGTTACCACCACCAATGACGTGGTCAATGCCGGTGACGGTGTGACCAGTCTGCGCGAGGCGATCATTGCAGCCAACGCGGCTGCAGGCACGGATACGATCAACTTCAACATCGGCGGCGCGGGTGTGAAGACAATCAATCTGACCTCCGCGCTACCGACGATCACGGGCCGGGTCACGATAGACGGCTACACAGAAACCGGTGCATCGGTCAACACACTCGCAACCGGGAATGATGCGGTGCTACTCATCGAACTCAATGGCGCTGGTGCCGGCGCCGCGGCTGGTCTCGTGCTTGGAGCCGGCAGCGACGGCAGCACGATCAGGGGACTGATCATCAACCGGTTCGGTGCCGATGGCATCCAGATCAACAGTACCGGGAATACCATCGTCGGTAACTGGATCGGCGTCGATCCGACCGGCACCCTGGATCGCGGCAATGCAGTGGACGGCATCGTCATCAGCGCGAACAACAACATTATCGGCACGTCGTCGGCGGCCGACCGCAACGTTCTCTCCGGGAACAACGACGAGGGAGTCGACGTGGACCCTGGCATTACCGGCACAGTGATCCGCGGCAATTACATTGGGACGAATGCCGCCGGCACCGGAGTGGTCGGGAACGGCACCGCAGCATTGGCCGATGGCGGTGTACGCATCGATGGGAGCAACAACGTCGTCGGTGGAACCGGGGCGGGTGAGGGCAACCTCATCAGAGGCAACGTGGGGCCGGGCGTGGTCATCAACGGAGGGGCGGGGAATGCGGTGCTCGGCAACTCAATCTATGAGAATGCGACCATCGGTATCGATCTCAACGAGGACGGTGTCACCGCCAACGATGCCGGTGACGGAGACGCGGGAGCCAACAATCTGCAGAACTTCCCGGTCTTGACGTCGGCTCAAGTCGTATCCAGCACCCAGCTCCAGGTCATCGGTACGCTCAACAGCACGGCCAACAGCCAATTCCGTATCGAGTTCTTCAGCAATGCGGCACAGGACGGAACCGGGTACGGCGAAGGCCAAACTTATCTGGGCTTCGTCAACGTGAACACCAACGTGGCTGGGAATGCCAATTTCAACACCACGCTGGCGGCGAGCGTACCTGCGGGGAGCTTTATCAGCGCCACCGCCACCAGAAGCAACGCCACCTTCACAACCTTCAGTGAAACATCTGAATTTGGAGCAGATGGTGTGGCCGCGAACACGGCGCCGGTGCTGAATGCCGTTCCGAGTCCGGTCCTGACGGCGATCAACGAAGATGCGGGCGCGCCGTCAGGGGCCGTAGGCACGCTGGTGTCCAACCTGGTCGATCTCCCGGGAGGCGGCGGACTCAACAACGTGACCGATCCGGACAGCGGGGCGCTGGTAGGCATTGCGGTCACCGCGGCGGATACAACCAACGGCACCTGGTTCTACTCGACCAATAACGGGGCCAGTTGGAATGCTCTGGGGGCAGTGGCGACCAACAGTGCGCGGCTGCTCGCCGCTGATGCCAACACGCGGCTCTACTTCCAACCGAACGCAAACTATAACGGCACGCTCCCCGCGGCGATCACCTTCCGGGCTTGGGACCGCACCATTGGAGCAAACGGGGGGCTGGCCGATACGACCACGAATGGCGGCATCACGGCCTTCTCGACGGCGACGGACACGGCAAGCCTGACGGTGAATCCGGTGAACGATGCGCCGGTGGTGGATCTGAACGCGGCGGGGGCTGGTCAGGATGTGACTACGGCGTTCACTGAGCAGACGCCGGTGCTGATCGCCCCGGTGGGGACGCTGATCGATGTGGACAGCGCCAGTCTCAACCGCTTGAGAGTGACGCTGACGGCGCGGCCTGACGGCAATGCGGTGGAGTCGCTCTCGCTCAATGCGGCGGCGACGGCGGCGGCCTCCGGGGCGGGCTTGACGGTGACCTACACACCCGCGTCGGGACTCCTCTCGATCACGGGTCCGGCCACGACGGCCGTGTACCAGTCGATCCTGCAGGGCATTCAGTACAACAACACGAGCAACACACCGACCACGAGCGACCGCTCGATCACCGTGGTGGCCCGTGACAGCGCCAACCTCAGTAGCGCGACGCAGACGGTGACGCTGACTGTCGCGGCGGTCAACGATGCGCCGACGGCGACGATTACCCCGCTGACATACAGCGCCACCGAGCAGACCAGTCTCACGCTGCACGGGACGGGTCTCTCGGTCGCTGACGTCGATGCCGGTGCGGCCTCCATCACGGCCACCGTTTCGGTAACGTCAGGCACATTGAGCGCGGCGGCCGGTACGACTGGTGTGACAGTCGCGGGCTCAGGCACCGCCATCGTCACACTCACCGGCACACTGGCCCAGATCAATAACCTGCTGGCCGGTAACCTTACCGGCACACTTACCTATCTCAATTCTTCTGATACGCCTCCGCCGAGCGCCACGCTGACGCTCTCCTTGAACGACGGCGGCAACACGGGATCTGGCGGTACACTGGTCGGTTCCGACACCGCTACCATCAATCTAACCGCGGTCGATGATGCGCCGGTGAACACGGTGCCGGGGGCGCAGAGCACGAATGAAGATACCGTGCTCGTCTTCTCCTTGGGCAACGGCAACCTGATTTCTATCGGCGATGTGGACGCCGGCGGGAGTTCCGTGCAAGTCACCCTGACCGGGACGAATGGGACAGTCACCCTCTCCGGCACGACGGGTCTGGTCTTTTCAGTCGGTGACGGCACGGCCGACGCCACGATGACCTTTACCGGCACGGCGGCACAGATCAATACGGCTCTGGCCGGGATGAGTTTCACACCCACCGCCAACTTCAATGGCGCAGCCAGCCTGCAGATTGTGACCAACGATCTGGGCAATACTGGTAGCGGCGGCCCACTCTCCGACACAGATACTGTGAATATCACCGTGACGCCGGTGAACGATGCGCCGACGGCGACGAACCTGAGCGCGGGCGAGACGTACACCGAAGACACGGCGCTGAACCTGACCGACATCGTGGTGAGCGACGTGGACAGTGCGACCGTGACGGTGACG
>DATIGF010000092.1:0-5368 GCA_035454865.1 Nitrospiraceae bacterium | reverse complement strand
TCAACATGGCGACATAATCGGAGATCCCGAAAATCTCCGGGATTTCGTGACTCACCATCACGGCGGTAAACCCGAATTTTCGCTGCGTGCCCGTAATCAGGTCGTGGATTGATTTCGCCATAAAGGGATCGAGTCCCGTTGTGGGCTCATCAAAGAGAATGATCTCCGGGCGCATGACGAGCGCGCGCGCAAGGCCGGCCCGTTTGCGCATGCCCCCGCTCAGTTCCGCGGGAAACTTGTGCCCCATCCCGGCCAATCCGACCTGTTCGAGCATCTCCTCCACGCGCGTGGTCACGTCCGCGCCCTTCATCCTGAGCTTTTCTCTCAAAGGAAACGCGACATTGTCTGACACGGTCAGCGAGTCAAACAAAGCCGCCCCTTGAAAGAGCATCGCGAACCGTTTGCGCACTTCATTGAGCGCCTGCCCGCGAAGACGGGAAATTTCCACCCCGCCGACCCACACTTCTCCGGAGTCCGGCTGCAGCAAGCCGATCATATGTTTCAGCAGGACACTTTTGCCTTCCCCGCTTCGGCCGATAATCGTCGTCAACTTGCCTTGCGGGATAGCGAGATCGATGCCTCGTAGGACCGGTTGTCCCCCCAGCGTTTTCGTCACCCCCACAAGCTTCAACATCGTCACAGCAGGACCGAAGTCAAGAAATAGTCCCACACGAGAATCAAGACCGAGGACAACACCACCGCCTCTGTCGTCGCGGTGCCCAACCCTTCCGCGCTCATCCGCGTATAGTATCCCTTATAGCAACAGACCCAGCTTACGATAAGACCGAAACTGATGGATTTCAGAATCCCGCCATACACGTCTTTCCATTCGACGGAAGACTCCATCGAAGTCCAGTACGAACCGGCATTGACTCCCAACAGATCCACACCCACGAGATACCCGCCGTAGATCCCGACCACATCGAAGATCGCGACCAGCAACGGAACACCGATCAATCCCGCTACCAACTTCGGAGCGATCAGATACTGCAGGGGATTGATCGCCATGGTATCAAGCGCATCGATTTGCTCGGTAATCCGCATGATCCCGATCTCCGCCGTCATGGCCGAACCAGCCCTGGCTGTGACCATCAAAGCGGCGAGAACCGGGCCGAGTTCGCGAATCATGCTGAGCGCTACCGCCGACCCCAGCAGTCCTTCGGATCCAAACTTACGGAGCGAATAGTACCCTTGCAGAGCGAGAACCATTCCCGTGAATCCCGCCGTCAGGACCACCACAAAGGTCGACTTGTATCCGATGAAATGCAGCTGTTTGACAATCTGGATGACTCGCAACGGCGGACGCAGAAGCCAGGCAAAGGAGGACAGGACAAAGACGAGCATCCGCCCCATCTCGCCCACATAGCTCAAGACCCAATGCCCGATCCGTTCAAGAAGCTTCATCGGCTACCCGTAAGAGAGGTCGTGCCTGCCGCTTCAGCTCCCATCACTGCGGCAAAGCGCTGGAAGAACATCGTTATATTCTTTGCTGCCGTCAGACTCTGTCGGCGAAGCCGGCCAAGACCGAGGAGGCTCGAAGGCGCACCCAGCACCGCTGCAATGCCCTTAAGCCATCCAGTGGGCCTGAGAAAAAGATTGAAGTCAAGCGGAAGATCTTCATCAAGCAGATCGGAGGCCGCGCGCACTATCACAAAAGGTACCTGAGCTCGTCCCGCTTCGATCGCGAGGGCCGCACTCTCCATGTCGAGACCGATCGCGCCGGTGCTGAGTGCAACCCGACCTTTCTCCATCGCGCTGCCGATGATTCGATTCGTGGACACGAACCGCCCGACATGACCGGGCGGAACCGTGCCGTTCGCCAATCCCAACACGGCGTCCCGCTCAACTCCCGGCACATCGATCGCACCCGATGCTTCTGGACTCTGCATCCCGTCCAGTACCACTTCACGGCCGACCAGAAGTGCCCCGATCTCTGTCCTGATGAGCGCGCACGCAAATCCGGTGGACATCGCAAGGGCAAAGGGTCGGTGCTGCAGCACTCGGGCCGCAATCTGCCTTGCTTTCTCCAGCCCCACTCCGGTTCGAGCCAACCAATATTCCCGGCCGCCCTCCGTGCAGACAAACACAGGCGCCCCGTCGATTCGCCGTTCGACCCATGATGAAAATGCGGCGCGAACCGCCCCGACCTCCCAGGCGGTTGCGGCAAAAATCGCTATCGGCTTCAGCGGCATGCGACCCGATGGTAAGGGAAGAAAGGCCGGAGGGAAAGCACCCGCGGCGGTCAATGCTCGAACCGGTAGGACCCAGCCCCCTGGACTTGGTGACGCACTTCATCGGCCCGCATTTTCCCCCGGGATCGTAGATTGCGATACATAGCCAGAGCCCACAGCGGAAAATATTGACAATACCAGTGGTATCGAAGATAGAACACGCGGGGGAATCCCGTCCCCGTATGACGGACTTCCTCCCACGATCCATCTTTCAACTGATGGCGCAGAAGAAACTGCACGCCCCGCGCGACACTGAACGAGTCCGTCACCCCCGCAGACATCAAGGCCATCAACGCCCAGGCGGTTTGCGAAGGCGTACTCTCTCCCTTGCCGCTGTGCGCGGCGTCGGCATACGACAGGCACGACTCACCCCAGCCCCCATCGGGATTCTGCTTCGACTCCAACCAGGAAACAGCCCGGCGGATGTAGGGAGTCGAAAGGTCTTCTCCGATCGCGCGAAGTCCGGCCAGAACAGACCAGGTTCCATAGATGTAGTTGACACCCCACCGTCCGTACCAGCTTCCGTCCTGCTCCTGCTCTTTTTTGAGAAAGGCCAGGGCCGGAGCGACAGCTGGATGCGCACGGTCGTACCCCAGCGCCGCGAGCATCTCCAGGCAACGTCCGGCCAGGTCGGAGGTGCTGGGATCGAGTAAGGCCCGATGGTCGGCAAAGGGAATATAGTTAAAGACGATCCGGTTGTTGTCCTTGTCGTAGGCGCCCCATCCGCCGTCAGATCCCTGCATCGCCACGACCCACTGCATGCCGCGACGAATCGATTCTTCCAGATCGGCTTTCTGAGGCATCTTCAATTTCGAGAGAGCCATGAGCACCACGGCGGAGTCGTCAACGTCCGGATACAGCTCATTCTCAAACTGGAAATACCACCCGCCCGGCTCGGCCTTCGGCGAGGAGATGATCCAGTCACCCACGGTCTTGGTCTGCCTGGACATGAGATACGCCCCGGCCTTTTGCAGTGCAGGATGGTCCTGCGGCAACCCTGCTTCGATCAGCGCATTCATGAGCAAGGCGGTATCCCACACAGGAGAGAAACAGGGCTGGAGGTGAACGGCGGAGACACGCTGACCGTCGAGCGTCACAGAGTCATAGACTTCCAGATCTTCTATTTCGCGGAGCGCCTTCACCACCAGCGGATCATCCGCATCATAGCCCAGGCAATGCAACGCCATGATGGAGTTCGCCATGGCCGGATAGATCGCGCCCAACCCGCCGGACCCTTTGAGGTGCTCCAGCATCCAGGTCGCCGCCTTATGCAACGCCTTCTCGCGCAGCACCGTCAGCGGCATCCGGTCGTACAGTTTCAACATTGCATCCAGCGCGACAAAGAAATTGTGCGGGGTGAACCACTTTTGATCTTTATTAAACGGCGGAAACTTCCAATAGCGAATTTCTCCGCGCGGAATGGGATACAATTCCTCAATGCCCTGTTCGCGGGGAATGCGACAGACCGGCCGGTGCGCGAACACAATGAGCAACGGGATCAAAACCGCACGCGACCAGTACGAGATAGCATAGATGCTGAAGTAAAACCGCTTCGGCAGCAGCATGATCTCGACGGGCATGTGCGGAACACCTTCCCAGTCGTATTGATCGAACAACGCCAGCGCGATCTTGGTAAAGACGTTGGCTTGAACCACTCCACCCATCGCAAGGATCCGCTCTTTCGCGCGGACCATGAATGGTTCATCCGCAGGCACCCCGCTCAACTTGAGCGCGAAGTAGGCTTTGACTGAGGCGCTGATCTCCGCCGGCCCTCCGTAGTAAATCGGCCACCCGCCATCCGGCAGCTGCATTGCCTTCAGGTAACGTACGGCCTTTTCTTCTCGATCAGGGTCCACGCGATCAAGAAATCGGCGGAGCATCAAGTATTCGGAGGTCAGCGTCGTATCAGCCTCAAGCTCGGCAACCCAATAGCCTTCAGCATGTTGCTGATTGAGAAACCAGGTTTGGCTTCGTCTGATCGCGTCGTCGATTGCGTCGGGCTGGCTTACGGTGTGACCGAGCGAGCGGCGGACGGAGGAATCCAGAGGGGGCAACAGGGTCGCTTTATCCGAAACAAGCCGCAACGGAGCCCCCGGAGAGAACTCCGTTGAGGGAGTTGGTTTCCCCGGAACGTTCGAGAGCAGGCTGTCAGAGAGGCGGGTAAACAACGCCTTGATGAGTTTCATGAATTTCGAGAGTCCGACTGATGCGATTGAGATGGACGAAATGACTGACATGCACCAATGGCTCCTTTACACAAGAAGCTCATTAGTTACAGAGTCGGTGAGCAGCCCATCGCACGGCTTATAACAGACGCCTCGGGATGAGTCAAGCAACAGAGCAGGGAAGTCCTCTGAACTATTCAGCTTTTTGACGTCCCTAGCAGGCTAAAGTGAGACTATTTTGAAACCCATTGGCATCGGGGAGGTTGGGCAATCCTGGTCAAATAATAGATCCCCCAGGCTGGTCAACTAGGCGAGCACCAAGTCAACAGGCAAGACGCACCACCAGGCTCCTATAGATCATGAGACCCTGAGCGCCGCGGAAACGCCGCTGGCGGACTTTTCCAGCAGCCGCTAGGCCGGCTGAAGGTCCCCCAGCCTGACGGACACAAGCTTGGACACCCCCGGCTCTTCCATTGTGACTCCAAAGAGCGAATCGGCAATGGCCATCGTCCGCTTGTTGTGTGTAATGACCAGAAACTGAGCGTTCTGCGACAAGTCCCTCAAGACGCTGGTGAAGCGCCCGATGTTCTCTTCGTCCAGCGGCGCATCGATTTCGTCCAGGAGGCAGAATGGCGTCGGCCTGATCAGAAAGCTGGCAAACAATAACGCCATCGCCGTCAGTGTTTTCTCTCCCCCCGACAACATCGTGATGCTCTTCAACCGCTTTCCCGGAGGCTGCGCCACAATCTCAATCCCGGGCTCCTGGCTGCCGGTGTTCTCCCCGTTTTCCGAAGGCGGCTCGTCGACCAGCTGGAGCTCCGCCCGGCCGCCGGGGAAGAACTGGCCGAACACTTCGGTAAACTTCTGCTGTAATTCATTGAACGTGGATACAAACATCTCTTTTGTCGTCCGCTGGATCCGCTGGATGATCTCTTTCAGCGAACTGATCGAGTTCGACAGATCCTGCTCCTG
>DATIGF010000091.1:0-25868 GCA_035454865.1 Nitrospiraceae bacterium | reverse complement strand
CCACGGCCGGCTCTTTGCCTTGGGCCTTGGCGATCTTGATCGGCATCTTCACAAAGTGGACATTGTAGTGCTTCCGGCCCGCATTCTCCGGACAGAGACTCCAGTTGCCGTTTTCGCCCGGCAACGCCTGGTCGACGCTCTCCTGTCCGTCGGCATCCCGGCGGATCATCTCCAGCCAGGGCGCGCCCACGTGGTTCGGAGAGAACATCACGCGCCGGCCGAAGTGCGGCGTCAGATGGGGCCAAGCCACTTTCCCGGTCATCGGCTCGAACATGATCGGGTGCCGCTTGCCCGGATGGGTGGACTTGTACTTGGGATTGTCGATCTCGCTCTCCTTTTCGCTCATCGCGACGTTGCCGTTCCATGTCCAATCCAACACAGTGGCATCGTAGGAGATGGTCTGGCCCTTCTCATCGTCCTTGTGACCGGGCTTGCCCATCGTCGGCAACTGCATTTCCACCCAGTCCTTGATGGTGATCGTGGCCGGGTTGGACTTCCAATCGCTCTTGCCCTTGTCGACGATCTTGAACTGCTTGCCGAACCAATCGACCGTCTGCCCGATCAGTTTATCGGAGGAAATCGGGGTCTTGATGCGGCCCTTGCGATCCGGCAGCTCACGCAGATCCGGCATCACGTCGTTCCGCAGATCGCCCTGCTGGATCGTGTTGTAGACGCGCCAGTAGCCCCACATACCCGCCACATAATGGTGGGCGACGTGGCAGTGGAAAAGGAAGTCGCCGGCCAACTGCTGGCAGAGACCGGAACCGCACTCCGTTTCCAGATCGAGCGCTTCGGACGGGCCGATGACTTCGACGTCGACACGGTCCGTCTTGTGCCGGATGACCGGATACTTCACCGGGCCGTTGGCGCTGGTCGCCCAGAGGTTCATGTCGTCGATGGCGCGCGGGCTGCGCGGCCACCGGATCGTGCCTCCGTGCGGATGGTGGCTGTGGAAGACTTCCGAACCGCCGTGAACCAGGCGGAACTTGGCCGGATCACCGATGTAGGAACGGGGAATCGTCGGGGACGGATCGCCGAATGTATAGGAGCTGTACCCCATCGACTCGTCTTCGAATCCGAAATACTCGTGCTGCACGTGCATGTTGTTGATGCCGAACGGCTCGCTGCGATAGTTGATCGCGCGACCGCCCGGACGATAGGCATCGGTCAACGGATCGCGCTGGGGCAGGAAGTCACCCTTCTTGTTCAGCGGACGGAACGCTTCGTCGCCGACCTCATGATAGTAGAGCACGAATTCCCGGAAGTCCGGACCCGTGCCGTTCTTGATCATGACCTGCCAGCCGCTGGCGGCCGGAGTCGCGTCGCCGCTTCCGAGCGCCTCCCAGTAGGAGGAGCCACGAGGCTCAACGACGAACGACCCGAAGAGACCCATGACGGTCAATTCACGATCGTTGCTGAAGGTATGGAACTGGCGGACACCTTCCTGGGTGTTCGGGTGGATATACCACTCAAAATCGCCGCTCTTGTCCTTGGCGACGATGCTGTCGGGGTTCGTCGTTGCCGCAGAGGCGCCGGTCGCGCTCACCACCATGGATGACCCATGGATGTGCAGGCTGACATCTTCGCCGCCTTCCAGCTTGTTGGTCAGCTTGATCTTGACGCAATCGCCCTGATTGGCGCGAATGGTCAACGGCTGAATCCACTGAGCCTGCACGCCGGGGATGACGGCCCCGGGGTCGAAGCCCTCTTTTTCACGGGCTTCCTTATTCTTAGCTTCTTCCGCGCGAACCTTATCCAGGTTCTCGTCGAGCACGTACATGTAGCCGGGATAGAAATCGAGCCACTGATTCAGGGTGATCTCGACATTGATCGCGGACACGTTGTACTGCTTCACCGGCGCGGTGGCCGGGCACTTGCCGCCGCCCGTCATGACGACCGGCTCAACGCGGGGATCAGACACCAGCAGCATGTCCTGCCCACCGGCGCCGTACTGGTGCATCATAGACTGGGTGTTGTACATGCCGGTGTTGACGCCCTGCACCTGCGGATCATTGGACATGTGATCCATAATGCGCTGATGCTGCTGCTCGACCATCGCCGACCGATTGGCATTGCCGGACATCGTATCTTCGACAATCGTCTGACCCTTGAGCTGTTCCGCCCAAGCCGGCAACTGATGGTTCATCGCAACCGCTTGCGTGGCTGCGTGTCCGGTATGTGAGGAGTTTTCAGCGGATGCGAGCGGGGCCCAGAGCAGGGCCGCCGCTGCCATCGCGCCGAGCATGCGGGTAGGAACACAAACCCGTGGCTTGTGAAAAAACATGGACCGGCCTCCTTGGTGTGATGAATGAAACCAAAACAAAAACGCCGAACGAAAATAAGGGAAACTGACGGTTTATATTAAACCTTCGCCCTAACGGACGACGGTATCTGATCCTTTCAGGAAGTGCGAAAGATACTGAACTTAGGATTCTCTGTCAACCCCCTGCGCCTCCGTCAGACATCAGCTGAGAGAACAATCCGGGATGCCGATTCATACGTACGAGCCGGGCCTTTCGGCCTAGCGTCCGAGGTCCTCATAACGTTCACTCAACTCCTCGTTTGTGAGATAATCCCCCTCATGCTACTGAAGCGCTGGCTGGTCGGCGATCCCCTCAAGACCGCCCAAGCCGTTCATGAACGCCTGTCCAAGACTCTGGCCCTGGCGATCTTTTCATCGAACGCCATTTCGTCAGTAGCCTACGCCACAGAAGAAATCCTCCTCGTTCTTATCTTAGCCGGCACCGCGGCCGTGGCCTGGTCTATCCCCGTCAGTCTGGCCATTCTTTTCTTGGTCGCCGTCCTCACGATCTCGTACCGTCAGATTATCTATGAATACCCCGATGGAGGCGGCGCCTATATCGTCGCCCGCAATAATTTAGGCGAGCTGCCGGCACTGATCGCCGCCGGCGCCTTAATGATCGATTATGTGCTTACCGTCGCGGTAAGCGTCGCGGCAGGGGTGGCTGCATTGACCTCGGCAGTGCCCGGTCTCTTCCCGCATCGGGAAGCTCTCGGCCTGGTTGCGATTCTCTTTATCGCCATTATGAATCTGCGCGGTGTCCGAGAGTCCGGGAAGTTTTTCGCCATCCCAACATACTTCGCCGTCGGCGCCCTCAGCTTGATGGTCGTGCTCGGAACTGTCCGATCCCTCGCGGGATCCGGCGTTGTCGTGCCGGCCCCTCCCGGCGGAGGCGCCACGTCGATGGAAGGACTGACGCTGTTCCTGATTCTCCGCTCCTTCGCAGCCGGATGCTCGGCCGTCACGGGAATGGAGGTCATCTCGAACGGGGTGAAGGCATTCCGGCATCCCGAACCCCACAATGCCGCAATCACGATGGTGTGGATGTCCGTCATTCTCGCAACGCTCTTTATGGGGATCAGTTGGATGGCCTATCACTACGGCATTCTGCCCAAGGAAGATGAGACCGTGGTCTCCCAATTGGCTCGTCTTACCTTCGGGACAGGCGCGATCTATTATTCGGTTCAGATCGGCACGATGCTGCTGTTAGTGCTGGCGGCGAACAGTGCGTTCGCTGGATTCCCGCAACTGTCGTCCATCCTGGCACGTGACGGATTCATGCCGCATCAGATGGCCAGCTTCGGCGACCGCCTCGTCTTCTCAAATGGAATTCTGATTCTCGGATTTTTCGCCTGCCTCCTCCTGGTCCTCTTTCACGGGGATACTCATGCCCTGATCCCGCTCTATGCCGTCGGCGTCTTTGCCTCCTTCACCTTGTCTCAAAGCGGGATGGTGCTCCGCTGGTTGAGCAAGAAAGGGCCCCATTGGAGAAAGAAACTGGTCGTAAATGGAGTAGGCGCGGTCACCACCGGCGTCGCGACCGTCATCATCGCAAGCACGAAGTTCGTCCATGGAGCCTGGATTGTGTTTCTTCTTGTCGCGCTGCTGATTATGATGTTCAGGAGTATCCGCTCACACTACAAGGCGGTGGCCGAGCAAGTGGCCCTGACGCGTGACACCCGCCCGCCACGTCCGCGTCGCAATCTCGTCGTCATACCGATAGGCGGCGTGAATCGGGCCGTTGTCCGCGCCGTGGACTACGCGCGAAGCCACGGAGGCGAAGTGAAAGCCGTACTGATCGACGTCGACAAGGAAGAGACCGCCCTAGTTGAAATTAAATGGGCCCAGTGGGGCTGCGGCGTCCCGTTAATCGTCCTGCCATCGCCATATCGATCGATCCTCAGGGCGCTGCTCGGCTTCATCGAAGATCACCTGGAAAAGGATCCGGACTGCTGGGTCACCGTCGTCATCCCCGAGATTCTCCCGGCCCGCTGGTGGCAGAATATCCTGCATAATCAGCGCGCCCTCTTGCTCAAGGCTGCGCTCCTGTTCAAGGATCGTGTCATCCTGACCGACGTCCCGTTCCACCTGACGAGGTAATTGTGGAAAGTAGAAAGTTAAAAGGGGAAAGCAGGAAGTTCGGACCGAAGTTTTGTCTTTTTACTTCTGCCCTTTGCCTTGCGCTCTCGGAGCAGCAGGCGCATGCGTTCAAAATTTTGTCGCCTGCCGACGGCGCGACAATCCGCCCGGGTCAGACCATTACGACAAAGGTCGATCTCGGCTCGGACAGCGGCATCGTGAAGGTCCGTTACTATTGGTATCCCGAGCAGGCTGAGACCCTCGTTCAGCAGGACGACTCCGACGCCTCGATCATGCCGCAACAGGACAGGCTGGGCGACGACCGCTTTTTCCAGAGGGACAGCATCTCCGGTACGCCGGTCGTCGCCATCGCGGCCTTGTCGTCGGGGTCCGATCAGATCCCGCCCTTCGGGGGAGCCTTGAAGGTTCCCAAGGAAGCGATCGGCCCGACAAGACTCCTGGCTGTCGCCGAGATTTCGCGCGGGCGCCTGGGGACTCGTACGGTGTTCGATGAGGTGATCGTGAAGGCGGAGCCCGATGCGGCATTGCAGACCATCGAGTTTGAAACAGAGAAGCCGCTGCAACTAGGACGCGCAGGCCAGTCCTCGGCGTTCGGCCACGTGGATTCCATGGGGAAAATCTTCGAACTTCCCGTCGTCGGCGAATTTGCCGATGGCATCACGCGCCCGATCAGCTCGCCGGCAAGCGGGACCGGCTACCAGTCGTCGAATCCAAAAGTGATCAAGATCCTGGGCGACGGCATGTTGCAGATCGTGGGCAACGGGAAAGCAACTCTCACAGTGACGAACCGTGGGAAGCAGGCCTCGCTCGACGTGGAAGTGAACGTGAACGACGAACCGAACGAACCGCCGATCGCCGACGCGGGGTTGCATCGTACTGTGAAGGGAGGCAGCAAGGTCAGGCTGAGCGGGTTGAAAAGCCGCGACCCGGAAGGCGAAGCCTTGTACTACACCTGGGGCCAGGTACGCGGCAGCAAGGTCCCGCTCCTGGATGTGAACGGCCCGGAAGCGTCGTTCCAAGCTCCGCACGTGTCCGAGCCACGGACCTACCGATTCAAGCTGAGGGTCACGGATAAGAAGGGGGCGGATTCAGTGCCGGCCTTTGTGGACGTGACGGTGGAGCCGTAGGGTCTTCCTCTCCGTCTCGACTGTTGGACCTACGCTTTGCTCAGCCGTACCGGCCCATACGTTTGCCGAGCCTGGTGAAGTTCCTTGAGATGACGCCTGAGAGCCGGGCCGAATGACGAGCGCAGCACTTCATTTCGATGAGGCTCGATGCTCTGTTCAACCTGATCGATAGCCGCCGCCAGTTGCCCTACCAATCGCGGTCCCGAGCCGGTGAGCCAGCCGAGATGATGGTCGGCGTAATGCAAGTCTTGGAGGGAGTATCGCACTGACCCCACTTCCTCCAGACAACGAAACCGCGCACGTTGCAGGTCCCGCGCAGTCAATCCGGCGAGCTTCCATCTGGCAGCCCCGCCGCGCCCAGACGCCCATGACGAGAGCCGTTCGAACAACATTGCGCCCATCGTGAAGGTGAACGTGGCATGGAGAATACCCCGCAACGGTCGGAGGCTCCGCCGCCAGGGCGAATAGAAGATCTGCTGATTGTGATCGCCGTGATACATCACGTGCTTTCGCAGCAGGAGGTTCAAGTGATGATGGCTGTTTTCATGAACCAGATCGTCGATGAGATCCAGATTGTCCCGATCGAAGCAGTTGATGAAGGACAAGCCGGGCCGGTGCCGATAACTGAAGCTCACGACGCCCTTCGCCTTGAGCGGCACGATCCGTGACGTCAGCAATGCAAGCAATGCGTGACCTTCCGGCCAGGCGTCCCGGATCGTGCGCCAGGCCCGGCTGATTCGCTCCGCCGTTTCCTGTTTCGTTCGTCCGATCGCCCGAGGCTGCCGATCTTTTCCATACACCAAAGTCGAACCGACCGTGACGGGGCCGCACGGAGTCTCCAGCGCCGTCATCGCCGTGTGACGCCTCCAGTGCCATTCGCCCAGACCTCCCTGCCCTGTCCACAGCGGGAAGGTCATTCGACCGATCTTCACCAGAATCGCGTTCCCGTCCACCTGAAAGGTTACATGCCCGGACGCGTGCTTCAGCGCCCGGCGCACTTCATTAGGAGCGTCGCACCGGTCTCCGGCAATTCCCGCCGAGACTGCGCCCTCCTCATCCGCCCGCTCGAAATTGGCCCCGAGCATTCCCCGGACGTCCCATCGCGGGACCTTGCGCTGTCTGCACCATTTCACGGCCAGCGCAGGATCGAAGAAGAGCGACTCCTGCGTAAGCTCCCGCGCCAGTCTTTGGCAAAGGCGTGTCAGCCTCTGCTCCAGACCCGCGACACGCGGGCGGCCCAGCGGAAACAGATCATCGTGATAGCTGTTCTCAAAAAACTTCTCCTGGCACTCCGCGAATAGTTGCTCGGTAAACTCGCCTCGATCCTGCTCCTTCTCCCATTGCCGGAGAATGTCCAAAAAATAGACGAGGTCATTCAATGCTTCGATCCAGCCCGCAATCTTCCAATTCGAGTAGGTCTCTATCTTGAGCGACTGGCCGAGCAGTTGAAAAAAGTTCACGGGAAGCTCAAACCGTGAGGCGAGATCCGGGTAGTCGGCCTGCAGTTCCCGACAGAGGTCCTGCAACAACCGTCGCATTGAGAGTCGGAACTCGTCCGTCAAGCGCTCGAGAGGTTGTAGTTCCAAAACCGACATAGCGGATGCTTCGAGAGGATGATGAATGAGCAATCGACTGTAACGCAGCCAGGGAGTGGCCGCAAGGAGGGAGCAGCGCAAGGGCGGTATCGTACCGGAGAGAGAGCGCGCGCGCCGAAAGGCTACGCCACCGTTAGGCAGCCTTCGCAGACCGCGCCGGCGCCGGCATTCGAACTTCAGGCTTGAGCAACCGGGTCGCGCCCGCCTGTTGCATCATGCGATGGCGGTTGATAAGAGGATCAACGATGTTGCCGCACGCGATGCAGCGCAAACCACGCATCCACATCGGCAAATAGCTTTCCCGCAGATCAATCAGATCGTCCGCAACCATGAGCCCATGGCATCTGGTGCACTTCATAGGAGTCCTCCTGGTAACAGCCGGTAATCTGCTACGCCAGACCCACAATCTACTGATATACAGTAGCAATGACGATGCCAGGCGAGGCTCCCGCGACCTTGCGGCTTTTTGCGGCGAATCGTAGAGTGGCGGCCTCAGATCCCGTTAAAGCGACAAAAAATGTGACCGGATTGGCCGCATGGGACAAGAATGGAGTAGGTGGAATACCCCGCCCCCAAGCAGATACGTTGGAACACACCGATGGCATTGAACACAACGGAGATCGCGCGGGTCCTTGAGGAAATTGTGCCGGTTCTGCGCGGCGGGTGGATTCAAAAGATTCAACAACCCGCCGCCCGCACGCTGGTGCTCGACATTCGTGTGCCGGGGCGGACCCATCGGCTGCTTATCTCCTGCACACCGGAGACTTCCCGGCTGCATCTGGCCGGCGGCCCCCTCCTCAATCCGCCGACACCGCCGGCCTTCTGCCAGTTCCTCAGAGCCCATTTCCAAGGCGCCAGAGTCGATGACATCCGCCAGACACCGGACGACCGCATTGTCGAAATTCAAGTCACGGGAAAAGGCGGCGCCCGCACCATCGTGTGTGAACTGACCGGCAAGACGGCGAACATCCTTGTACTGGATTCCGAGGGGCGAGTGCTCCGCGACCTGACGCACCAGCGGAATTCTACCGGACAGCCCTATACTCCGCCGTCCAGGAGAGAGAGCGGCTCACGCGAATCGCAACCGGTTCGATTCACGGGAACCGCGGGGGGAGATTTCCCGATCTCCGCGGACATCGAGGCCCATTACCAGGACAAAGAATCCAGACTTGCCGTAGACAGCGCAAAAGACGCGCGGCTGCGGGTCATCAAGAAAACGATCAAGAAAGCCGAGCGACGGATCGACGCCTGGCGGGACGATTTGGCGAAAGCCGTCAAGTACAAGGACTACGCCCGCTATGGAGAATTGATCAAAGCCAATCTGAGCTCGATCAGGAAGGGAACGGAGCGCATCACGGTCGTCGATTATTTCGACGAGACACTGCCCGAAGTGACCATCCCGCTCGAGACGACGAAATCGGCCCGGGGCAACATGGACGACTATTTCCGGAAACATCGAAAATACCTCGCCGCCGAACGGGAACTGAAACCTCGCATCGAGCGAGCCGAACAGGAGCTGGATACACTCCGCCACGAAGTCAGGGCGATCGAGCAGGGAGCCTGGACTCCGCCGACAGTATCGTCTCCCGCCCCCGGTCGAATGGGGGGAGTGAGTGCGGGCAAATCCCGGGAGCCCGTCGATCAGCGGCGCGGTCCGTTTCGCCGTTTTACCTCGACCGACGGAGTCCCGATCTTCGTCGGCCGCAACGCGCGAGAGAACGACGAACTGACGTTCGGGCTGGCCAAGAGCGATGACCTCTGGCTCCACGCTCGCGGCACACCGGGCTCGCACGTCGTCGTGCGCCTGGAAAAAGGAACCGAGCCACCGCTCGAGACGATACGGGATGCCGCCACGCTGGCCCTGCTGTATAGCGATTTAAAGAAAAGCGGCAAGGGCGAGGTGATCTACACCAGGCGCAAGTGGGTCAAGAAAGCGAAGGGTCAGGCGCCCGGCGCCGTGACCGTCACGCAGGAGAAATCTCTGCATGTGAGCCTGGACAAGAAACGACTGGATGCGCTCAAAACCAGATCGGCTCACGGGTAGCTACGCATCATTCCGGAGTTTCTCTGAGACCTCGTGGCGCCTATCACACCAAGAGATTGGAACTGGGTCGAAACGTGATACATCATCGGGACCGTCTGCGCCGTGTACCACCCGGCCCGTCCCCTGCCGTTCTGCCGGAAATGAGGATTCTCTCGCCAGAGACGGTGTCCGGCACTATGATGTTCGTGAGAGACACCATCAATGTCAGGACAGCAGCCCAACGTGCCTCCAGCCGCTTCACCAACCATCCTGGTTGTCGATGACGAGCTCGCCGTCACGAAGCTGTGCAAGACGGTTCTTCAAGGCGCAGGCTTCACGGTGCTCGATGCCGACGGCAGTTCAGAAGCGCTAAAGATCTGCGCGCAGCACGAAGGCCCCATCGATCTGTTGCTTACAGACCTCATCCTGCCCCCTCCGGGCTTTCAATTGGCCTCAAGTTCCAATCAATTCCCCCACGTGCACGGCCACGAACTGGCCATCCGAGCGGCCAGCATGCGGGAGGGCCTGCGTGTCATTCTGATGTCGGGGAATCCGGACAAGGAACTCGCCGGTCACGGGATTAAGCGCGGGACGTTGCCGTTTCTTGCGAAACCGTTTGAGAAGGACGGTCTGATCCGCCTGATTCGAGAAGTGCTCGCGCAGCCCGCACCGGCGCTCGATCTATCGGGCCAGGGCAAAGCGGCGAACGCCGTGGACTGGTTCGACTAAGTCCTTCGGCAATCCCAGCCTCCCCTCAGAGTCGTCTGAACTTGCGCCGTTGAGATCCGGCACCGGCGGTCAGGCGTGTTCCGTCATAAACCAGCCGGCAATCGACAGCCGCCGGTGCTGGCCCGCTGTTTGGTCCACACGGCACACCCGATGAAAGCGGGGCACGGTAAACATCACGAGCGATCCGGGGCGCGGCTCAATGCAGTGTGTCGGCACAAGATCGATCCGTTCGCTGGTGTGATTCGGCCGTTTGGCATACACGATCAACTCTCCACCCCAGTCAGACCGCCATTCCTCGTGAAAATACGTCACTAATGCAATCCGGCGCAGCGGCGCCGGTCGTCCCCCCATCGGATGGCCTTGATCCGTATCGTCATGGGTCAGCAGGCAGTCGCCGGCGGAATACGAATAGTAACTAAACCCCACGTGACGTCCGGTGATGTTCGGGAACGACTCGATATACTCTTGAATGCAAGGGAGTTGCAGACGAGACAGAAACCGCTGGCCTTGCTGGGGACCGATTTCTGCTTTCGCCCAATTGCCGGAATTCGGAAAATCCTCCCGGACATTCGGCAACTCCGAGAGACTCTTCCAGGCCGCATGATTCATGCCCTCACGGAAGAATTGTCTCTCTTCAGCGGACCAGAAGTTTTCGACAACCAGGACCGGACTTCTGCGGAAGGAGAAGGAGGACAGATCGGCCAGCGCCACTGTCGACGGCATCATATCCATTTGGCTCTTCACACGCCTCTCCTCACCCTGCATGCGGACCGGCCGTCCGACAGGATTTTTTACCATCCTGGCTGTTTGATTGACAAGTTGACCATCCCCGCCGGGAAACAAGAAGGGGTTGCCATCGACGATGGCAACCCCTTCTTCAAACGCACTGAGGCCTGTCAATTACCAGCGATCGCGCTTCCCACCACCGCCGCTCCGACCACCACCTCCACCGAATCCGCCGCGGCCGCCGCCGCCGCCACCGGTGCGTGGCTCTTGAGGACGTGCTTCATTGACTGTCAAAGTCCGTCCGCCCATTTCAGCGCCGTTGAGCGCCGTGATGGCCGCTTGTGCCTCTGAATCTGAGGACATTTCCACAAAGCCAAAGCCGCGTGACTGCCCCGTGAATTTGTCCGTGATGATCCGCGCCGACGCTACTGCGCCATGCGCCGCGAACAAATCACTCAATTGCTGCTCGGTCGCCGAATAGGGCAACCCACCGACATAGATCTTCGAACCCATCGGGGTTCCTCCTTTAAATGTGACATTGTCTTGAACTCGAGGAACGGGGGAAGGAGCGGGCCGAAGACGCGATCGATGCAGCGACTTGGGTCTGACTTCCGACGAAATTCCCGGGCAAGGCAACATCAACGTTGCAGGCCTGCTCTATTAAACATCTCCACCGCCAGGCCCCTGCGAAGAAGTGAGTATAGGCTAGCATAGGGGGTGGCTGATTACAACCTTACTCCCCAACCCGGACCAGGAGCCCCTGTTCCTTACAGTAGGCAAACGTCCGATAAAACCAGGCCACCGCTACAACCAGGAGCAACCCGTTGAGACCCACGGCCCAGGCAAGGTTCGCCAGCGGGGCCTCCCCCGAACTCAGCACGGCCCGCATCCCTTCGAAAACATGGGCAGCCGGGTTCGCCCATGCGATCGGCTTGAGCCAGGCAGGCAAGACCTCCATTGGATAGAACACGCAGGAAATCGGCTGAAACAAAAAGACCATACTCCAGGCCAATACCTCCGCCTCCTGCCCGAACCGCATAATCAGCGATGTGGTGAACACCCCGATCACCCATCCGGCGATCACCAGGTTGAACACGAAGGGAATCAACCAGAGGCCGATTGTAAACACATTGTAGGAGTAAAAGAGCAGTGCGCAGACGGCCATCACGATTGACACACAGGTCACCTTGAAAATGCTCATGACCATGGTAGCGGCGAGAAACTCGCCGGGCTTGAGCGGGCTCGCAAAGAGATTCATCAAATTACGCGCCCACAGTTCTTCAAGAAACGAAATGGTGATCCCCTGCTGGGACCGAAACAACATGTCCCACAGGATCAGAGCCCCGAGGAAAAACGTCACGAATCCCGGGACCTGCGTCTGATACTTCGCAAGATAGAGCGTAATGAATCCCCAGATCACGAGGTCCAAGAAGGGCCAATAAAAGATCTCCATGATCCGGGGCAGACTTCTCCGATAGAGATACAAATGCCGCACGATGAGGGCCGTGATGCGATGGAGCTTCACGCCTGCCCCCCATGATTGTGTTCATGGCCGCAACCGCCGCACTCATGGTGTTTCCCCAGCAGCTCGTCCATGAGATGGCGTACCCCGTCGAGCATATGGGTTGCGGCTCGCCGGCCGTCCGGAGCCTGACGCAGTCCAAAGCCTGCGAGCACGATCGGCATGCCCATCATCCCCATGCCGAACGCGGAACTGACTCCATGCGCTCCGCCATGCCACCAGAATATCGAGGCAATAAGCAGGAGCGGCACCACACTGACCGTCAGACTGTTCACCACGACACGCCAGCCGCATGTTCCGCGAGCGAGCCCGGTCGTCCCTACGGCCAACCAAAACAAGCCCCAGCCGGCGCTCAAGCCGAGCCCTCCGGCCAATACCCCCAGTCCAAAATCGATCAAGCCTTGGTTCATTATTGCCCTTTACTCTTCACGCGCGTGACTCGCGCGCGAGTTTGAGAAACACCTCTTCCAGATCCTCCTGGCCGAAGCGCGCGACGATTTCCTGTGCCGTGCCCTCCGCCACAATCTTCCCGCGTTGCAGAAAAATGATCCGATCCGACATCTCCTCCATTTCCCGCATATTGTGCGAGGTGTAGAGAATGCTGAGACCGGACGAACGCCGTTCTTCTTTCAGCAAAGCTCGAATCTTCTGTGCAATATCCGGATCAAGGCTGGCCGTCGGCTCGTCGAGAAAGAGAATCTTCGGTTCGGTCAGAAACGCCTTGGCCAGGGTGAGCCTCGTCATCTGTCCGGACGAGAGTTTCCGGGTGATCTTTTGACGAAACTCCTCCATCTCCAGCTTCTTGACGATCTCATCCACACGCCGCGGAATATCGGAAAGGCCGTACAGCCTCGCGATCACCCAGAGATTTTCTTCGACTGTGAGTGACTGCGGCATCGAAATATAGGTCGAGGAGAAGTTGACCTGCTGGAGAATGGCTTCCCGATGCGTCGAGAGATCCAGCCCGAACATGTGGATCGTCCCCGCGGTCGGAGTCACCAATCCAAGCAACATTTGAATCGTGGTGGTCTTCCCGGCCCCGTTGGGCCCCAGGACACCGAGAATCTCACCCGGCTTGATGTCGAAGGACACCTCGTCGACGGCGGTAAAATCGCCGAAGCGTTTCGTGAGATGCGACACGTGTAAGACGGGTGTGGTCATGGAAAGGGATCGTGCGTCTAGTTGAACAGCAGCGCGTTACTGATCTTTTCGGGAATGTGACAGGTTTCGCACTTACGACTGACCACCCTGCCTTGATGCTCGGTTTTCCCGTCATGACAGCGGAAGCAATCGCCGAGGGCCCGCGTCCGCAGATAAGACCCCTCGGGATGATCCGGATACCAGGGCTGGCTGTCGGCCGACACATGGCCGCGAGGAATCACGATCGGATAACCTTTGATCGGGGCCTCGTGCACAATTGCGGAATGGCACGTCGTGCAGCCCTCCCCCTGTCCTCTCACTCCGAACGCCTCCATGTGCGTGCGATGGCTCATCACCAGCCCGACGTCCTTGACCGGCGGCGGGAGATCGCGCGGGGCGACTTCGGAAACGCGCAGAATATTCCGGTGGCAGCTCAGACATACCTCGGAATCGACTTTGGTCTTGAGGTTGTGCGGATCCGTCGGCGATCCGAATAGGTAAATCGCGACGTCTTTCGTACCGTTCATCGCCTTGTCGTGAATCCAGCCTTCGATCCCCGGCCTCACGTGGCAGGCGATGCAGGTCACCTCTTTGTGCGAGGACTTGGCCCAACTCTCGTAGGAAGGCGCGATGGTATGACAACTGGCACAGAACGTCGGGTGATTCGTAAGGGGAACGGCCACGCTCCCGAGCGCGATCGCTCCCGCCGCGAGAACGAGGATGATCGTGAACCTAGGCGTCCAGCTCATGCTCTGATCGAGCACGTCGAGGGAAATGCTGCATGATGAGCGCGGCCACCCCGGGCACGTCGTCCAGATCGAACACCGGGACATGGAGTTCGACCGGCTTATCGGAGACCACCGCCAGCAAGCCTTCGGGAGAGATCGGAATTTCTCCGACCTGCTCGCGGATGATGACGATCTTGGGATACCCCTCGTTTTTCCATCCTTCCGCGATGATCAGGTCGTAAGTCCCGTCGAGGAACCGATCCCGCACGTCTTCGACTTTCATCTGATCCGACACATCCGCGAACATGGCCATGCTTCCCTTCGACAGGATGACGACGCTGCTGGCCCCGGCCTGCTTGTGCCGCCAACTGTCCTTGCCTTCCGTATCGAGGTCGAACCCGTGCCCGGCATGCTTGACCGTGGCCACTTTATAGCCGGCGCGCACCAGTTCCGGAATCACGCGCTCGATAAAGGTCGTCTTGCCGCTGTTCGAGCGTCCGACGAAACAGACGATGGGGACGGGCATGACGTCGGTTCCTTTCATGCGTCAACAGCAGGACAGCCGATGCCCGCCCATGTGAACAGGACCAGTCTGATTGAGCCACGCCTCGCCACTCAAGAGTTGGACCGTCACCTGGTCGCCGGGGTTCAGCCGCTCGACCTCGACGGGAACGTCGATCAGACAGTTGGCCTTGACCATCGAGGTGAGGATCCCTGACCCCTGATCGCCCGTCGTGCGGACTTTGAAGACCCCGTCCTCCCGGGTGAGAATCCCGCGGAGGAAGTGGCGACGATCGGTCCGCTTGGAAAATTTCTCCTGGAAGACTGCATCCACAACGGGGCGGCCGTAGCTTCGATAGCCGCTCATCTTGAGCATCGCGGGCCGGACCAGCTGCTCGAACGTGACCATCGAAGAGACCGGATTTCCCGGTAGCCCGAAAGCGAGCTTGCCCTGAATTTTTCCAAAGGCCAGCGGCTGACCGGGCCGGATCGCCAACTTCCAGAAATTCATCTCCGCCCCGAGGTCTCGAAAGACCGCTTTCGTGAAGTCGTAGTCGCCCATCGACACTCCACCGGACAACACCAGAATATCGGCGTTCAGACCATGCGAGATTTTTTCTTTCAGCGCCGCAGGGGTATCCCTGGCGATCCCGAGCAGGAACGGAATTCCTCCGGCCTCCTGCACAGCCGCGGCAATCCCGTAGCTGTTTGAATTGATGATCTTCTCTTCACTGAACCGCTCATCGAGATCGGCAAGTTCGTCGCCCGTCGAGAGAATCGCGACGCGGGGCCGTTGATACGCAAAGACGAAGGATTTGGCCAGGATGGCCAACATGCCTGCCTCCCCCGGACGAATCTCCGTGCCCTTCGCGATGATGCATTCGCCCTTCTTGACGTCTTCGCCCCGTGGCCGGATATTGGATCCGCGGTTTTCAGGCTTGAAGACGCGAACCGAATCAGGGGTATGCTCCGTATCTTCGACCTTCAGCACCGTGTCCGCTCCCTGCGGGATCGGCGCGCCGGTCATAATTCTGATCGCCTGCCCCGGTCCGACCGTCCTGGACGGCATCTTGCCGGCGGGTACATCCTCAATGACCGTCAGCGTCACGGGTTTCTGAATCGCGTGCTCCTGCTTGATGTCGTCCCAACGGACGGCGAATCCGTCCATGGCCGAATTGTCCCACGGCGGGTTGTCGCGCTCGGCGACGATATCTTCGCCCAGGACACGGCCGAGCGCATCGAGAATGGAAATTTTCTCCAGGCCCAGCACGGGTGTCGCATCGAGTACGACTTTTTGCGCCTCATGGAGCGGGGTGAGTCCTGTGGTGGCGTCGGCGGCTTTCACTGGCTGACTCCTCTCAATGCTGATGCTGCGGTCGGGGGCCCACTTTCAGCAGCGACCCGCTCTTCTTGCAGAACGCTTCAACCTGGTTGGCAATGCTATGGTATGCCTCCGCCGTCGGCGTATCCGAGTTGAACATCGCGAACGGCTCGCCCGCATCGGACTGGGTCACCACGTCGGGATCCAGGGGAATACGCCCCAGGAACGGGACGCCCATGTCGAGCGCCGATGCTTCCCCTCCGCCCTTCCGGAACACGTCGATATGGTTGTGGCAGTGGGGGCACTCCAGCCCGCTCATGTTTTCGACAATGCCGACGATCGGCACCTCACTGTCCCGGCAGAACGTGACGGACTTGCGCGAATCGAGCAGCGCCACTTCCTGCGGAGTGGTAATGATGACGGCGCCGCTGACCTTCCCGAGCAGATCGATTGTCGTCACTGACTCGTTCCCCGTCCCCGGCGGAAGATCGATCAGCAGAAAATTCAGATCCTGCCACTCGACGCCGCCGAGCAATTGATTGATGAACTCGTACTTGTATGCATCGCGCCAGATGATGGGATCGTCGGAGTTCTGCAGCAGAAACGACATCGAGGCGATCTTGAGATTGTAGGCCTGATGGGGGATGATCCCGCCGGAGGTGCTGATCTTGAGCTTCTGGCCTTCGGCCCCGACCATCTTGGGAATGTTGGGTCCGTGGATGTCCATATCGCAGATGCCGACATGCCAACCCTTGAGCGCGAGGCTGACGGCGATGTTGGTGGTGCAGGTGCTCTTCCCCACCCCGCCTTTATTGCTCATGATGAGGACTTTATATTCGATCCGCTCCATCCGCTTGGCCACAAGCCAGCGACTATGGCCTTCCTTGTCCTTCTGGCAGCGCTCGTTCTCGTCGCAAATGGCGCAGGCCCACATATATGTACAGGCGTCGCCGTCGGCGCCGCCGCTTCCGTTGCTGATCACGTTGAGTTCACGTGCCATTGTATAATCCTTCTCCGTAATGCCGTTCTGTTATTCGAGCCGGCTACCGACGCCGTCCCCCGGTCGGTACCCCAACATACTCGCCTTCGTCAGACTTCGGCATCGACATGCCCGAAGCGCTGCCTCCTGCCCCGGCCGTGGCCACCGCCGGCACCAACGCCTCCGTCGCAGCCTCCGGTTTCTTCTTGTTGAAGAAGCCGGCGCTGACGATCCCCACTTCGTAGAACACATACATCGGGAGTGCCATGAGGCATTGATTAAACGGGTCCGGAGTCGGCGTTAGAATCGCCGCAACGATAAATGCACCCAGCAAGGCCCATTTGCGATAGCGTCTCAAGAACGGGGCATCCACCCAGCCTAGCTTCGCCATCAATGTAATCGCCAGCGGCACTTCGAAGATCAAACCGAACACCAGCAGGAACCAGAGGGCGAAGCCCACATACTGGGCGATCGACAGCTGGGGAATAAAACCGGCGCTCACGCCGTAGGAGATCAAGAAATTCAAGGCAAAGGGCAACACGAAAAAGAACGAGAAGGACACCCCGGCAAAGAATGCCAGGGTGCTCAAAAACACGAACGGCCCGACAAACCGTCGTTCCTGGACATGCAGGCCGGGCACGACGAATTGCCAGATCTCAAGCAGGATATAGGGCGTCGCGAGTACGATGGCGAATAACCCCGCGACCTTGACGTTCTGCCACAGGGCCTCCGCCGGCGCGAGGAACACGAACGGCACGCTCGGCAGATCGGTCGGCTCCCACGATAATGTGCTGGGCACAAACATGTTCTGCAGAGGAATACGCAGCCACTTAACCAACGCATCCGCATAGAAGAACGTCGCCACAAAGACAATCGCCGTAACGATCACCGCACGGGTCAGCCGGACCTGGAGCTCGACCAGGTGCTCCATGACCGGCATTTTCTTATCTTCCAGCGGCTTAAAAACCGAGTCTTGCAGCCACTGATTAAAATCGTTCAGCACGGACCCTCAGTAGTCGTGCCGTGCGCCGATCAGCCGACCAGCGCACGACCGCTTCTCAACTATTTCGGATTGACCGCCACGAACAGGCTGTTGCCCTGCCGATTCACCAACAGGACGGCGAGCTCTTCCTTCTTGATCTTGCTCGCGGCCTTCTGGAAATCGTCGAGGGTTTTGACCGTCTCGTGATTCACTTCCTGGATCACGTCACCGCGCTGCAATCCGGCGGCCTCCGCCTGCCCTCCCGGCTCAACGGAGGTGATAACCACGCCTGCCGTCTTGGCCGGAATATTCAACTGGCTCATGAGCGCATCGGTCAATGTCTGTACCCGCAGAGACGCGAGGACATTGTCCGGCGGCTTGATGGTTTCTCCCTGCTCCTTGGGCGGCGACGGCTCTTTCTTGGCCAGCACTTCATCAGCAGGACGCTCGGCCACCTTCACTGCAATCGTCTGCTCCTTGCCATCGCGCAACACCTTGACCTGCGCATCCTTCCCGACCATCGTCCGGGCCACAAGGTTGCGGAGCTGACTCACACTCTGAACTTCTTTGCCGTTGAACGCCACCACCACGTCGCCGCGCTTGATTCCGGCGGCATGGGACGGCCCGTTTTCGTTGACATCGCTGATCAAGACGCCCTTGCGCTGTTCGGGCAGTTTGAACGATTTGGCCAACGCCGGCGTGATTTCCTGAATCGCGACTCCCATCCATCCGCGGACGACCTTCCCCGTCTTCTGCAGGCTGTCCACAATATCGAGGGCGATGCTGCTGGGAATGGCGAATCCGATCCCCTCTGACCCGCCTGTCCTCGAAAAGATCGCGGTATTGATGCCGATCAAGTCGCCGTTCATATTGACCAGCGCTCCCCCGGAGTTCCCGGGATTAATCGCCGCATCGGTCTGGATGAAGTCTTCATAGTCCGCAATCCCGACGTTCCCCCGTCCCAGCGCGCTGATGATGCCGAGCGTCACGGTGGAACTCAGTCCGAACGGACTCCCGACCGCCAGCACCAGGTCGCCCACTTGCAGCTTTTCGTATTCCGCCCACTTGAGCGCGGAGAGATCCTTCGCCTCGATCTTGATCACGGCTAGATCGGTCTTCGGATCTGTGCCGATGATCTTGGCGGCAAACTCGCGCCGGTCGCTCAGCGTGACGGTAATCTGCGTGGCTCCCTCGACCACGTGATTGTTCGTGACGATGTACCCATTCGGGTCAAACACGACCCCGGAGCCCGCACTCTGGTCCGGACGGCCGTGCGGCGCAGGAGGACCGGGTGGCATCGGCGGCGGAGTCGGCAATTCCCCTCCGCCCGGCTCTTCACCGGGAGGTCCCCCGAACGGTCCCGGAGGCAGACCGCCACGGCGACGCCCGCCTTCCCCTCCGCCGGTCACAGCAATGTTGACCACGGCCGGAGTGACCTTTTTGACGATCTCAGCAAACCCTTGGGCGAGTGCCGGAGGGACTCCCGCTGCGGACGCGGATGATCCGCCATCGAGGCCGGCGCAGGCGCACATCGCCAGGATCAGTCCACCACCAATTGACAACTTGGTCGCTTGCTGACTCCGATTGACCATAACTGGGTTCCTCCAGAAGGTTGATTTCATCATGAAGACTGATAATTTTGCCGACACCACCGCTTCGCTTCCGATAACCTCCGCTCCATCACGCCGGCCCGAACGATCACCGGTAGAACGGTGCATCTTACACTAATCTTTCCTTGGGCTTCAAAGAGGAAAAGTCCCCGTCAGGCATAGGCGGGAAGCCTGAGGGGGACTTTCCGGACTGACGCGAAAAGAACTCCGATCACTCCTGAATCGTGACGGCCGTTCAGCTGGTCCGCCTCGCCGCAGCATCGGCTTCGAGCTGGCCCAGCCACGAGTTCCGAAGTTTCAGGGTTAATCGCTTCGCCGCTTGATCAAAGGACACCACGCGCAGGGTATAGGGTGCTCCTTCATATGTGGGAGGCCAAATGCGCCGCTCCGGGTCCTGGGGGCGGAGGTAGATCACCGGATACCATTGATCGATCCCGGGCGCCGCGGGCCGGTCCAGCGTAGCCCACCCCCGCCCCTCGGCTTGCATTAACATGTGGTTGTTTTTCAGATCGAGGAGGGCGAATTCAAGCAACGACCAATTGTCACGTCGATAGCCGGGCTGCGAATGTGTCGTCCACCCAAGAAACACCGTCACCGGATACTCCTCCTCCGTACTGGACAAAACCACGATGGCCAGGTAGTCGAGTCCATGCCGCCTTGCGAGATCGGCAAATTGTTCCCGGTTCCCGTCCGACGGCCTGATTCCTTCAGCTGAGATCACTTCCTTGATAGTGACCGGCAGGACCCGCCCGATCTCTTGCTGGAGCTCGTCGGCCAGTTTCGCCAGCGCTTCATCAGGCAAATTCGGGGCTGCCGAAGGCAAGGCCGTATCGGAAATCAGAACAAGCCCGGCCTGAACGGGCTTCTTCTCAACTTTCAGTAATGACTCCGCCTGTGGGCCTTGATCCATCGGAACATAATCAGCCATGCGGCCGGGCGGGGTCGAGGAGGCGCAAGCCCAAGACACAAGAGCCGCTGAGAAGAGGCACAGTCCTCGGATGAGATCGTACATAATGCACCTCCCGATTCAGGACGCGATCGCGACACTTGCGGTAGCTCTCTCGCTTAGTTCACTCCTGCAAATTGAATCTGTCAAGGCCCCGCCCCGGCTCCGTGTGGTTCTTCTTGTACCGCCGGAGCGGCGAGGGCCATTCGGCGGCCATATTTCCTATGACCAGGGATGGCGTGTGCTAATGAACTCCTTTCATCCCATGAACACCCACGGCATCCTTCCCAGACCGCTGATCATTTTTCAGCAGGTCCTGCAGCGGCCCCTGTTTCCAAATAGTCCAGCCAGACACGGTTCAGTCTGTTGATGAGGGCTTTCCCGGCCAGATTAAAGGATACGACCCGCAGCGTATCCGGGGAGCCCTCCCAGGTCGGAGGCCAGACCCGTTGCCGATCGCCCGGCCGGATATAGACCACCGGGTACCGCGGACTCATGCCGGGGACATAGGGACGAAGCAGTGTGGCCCAACCCTGTCCCACCGCCTGCATCAGGGTCTGGCCTGCTTTTAAATCGACGAGTGCGAATTCCGCGAGTGCATAATTATCGCGCTGCAGTCCCGGTGTCCCCTGGGTGGCCCC
Source organism: Nitrospiraceae bacterium (assembly GCA_035454865.1). GTDB lineage: Bacteria > Nitrospirota > Nitrospiria > Nitrospirales > Nitrospiraceae > Nitrospira_D. The sequence continues at coordinate 4,896 of DATIGF010000091.1, read as the reverse complement.
TCCGAGGTCGAGTTGTTTCGGAACTTCCACTTCAACACTGGAGACAACCACGAGGGCCAGGTGTTCCACGTCATATTTCTTGCCGAGTTCCCTGAACCGGGTCAGTTCCCCTCCGCTGCGGTTCGGTGCAATACCGTCGGCTTGAATGACTTGGGCGATCATAAAGGGCAGTCCTTGGCCAAACTCTTCTTTCAGCTCTTCGCGGAAACGGACCAGGGCCTCATCGGGAAGGCCCGGGGCACTCCCCGGATCGGCCTTGTCGGCGATGACAAGGAGACCGGCCTGAATCGGTCGTTGCTCAGGCATCATGATGACCGCGTTCGGTGGAATCTTGTCATCCTTGGTCACGTAGTCGCCGATCCGGCTGGGCGGCGATGCCGACACACAGGCAGAAAGTGTGAACGCCCCGACAAGCAGAGATACCCTCACGCTGCGACGGTACATGATCTCTCCCCTGGCTACCGGTGAACGAGAACTCCCGACCAAGATCCGTCCTTAGGCTCTCTCCCTGAGGGACGACCTGTCAAGCCTCATCGTGCGGAGAACCCGATGGAATCCCCGCCTCCGGCCGGCAGTGGCAGCTTGCAATCCAGGCCTCATCGGAGTAGGTTGGCTCACTTTTCCCGGATGCGCTCCTGTCGGTTCTTCCCGTTCAGGAGGGGATCTGGCCTAGGAGGGGTTACGTGCCGCAGCACAACCCTGCACCGGTCGTCGACTTATCGGTTATTGTTCCCGCACACAACGAAGCGGCCCGCATCCTTCCCCATCTCCGTTCCATCGTCCGGTACTTGAATGCACGAGCACGCGCATTCGAAGTGATCGTAGTTGATGACGGAAGTCTCGACGACACCGCCGGTATTGTCGACGCCTATGCACAGCGCGTCCCATCCGTCAGGCTGCTTCGTTTGCCGGCCTGTGCAGGCAAGGGAGCCGCGGTTCGCCACGGCATGCAGGCCGCACGAGGACAGCGACAGCTCTTTACCGATGCGGACGGAGCCACACCCATCACGGAACTGGAACGGCTGGAGCAGGCGATTCACTCCGGAGCCCAGATCGCCATCGGCTCCCGGAGCCTGGCCTCCCGCCTCCCTGAGTATACGGTGAATGCCAGGTGGCATCGGACCCTGCTTGGCAACATCTTCAATGCGATCGTTCGAGCGGGAGGCATCACGGGAATTGAAGACACGCAGTGCGGATTCAAACTCTTTGAAAGCGCCGCTGCCCAGGACCTCTTTTCCGTGTCCTCGATCAACGGGTATGGTTTTGACCTGGAACTCCTGTACGTGGCTCAGCGGCGGGGCTACCGGATTGCGGAAGTGCCCATCAACTGGACGGACCAGCCGGGATCAAAAGTCCGTCCCCTGCGGGATGGACTGGCCATGCTCCGCGAACTCATGACCATCCACCGCAATGCGGAGAAGGGGGTCTACTCCGATCGTCTCAACGACCCCAAACTCTCCCCTCTGGCTTCATCGTCTGCGGTTTTGGAGTAATCGCTCTGCCGGAACACGTCCGTTCTTTCGGCCGCATAGATCACGACCTTGGCATCTTCGTACTCCTTGCACCAGCCGGGCAGGCTCTCAAGGGTGCCAGCCAAGACCGCATCGCGCCTGAGAATTGCCCAGTCGATCGAATATTTCTTCAAGACGGCCAGCTTGGGAGGGTCGGCTTCGCGCAGATCAACGTAATCTTTGAATATCCATCGATCCCCGATGCGCCATGCCGGCATGCGCCCGTCGATAAAGATCTTTTCCTCCGGAAGCCACCAGAGTAAAAAGCCCCCGTACTGATAGTCATGAAACGGCCGGTCCCCCAGACGGTCGCGATGTATCCGGATCCACTCCACTGCCTCGATGGGATAGGACGTGGCGCGAAACGAGGCTGCCGGATCTGTTCCGAAACGCCACACATGCTGCAGGTGATCCGGACCGAGGTACAGGAGAAAGAGTCCCAGCGCGAGCGTCCCTCCGCCGATCCACCGAGATGAAGGGAGTCTTTTCACCAGCGGCTGTTGCGCAAACCAATCGACCGCTTGCTGCAACAGGTCTGCGAACAGGGGCAGGCTGACAATCAAAAAGAGCGGGATGTTTCGAAGGTGGCGGTACGCGAGAACAAGAAACACCGCGAGGATACCCCATCGAACCGGCTCTACACGGCGATACCAGCCGGCCATCACCAGCGCCAGCACCACCAAATACCCGACAAACATCTTCCCCGCCAGCGTGTCGAATGTAATGTGGTGCCATTCTTGGAGCCCCCCGATCATCAAACGGTTTGAGAGCGAATCGAGAATCTCTCCATAGAGTCCCCATCCATAGGGATTGACCAGGGTCAGCAATGCGCCCAGTCCCGTTGCAAACAGAAGCGGCCAGCCAACAGGGAGCGCACCAAGAGACTCCCCTTCCCAATGACCGGCCCCCGGCCATATGAGGGAGAGTCGGGACATGAGCCAGGACAGTCCGATCACCAGAGCCAGAAAAAAGAGTCCTGCAGTGAAACCCCCGTGAAGATTGGCCCAGAGAAGGAACAGCGGAGGAATCCCCCAAACGAGGCGCGCCGCGCCCCGGCCCACGCGGTGCAGCACCCACATCACTGTGGCCAGTCCCAGCAAGGTCACCATCTGCGTCCGGGCCCCAAGAAACGGGAGCGCGACCCACAGGGACAGACAACAGGCGACGAGTCGAACCGTCGTATTGGCCCGGCTGCTCCGTCCAGCCACCCACCAGGCCCCGGCAGTGACGAGTCCGAAGAACAGGATGACCGCAAGAGCCCCCAATGCCCCGCCGCCTTCATAGAGGCCGCCGATCAGAATATCAGTCAGCCAGGCGTGCTCCACCCAGGCCCAATCCGGCATCGTGTGCGAATAGGGATCGAGGGACGGCAATCGTCCTCCCTGCTTGAGCAGATCCAATCCTGTTCTGAGATGCCAGCCGAAGTCCGGTTCAGTCAGAGGCTGAAGCGAGAAGTTCAGGATGACGAGCAGGAGGAGCGCATTGAGCGCAAGAGTGCCGACAGAGGGAGCAGGAGATAGCGGCGCGGACGACCTCTCTCCTCCCTCCTTCCGCGTCACGTCCCGCGTCTCACAGACGAGGAGCGTCCGACCAAGAGATTCCCCAGAACCAGCCAATCCACATCGGTGCGGAGAAAACAGCGCACCGCGTCCTCCGGGGTGCAGACGATCGGCTCCTGCACGTTGAACGAGGTATTGAGCAAGACGGGCACACCCGTGCGACGCGCAAAGGCCTCGAGCAGACACCTGAATTGAGGGTTCGAATCGCGATCAACCGTTTGCACCCGTGCCGACCCGTCCACATGGACGACCGCAGGAATGACACCTTTGACGTCGGGTTTGACCGGAGCCGTAAACAACATGAACGGCGACGGGGCGGCAAGGTCAAAGTAGTTCGCAGCCTCTTCTTCCAGGACCGAGGGGGCGAAAGGACGAAAGAGTTCGCGCTGTTTCACTTTGGCATTGATAACCGCCCGAATGTCTTCCCGGCGAGAATCGGCGAGCAGACTCCGATTTCCCAATGCGCGAGGGCCCCATTCCATGCGGCCCTGAAACCAGAACACCAGCCGGCCACAGGACAACTCCAGCGCCACCCTCTCGCAAAGTTCGTGATCGGATAGCCGTTGCGCCGAAAGCCCCGCCTCCTGAATTGCCCGGAGACATGCGGCCTCCGAAAATTGCGGGCCCCAGTAACAGGCCTTCATGGGAGTTCGTTCCCGCAACCGGCCTTGTCGGAAAGATTGCCACAAGGCCGCCCCCATGGCGGCGCCGGAATCGCCCGCGGCGGAGGGAATGTAGATCTCCTTGAATCCCGCCTCCCGCCAGATCCGACTATTGGCGACACAGTTGTACGCAACCCCTCCGGCAAAGCAGAGGTGATCGGCCCGGGTAATCTCCCGCAGGTACCGGGCGAGATGGAGCAGCGCCTCCTCCAAGACAGCCTGCACACTGGCCGCCATATCCCGGTGGCGTGGCGTAATCTCCTCGTGTGAACGGCGATTCGGCCCCGCGAGTTCGAGAAACTTCCGGGAGAACAGCCCGACGCGGGCCATGTGAAAGTCCAACATCCGCACGTTCAGGCTGAAATCACCCGCCGGAAGCAATCGCAGGACGTGCTCGCGAATCACCTGCGCATAGCGGGGCTCACCGTAGGCAGCGAGCCCCATAACGATGTATTCATCCTGATCCGGCGTGAACCCCAGATAGGCCGTCATCGCCGCGTAGAACTGACCGAGCGAATGGGGTAGCGGCGTCCGCTTCAGCACCTGGAGGTTCTGACGATCCGCTATCCCCAGCAACGTCGAGTGGGATTCAGCGGCGCCGTCGACGACAAGCACCGCGGCCCGTTCGTAGGGGGACGTGAAAAAACTGCTCGCAGCATGACACATGTGGTGATCGAGATAGACCGGCCGGGGACTGCGCGTCCCGTCGATCTCTCGCGTCAGGCGTCGCCGCAACAGCGCCAGTTCTCTCCATTCATGCGCCAACCGTTCAGCCGATCGTCTCCCTTTGACCCAGAAGAGCTGCGGAGACCGCATCATGGCCCCGAGCGCAAGACCGGCGCGACGGCCAAGTGTCCAGTACTTCCAGGGGACTGCGACGGCATCCACTTCGCTGAGCGACACGCCTCGTTCCTTAAGGCAATAGCGAATCGCCTGCACGGGAATCGCCGACACGTGCTTGATCCGTACGAAACGTTCTTCTTCGGCCGCAGCGACTATTCGTCCGTCTTCAACCAGGGCCGCCGCCGCATCCCGCATGTTTGAGAGTCCGAGAATCAGCATGGGCAGGCAGAATAATTGAGTGCCGGACTTGTAGCAAGCCTTGATGGTCGCAAGTTGCTTTCCCGTGATGTTTCCGGTACGGTGACCGGCTGCCGAGGTATT
>DATIGF010000090.1:0-2768 GCA_035454865.1 Nitrospiraceae bacterium | reverse complement strand
ACCGGCGCGAAGTCAGCCGCATCGATCAAGACCTGCCCCAGCTGTAAAGGAGCGGGACAGATCAGGTTGCAGCAGGGCTTCTTCAGTGTGAGCCGCCCCTGCGGCCAGTGCGAAGGGGCCGGCAAGATCGTGACGGAACCCTGCCCTGCCTGCCAAGGTCGCCAACGAACCTACAGGGAACGGACCATCGCGGTGCACATCCCCGCGGGAATCGAAACCGGCATGCGCCTTCGACTGTCGAACGAAGGTGAGCACGGAGTCAACGGCGGTCCTCCGGGCGACCTCTATGTCGCCATCAACGTCAAACCACATCCGGTCTTTCAGCGCAAGGGCAACGACATTCTCTGCGAAGTACCGATCAATTTCGTCACGGCCGTGCTCGGAGGCAAGATCGAAGTCCCGACACTCAAGGGCACCACGGTGATGAAAGTGCCACCCGGCACGCAACCGGATAAGACCCTCCGTCTGAAAGGTCTCGGCATTCCAAGCCTGAAGGGCCAGACGACCGGCGATCAATTGTTCATCATCAAGATTCAAATTCCCACCAAATTGTCCGCCCGTCAAAAAGAACTGCTCTCGGAGTTCGCCAAGGAAAGCGGCATGTCGATGGACGCAGAGGGCGACGGCTTCTTCGACAAGATGAAGACGTTCTTTGAGTAAGTCTCCCTGATTAACTCCCCTCTGGGGGTTGTGCAATCTTATGCCGACGTTCTTTGTGGCATCCGATACCATCACGCCCCCGACTGTTTGTATCACCGGCCAGCTGCTCCACCACCTGCGTCAGAGTTTGCGCCTCCATCCGGGCGATCCGCTCACCGTCACCGACGATCACGGCATGCGCTATCGCACCACCGTGACTGACGTCACGTCGCAACAGATTACGGGACGGATCGTCGACACGCAGCCGGCCCCGCCGAGGACGACTCCCCCGCTGATCTTGGGATTGGCCCTGCTGAAGGGCGAAAAAATGGATTGGGCGATTCAGAAAGCGACGGAATTAGGGGTCGACCGGATCGTGCCGGTCCATGCCAAGCACAGTGTCGTCAGGTTACAGCCTGATCGCATCGGGCGCCAGCGGGCCAGATGGCAGCGCATTGCGCTGGAGGCCGCCCAACAATCCGAGCGCTGGACGGTGCCGAGCATCGAAACGCCGGCGACGCTCCCCGAGCTGTGTGCCCGCTATGCGGCTTGTGTGTCCAAGAACATCCTGGCTGAACGATCGACCGGCCCTTCGCTGTACCGCATCGCTTTACCGGTCGGCCCGGGCGACAGCGTGATGCTCCTGGTGGGACCGGAAGGAGGCTGGGACCCTGAGGAAGTACGGCTGGTCCTCGACCGGGGTTACTCCGACATTTCGCTGGGAAAGAGAATACTGCGGGCGGAAACGGCAGTGATCGCCGCGATCAGCATTCTTCAAGCAAGACTCGGCGAGTTGGGGTGATCGTCACCGGGCCAGTTTGAGATGCACGATCGTCCCCTTCTCTCCGCTGGCCCACGCGTGAGACGGTTCCGGAAATGACAGGCCAAACAGGGACACTTTCGCAATCGAGCCATATTCCTCCCACGTGTACCCGCTGTCGGTCGTCCGATACAGCATCCCCCGTTCACCGACGATCCAGCCGGTTTGCGGATCGGTAAACCGGACATGAAGGAGATCGGTCAGTTTCGTGCACGTGCGCGAGCAGGGCAACGTGTGGTCGATCCAGTGGAGTCCGCCATCCGTGGTTTGAAAGAGCGCGCCGGCATTGCCGACCGCCCAGCCGGTCGAGGAGTCGGAGAAAAATACGTCAAAGAACGTGACGGCGCCTTGGGATTCCTGCACCGACCAGGTCTCGCCCCCGTCATCAGTCGACAACACCGTCCCCACCGCTCCCACCGCCAGACCGTGCTGTTCAGACACGAAATGCACCGCGTAGAGCGCAGCATTCGTTCGACTGGCTTGCTCCGACCAGCTTGCGCCGCCGTCACTGGTGTGTAAAATCGTCCCATTGCCTCCGACGATCCATCCTTGTTTCGGCGAAGCGAAGGCAATACCGTATAGAGGAACCTGCGTATCGACGGCGAGAGGCGTCCAGGTCTCTCCTCCGTCACGGCTCATGCGGATGCTGCCGTTCCCGCCTATAACCCAGCCCTGCTTATCGTCGAGGAAAAACACATTGGTCAGGAGTACCGCGGGTCCGCTGGAGATCTTCTTCCAGCGTTTGCCGCCGTCGACGGTCTTCAGAATGGTTCCGCCTGAGCCGACCGCCCAACCCAGTTGAGCGGAGCGAAAATAGACACCGAGCAGCGTCGCTTCTGAATGCGTCGACTGAATCGTGACCGCGATGGGGGGATCCGCAGCCCACAGAGGAGAGATCAAGAGCGTGATCGCGAAGAAGCAACCAGCCCGGGACAGCAGCCGCGGCATCATTGATTCGTATCGGCGTCGGGACGATTGGACTTGAAGTAGCCGGGATCGGGCATACCCTTGGCTTCGATCGTGAAGGACCCCGCCTCCAAGGTCAGCCACTTCTTTGGAGTGCAGCAAGTGCCGTCGGGCAGAACATCCCACGACCCCCGGCGAACGATCAACGGACCGGTGGCAAGGTTATCGAAAAATTCGCCTTTCTTGCCCACGCCATAGAGATTCCGGTGCGGCACGCGCACAACAATTTCCGTATCGGTCCACGAAATGACTTGCGCCGCGATGCCGTTAAAGAGGACTTCCGTCCGGGAGACATTCTCACTCAACTCGACATCTTCTTTTCTCTTATAGGCCTTCTGGTTGA
>DATIGF010000089.1:0-5866 GCA_035454865.1 Nitrospiraceae bacterium | reverse complement strand
TCTTATATGCGTTTCTTCCACGCGTCTGGAGCTAGTTCCACAGGGGCACGCAAAATCATGCCCGAGCCCGTTGTCGGCCGGACCGCCGGGGAAAATGCTGTTGATGAACCTGCTTCAGTCGACTGCGTTCCACGTGTGTGTAGATCTGGGTCGTCGCGATATTAGCGTGACCGAGCATCGTCTGAACCGCGCGTAGGTCGGCCCCGCCTTCCAGCAAATGCGTCGCAAAAGAATGTCGCAGCATATGCGGCGAGATCGGCTTCGCAATTCCCGCACGCCGCGCCCGTTGCCGCAACAACTTCCAAAAGGCCTGTCTGGTGAGCGCCCGTCCACGCCGTGATACGAACAGCGCCCGCGAGGGTCGCCCTTTCAGAAGGGTCGGTCGCACGTGCTCCACATAATCGAGCAGCACTTCCCGCGCTGTCTCACCCATCGGGACCAGTCGTTCCTTGGCGCCTTTACCGATGACTCGCAGGCAACCCGTGTTTAAATCTATCTGGCTCACGCCCAACCCGACGAGTTCGGAGACACGGAGACCTGACGCATAGAGCAATTCCAGCATCGCGCGGTCACGGCGATCCTCGGCGGCGGGTCGGACAGGCAGGTCCAGCAGCGAAGTGACCTCCTGCATCGTCAGCGTCCTCGGCAAACGGACGGGCCGGCGTGCGGTCGCGAGATCGCGCAGAGGATTCCCTTCCGCAATTTCTTCCCGAACCAGAAAACGAAACCAACCCCGCATCGCCGACACCATGCGGGCGATGGACGAAGCCGCCAGAGGCTTCTGTTTGAGGGACGCGAGGAACGCGACCACAATCTGCGGAGAAACCGGCGCACCCATCCGAAGCTGATGCTGCGACAAGTACTGCTGGAACATGGTGAGGTCCCGGCGGTACGACTCCAGCGTATTGGTCGCCAAACCGCCCTCAACTCGGAGTTGACCGAGATATCGTTCCGCAAGGGGATCTAATAGTGGAGCGACAGAATCGGCCATATCCCCTCAACCATGACCACGCCAGAGAACAACCATGACCCGGCACTGCTTCGCAGACAGCCTGCGAACAGCGACCATAAGCGAACTATAGCCAACTCCATTGGTGAACACAATGAAACCACCGGCGGTTCTCCTTGACACCCCGCACCCTTTCCGATACTAGTCAGTCGGTACGGCGTACAGACTATGGCCGTTCAAATGCAATGCTCCGCCACAGACACAATCCCCACATCTTTCCTGTCTGGCCACAGCTGATCGGCGCCGGCGTTCTCGCCGCCCTGCTCGGCGCAGGCTTGGCTGCGCCGGAGCAGAGCCCGGCGGCGGAGAAGCCAAAGAGCATTGCGGCCAATCCACCGGTCCTGAATCAGGCCAAAACACTCATCGACACAGGTGATTCCGAGTCCGCCGCCACTGTCCTGCGGCGATTTCTAGCGACCTCGCCACGTTCCGAGCACCTGGATGATACGTACCTCCTGCTCGGCGCCGCCCTCTATGGCATGAAAGAATACCCGGAAGCTCTCAAGTATCTAACCCAGCTTCAAACAGAATTTCCCGATTCCGAGCTGGCGGATCGGGGGAAACTCATGCTGGCCCGCACGCATGCTGCGATGGGCAATGTGGATCTGGCCCTGCCGTTGCTGGCGCAAGTGCGCACCTCCACTCAGGATCACGATACCAAACGGGAAGCGTTGAAACTGACCGCGGAATCCTGGGCTCAGAAAAAAGATTATGTACGAGCCATCCAGACCCTACTGGAAGAGATGGCCGGAAGTACGGAAGAACAGGCGACAGAAACCCGGGAGCAGATTCGTGAATTCATTGCAGATCGGCTTGACAGGAAAGCCCTGATCAGAGTGCGGGATGCGTATCCGCGCTCATATCCGGGCGACCTCGCGTCGATTCGCCTGATCGACTACTACACGGCGCGCGGCGAAGACCACCTGGCAGAACGAGAAGCCCAACAATTCCTCACGGCATTTCCATCTCATCCTTACGGTCCCAAGGCAAGCGAATCGCTGGCCATCCTGAAGGCCAAGTTGAAAGCCAATCAGTATTTCATCGCCGCAGTCCTTCCTTTGACAGGACGTCTGGCCTCCTTTTCCAATGATGTGCTCGAAGGCATCCAACTCGCGGTCGAGCGCGCTCGCGAGCAGGCCGGCACGCCATCGATCGGACTGATTGTGAAGGATCATGATGCAGACCGTCACGGTTTCCTGGATGAGCTCTCGGCACTCCTCAACGACGATCACCCGGTGGCCGTCATCGGTCCTATGCTCTCAAAGAACCTCCCGGTCATGGCGGAAATGGCGCAACGAACCAGAGTGCCGCTGATCACCCCGGCCGCCACGCTTCCGAACATCCGGCGACTCGGCAGCTATCTCTTCAGCACCTCCCTCACCTACGGCATGCAGGCCAGACGCATCGCAACCTATGCCACAAACGAACAAGGCTATCGGCGCTTCTGCATCCTTCACCCCGATACAGTCTACGGGCGGGAACTCGCGCGATTGTTCGCACAGGAAGTCCGGCAGCGTGACGGAGAAGTCATCGCCATTGAGTCGTTTAAGGAGGGCGAAACGGATTTCGGCCAGCAGATCAAACGGCTCAAGGACGAGGACCTCAAGAAGTACGGCCTCGCCGTCCCCGTCGACCCGTCACGGCCAGCCGGGAAGCCCGTCAATCGCAATGAGAAACGGCTCCTGTATACACCGGGGTTCGACGCGATTTTCATCCCGAGTCGCTCCAGCGAAATCGGCCTCATCGCCGCACAACTTGCGTTCCATGACGTGAAAGTTCCGATGCTCGGGACGAACGGGTGGAATTCGCAGGACTTCGCCCGCACCGCCGATCGAACGGTCGACGGGGCAACGTTTGTCGACGGATTCTTTGTGGACAGTCCGAATCCGGCTGTGCAAGATTTTGTTCAGCGATACCAGAAACGTTTTCAAACCACGCCGTCGCTTTTCACCATGCAGGGATACGATGCCGCGAGGGTGGTCATTGAGGGAATCCGCAAGGGCGCCACGTCGGGGGAGGCGCTCCAGGAATTCCTGACGAGCCAGCGAGACCTGCCCACGCTCGCCGGGCCGGCCAGCTTCGGACCAGACGGCACGTTGAACCGGCCGCTCTTCCTTCTCCAGGTGAAACACGGTAGATTTGTACAGCTGGACTAAGGCCGATCCGGAATGGACTCACTGTCACAGATTCTCCATACCATCTCCTACATGGGACTTCCCCTCCTGTTCGCCATGGTGCTCCATGAGTATGCGCACGGATGGGCAGCCGAAAAGTGCGGCGACCCGACGGCGAAACTTCAGGGGCGGCTCACCCTAAATCCTCTCGCCCACATCGATCCATTCGGCACCATTATCATGCCGTTGATTTGCCTGATGCTTCCGGGCAGTTTCCTCGTAGGCTGGGCCAAGCCCGTTCCGATCGATCCGCGCAATATGCATCAACCTCGGCGCGATATGGCGCTCGTGGCTGCCGCAGGACCCGGGATGAATCTTGTGCTTGCGGTGGTCAGCGCGCTGCTCTTGGCCCTGCTCCTGACGCTGGAACCGACTCTGTCCGTCCGGCAAACGGCTGGGGCCGCTCCCCAACCAACCTCTGTGACAACCATGTTTCTGCTTCCAGTCGCGGTCATGGCCTTTTATTCCGTCATGATCAACGTGTTCCTCGCCCTCTTCAATTTGATTCCCATCCCGCCCCTCGACGGCGGCCGGATTCTGACCTGCCTGCTCCCGGCCAGACCTGCGATGGCGCTGGCCCGTCTTGAGCCCTACGGGATGCTCATTCTGGTGGGCTTGATTGCATTCGACAAAGAACTTCGTGTGATCCACACCATCACCAACACGTTCGCCTCGGGCCTCTCCGGCACGATCCTCTCGACCGCGCTCGGCCTCGGCGCAGGAGCCACAGAATGACCGCACCACGGAAACGAGTGCTCAGCGGCATGCAGCCCAGCGGACTTATGCACCTCGGGAACTACCTGGGAGCGCTGGAAAACTGGAAAGCTCTGCAGGAACACTATGACTGCTACTTTTTCGTCGCCGATTGGCATGCCCTCTCGACCAATTATGCCGACACCAGCCGAATCCGCGAGTTCGTGCGGGAATTGTTGATCGATTGGCTCGCCGCCGGCATCGATCCTGAACGCTCCACCGTCTTCATCCAGTCCCGCATCCCGGAACATGCGGTCTTGCACCTGCTCCTTTCGATGATGACCCCCATCTCCTGGTTGGAACGGAATCCGACCTACAAAGAAAAGCAGGAGGAGATCAAAGAAAAAGATCTCGGCACCTACGGCTTTCTCGGCTACCCGGTCCTGCAGGCCGCCGATATTTTATTGTACAAACCTGATTTCGTACCGGTTGGGAAGGACCAACTCCCCCACCTGGAGTTAACGAGGGAGCTGGCCCGTAGATTCAACGATATTTACAAGACGCCGGTCTTCCCCGAGCCCAAAGAACATCTGACCAAGTTCCCCAAGGTGCTGGGAACCGACGGCCGGAAAATGAGCAAGAGCTACGGCAACACGATCAACCTCTCGGACGCGGAACCGGTCGTTCGCCAGAAGCTCAAGACCATGGTGACGGATCCGGCTCGTGTGCGTCGAAACGATCCGGGGAATCCCGACGTCTGTCCGGTGTATGATTTTCACAAGATCCTTTCACCCCTCCCCATCATCGACCAAATCAACCGGGAGTGCCGTACCGCCGCCATCGGCTGTATCGATTGCAAGAAGCTGGTCGCCGATCGTTTAGTCGAGCGGCTCACGCCGATATGGGACGCGCGCGCGAAATTGACCAAAGATCCATCGCGCCTTGAAGACATTGTCCAGGATGGCAGCCGCCGAGCCGCTCAAGTCGCACGCGCCACGCTGGCGGAAGTGAACGCGGCGATGAAGATCTGACCCGGACCGTTACCGGCTTCCGCACAAGCCTCAAGAACGCAAGACGACCATCCGGCCGAAATCGGCTCACACTCGTCGCACAATCAGGCTGATCCACCGGCCTTTGCGTTCTTGGTTGCTGACGACTCGCCGTTTCATAATCTTCCATCCGGCGCGGCGCAACGCACCCGCTAATTCAGATCTTCTCCAGCGGGCAACGTACCGCCCCGGAATCCATCCCCGCGGCAGAATCCGGCTTCTGGTTCCGTACGTGACCGTCCCGGCCGGCACTCCTCCCGGTCGTACCAGGCCACGCGATCTGCGCAGGACGTCCGTCGCCGTCGCCTTCGGCAGATGCATCAACGACGCCGCAGCCCGGATCGAGAAGGACCGCGCGGGCGGGCAGCAGCGTCCGCCACTCGACCAACAACGCCGGCCGTTTGTATCGCGGCTTTCCCCAGCGTGTCAGGAAAAGGCGCGCATCCCGATCGTAGATCTCAAGGGTCTGCGCAACCGCATGACTTGTGGTATGGTGCGCTGGCGTACGAACCGCCATTCACGTGGAGATGAGTATGGTCTTAGCCCGTTGGAGCCTCTCAGCCGTCCTCCTTGGTCTCACCGTCACGGCGGTGTCTCAGGCCAAAACTGTCGATCCCCCCTGTGACAAGTACCCGGCGGCCAGGCAGCAGCGTTGCGCCGAAATCTGGCAGGAACTCAATAGGGAAGACGGGCCGCTCATTGCTCAATTCGGACTTGACCAACAGAAGCGACGGGACGAAGGGAAGATTAGCCCCCAGCAGCATCTCGCGGAAAACATGACCTTTATCAAACAGTCCACCGAAAGGCGTCTCGAACGTCTCAAAGAGCGCATGGCAAGAGAGTAGTCCTTACAACTCAGCTCCTGTGGCCTTCTCCGGAATTTTTCCCGCCGCCTCCAATAGATCCCTCCCGACCAGGATCGGCGCTTTGAAATGAACGGC
>DATIGF010000088.1:0-3656 GCA_035454865.1 Nitrospiraceae bacterium | reverse complement strand
ATCGGCGAAGGCAAGGGAATTCACCCGGGCAGAGTGGTTTGGGCCCGCGATGCGAGCGCGACCAGTTGGGATGGCTCGACAGGGCACTGGTGGGACGATGTGTGCACCGATCAAGGGGCGGTGAACCGCCTGACCTCCTGGCTCCTCCAGCGTTTAACGGGCCAGAAGAACGACAAGCAAGCCTGGGATGCCGTGTTCCGACACTTCAATCAGAGCCACAAGTTTGGGAACGTCGGATACCGGCGCGGAGAAAGGATTGCGATCAAGATCAATTGCAACCAAGATCGGTCCCCTGAGTGGGGCGTGGTGGCCACGGGTCCGGGGGGCGGTACCCGCAGAGGCCCTCAGAATGGGTTACCAAGCCCGCACGTCGTACTCGCGTTGCTGGCTCAACTGATCAACGCCGCTCGCGTCCCCGGTGAAGACATCGTCGTATATGAAGTTGCGCGCGGGCGCAATATCGGTCAGCCAATCTTCACCAGGATCAGGGCCAACTCCGATCGCAACTTCCAGGCAATCAAGTTCCTGGTGAACGATGATTGCGGGCTCGGCGGGCGGGTCAGTCCCATACCGGACAAGAGCAATCCGATTCATTTCTCCGGGCCGGGAATTCCGGTTGCCTATCTGCCGCAGCAGGTAACGGAGGCGAAGTATATGATCAACGTTGCGCTGCTCCGACCGCACGGGATGGCCGGCGTAACGCTGATCGGTAAAAACCACTTCGGTTCCGTGCATTTCCCCGATGACGGCGGCTGGACGCCGGTGCCGCTGCATCCATACGTCATGCGGACCCAGGCCATGGGCTCCTACAACGCCCTGGTTGACCTGATGGGGCACCGGCATCTCGGGGGCAAAACGATGCTCTACATGTTGGATGGCCTGTATACAGCGGAGCACAATGAAGGCAATGTTTTTCGATTCGCTTCATTCGGCGATGACTGGGCCTCCAGCATTCTGATGTCGCAGGATCCCGTGGCCATCGATTCGGTCGGGCTGGATATTCTGAGAAGCGAGCCGAAGGTTACCCAAGTGCGGGGCAACGCGGATAATTACCTGCATGAAGCGGCGCAGGTGGGCAAGCCCCAGTCTGGCACCCTGTACGACCCCGTAAGGGACGGCGCGCCGCTGGCCAGTTTGGGCGTTCACGAGCATTGGAACAACGCTACGGAGAGGAAGTACTCGCGCAATCTTGGCAGGAAGGAAGGCATCGAATTGATCGCCCTGGCTTGAGTACAACGAGGCGAACGCACGCCGGTGTGCGTGTCCGGGGCGCGCTACACCGGTCGTTCTGGATATCCTTCCGCGACTCACACCGAACCACTTCCGCATGTGAGGTCGCAATGCCAACCAGATTCCCCTTCACCTTCACCACCGTGCGACGGAGTCCATTGGCTCCAAGGTTCTGGGCGGGTTGCACCACGAATTCATCCAATGAAGGTTCAGAGAAGTCCTTCGCGCTCGAGCACTCTTCGGATCTCTTCCGACGCTGCCAAGATGTTGCTCTGCGGGAAAGGGATATGAGTGAGGCCATGAATATTGGAGAACTCCGCGCACTCTTCCTCCATCAGTATGATGGCGCGGTTGAATCCCAGGCGCCCCTGAAAGAGCCCCGCTTCGTGAATGGAGCAGAGCATCATCCGAGCCGCCGACAACCTGCTTCACCACGACGCATACCTGCTTGAACACGACGTTAACGAGCGGTCCATTACGCACCAACTTGCGATCCACGTGAAGCAGCAATTCCCGACATGGGACGTGGACTGCGAATACAACCGCAACCATGCTCTCCCTAAGCGCCTTCAACTTCCTGCCCGTGAGGACATCCGGGCAGACGACCTGAACGCCACAACGGTTTTCCCCGACATCATCGTCCACCACAGAGGCTCCGATGAGAATTTGGTCGTGATCGAAGTCAAGAAGTCGAGCAACAGGGAAAGTGATGATAGGGACCACTGCAAGCTGTCAGGGTTCTTGAAACAACGCGGTTACCGCTCGGGTGTGTTCTTCCGGTTCCGAACCGGGACCGCTCATTTGGATTACGAGCGCTGCTTCATGCGGCGTCAGAAACGGAACAGTAGGATCATTTCCTAGACCGTACGAAGATACGAAACTCCTCCACACTAGGCCACCGGTCGACCAGCGGTGGCCTTTTTCTGTCTTGAAGCCGCCGCCCAATCGCCTCAACGCGAGCCGCCCGCCCCGGTCCCGGATCGAAAAAAAGCCGGGGCGACCGTTCGAAAAAGACTTGAAGACCAGCCCGCCAAGAGGCCATCGGGCCTCACCCGGTGGCCTCTTCTTGTTCAGCCGTCGCCATTACTGCCGCATCATTCAACAGGCAAAATGGGCTTGACACAAGAAAAGAACGGCAGCATCATGTCCGCAACAGGGACCAGAATTTCCTAGCCAGTGAATCCCTCCGAGTCACTGGCTTTTTTTCCTGTTCGGGCCGCCAAAGAAAATATTTGCCCGACTGTTCCGAAGAGACTTGACAATCGGAGTTACAGAACGTAGTATTCTTTCCGCGAATTTTGGCGCGGCATGGGCCGGGCCCGGCCCATCACAGAGGAGGGACTGATTTGATTGGCGACTCCACTGTCTCTTTGTTGGACGATCCCACCTTCGCTGTCATTCTCTGGATTGCTCTCGCGGTGATTCTTGCCCTGTATCTGCTGTATCGGCGCAAGGAGAAGATGGGCAATAGATAACTCCAATCAGCTTGACGCGAAATCGGCAGCTACCTCGTCCAGTCCGGGCAGACCGTTACATCAATTCACTGCTGTCCCTCGACAGGACGCGGAGCGCCTCGGTGGAAGACGCGACACAGAGCCCGCTCGCTGAGCAGCCGGATGATGGCAGAGTCGAAAAGAGGTTCGTCCAGCTATTTCGTCCAGAGGATATCCAGATGCCGAAGCCGCCCGAGGACGCGGCCAAGTCTGAGCCGAAGCCAGTGGATTATACGGAAGCCCCGACCCGGCAATCGGAGCAGAGGATTCTGTACTAGGGGCGGGGCCGAGCTTGCCTGCGGCGGCCTGAGCGAGTGGAGGTCGGCCTCCAACTCGTCCAACTCGCGAGCCACAATGCCTTGCTCAATGCCCCAGGCAAACCCGTGATCTTCCGTGGCCTCCCGCTGTTCCAGGATAAACTGCACAAGTGCGAAGCCGTTCTCAAGCCGTTCTTTGGTCGAGGGCGCTTCGCCGGTCTTCTCGGAAATCATTGCGTGCCCCCACCAGAGAAACAGCAATGCTCAGGCCAGATGCTGAGAGAGACCTTAGCATGTTGAGAATGGGGGACTTGATTTCGTCGTCAGGTCTAGAGGGAAACGTATGAGACGCCACCGGAAACACTTTGGTGTCTCACCAGCGTCTCAACCTGAGACAGGGCGGACGGCGCGAGCGTTCTTCCGCTGAAGTCGTGCGCCTTTGCGCGGAGCCGTTTTCGCATGCTGCTGCTGCTTCAGCCGCTCGACCTTCCAGGATCGGAAGACCTTTGGGTGACGGGGCTTGTCCATGGTACTGTTCCGTTCCAGTCTAGATCACCTAAGCGTGGCGTTTCGGCTGCACGGTCGGGTATGCCCGTTTCGCGGTTAGGCTGTTCAACCGTGCGGCCTCGGCGAACACCTTAACCGGCACTTGGGGAAACCGGAGGCTTTGCGGCAA
>DATIGF010000087.1:0-7540 GCA_035454865.1 Nitrospiraceae bacterium | reverse complement strand
GGACACGCTCGCAATCATCTCAATGGCGCAGCAGGCGAGTCCGAAGGTCATCGGCCAGAGGGCCGACTTCCTGGCCCAGTTCACGACGGCATCCAGATTCGTCGTAATGATATTGGCTTCGAACTGTCTTTCGAGAAAGCTCATAAGACTTACCTCCCGGCTAGGCGCAAGAGGCCAGGGACAATGGGTAGTCTTCCCAAATGCCACTCGCCCTTTGCCTCACGCCTAATCCCATTCGAGGGCGCCTTTTTTCCAGGCATACCAGAACCCCACGACCAGAATGCCGATGAACACCACCATCTCTACCAGGCCGACGAGGCCGAGCTCGCTGAACGCAACGGCCCAGGGGAACATGAACACGATTTCGATGTCGAAGATCACGAACAGCATCGCGATGATGTAGTACCGCATCGGAAACTGCACGCGGGCATCCTGAAAGAGCGGGCTCCCGCTCTCATAGGGAGCCAGCTTCGCCCGATAGGGCCGACTCGGCCGGACGACCCAGCCCGCCAGGAGCGACACCGCGCCGAAGGCGATGGCGATGCCGATGAAGACCAGGATCGGGATATAGTTCGCCGGAACGGCTGTGTTACCCATCTCGCTTACGCTCGCAGGCTAGGGGTGAAGGGCGAGGGGCGAGTGGGAAGACCTGGGCCTAAGGCCTCGCGCCTCTCGTCCCGTGTCCTGCTCGGTCCTAATGCCGACCCGAAGAACGGTTTGAACTTCAGTCCATCGAGGTCCGGGCGCTCGATCCCTTTATGCTGCACCAGCACCTTGAAGGTGCTGCCCATGCCATCCGGTCTCAAGAGGTGAATCGCTGCGCGAAACTCGGGACTCTCCGGTTCCAGCTGCGCGATCATCTCTTCCGCGCCGAGCCCCATCAGAAAACTCATCTGGTTTGTGAACCCTGTCACACGGAGCCCCTGCTCCTCGCCGGCACCGGCAAGACTCGAAAAGTCCACGTGGGCGGTCATGTCCTGTTGACCGACACGGACGTAGGGATCTTCCGAAGTCAGTTGCGAGTAGTAGCAGAGCAACGTGCCTTGGGAGCGGTCCGCACCGTAAAGGTCCTGCGCTGTGTGGCCGTAATCAATGGTGATCGCGATACCATGCCCGATCGCGCCGGCGACCCGCTCCATCCAGCGCAACGCATCGAGGTTTATCTCGGTCCGATACCCGTCGGGAAGGGAGAGATTCAACCGCGTGAGATGGCGAAGCAGGTCAGGGGATGACAGAGGCCGGAGACATTCGACGAATCGGGTGCCGTCGAAGTCCACATAGACTTCCATCGTCTGCCCATGCTCGACCTGAATGCGGTGGACCGGGAAGGCGTCGGGCAGCTCGTTGCTGAAAAAGAGGCCGGTGATGCTCGCTGGAGCCAGACTCCCGATATCTTCAACCCACGTGACCAAACCCGGGTCCTTCAACCGTGGCAGCAGGCTTGCGCGTTGCAGCTCCCGCATCGCCGGGCTGCGCTCGATCAACACATAGCGGAGGCGGCGGCTCAGAGAGTCTGATTGTGCATGGATGGCATCCAGGAAATCCCGTGCCAGCAGGCCCTTGCCCGGCCCCATTTCTACAACGGTAAAGGGTTCGGGGTGACCCAGGAGCGTATCGATCTGAAGCGCCTGTCGCGCCAGGGCTTTGCCCAGAATCGGATGGACATCCGAACTCGTATAGAAGTCGCCCGACCAACCGATCCGTTCCTCGCCGGAGTCAGGCGGGCGCATGTAGTAGCCGAACTGAGGATGATAGAGCGCAAGCTCCATGAAACGAACGAAGGGTATGGGGCCCGAGGAGGTGATCTCGGACGCGATGGCGGCGACGAGTTCAGGGTGCCCAAGCGTCATGAACGGTTCCCTTTGTCGCCGACAAAGCACATGAAACGCCGCGACGGGTGAAGGGAATACCCCACCCACGCCCGTCGGCGGGCCAAAAGTGGCGTAGAGTAGCCTTCGGCGGCGCGCTAAGTCAAGGCGGAATCAGAGAGAATCATGAGCTGAACGAGGGAGCTCTTGACAGAAAATTCTACCGGAAAATGAGCGGGGAACATGCGAAGCGGATCCGGAACGGAACGTGGCTATGCCCCGTGGCACTTCTTGTATTTTTTCCCACTGCCACAGGGGCAGGGATCGTTCCGGCCGACTTTGTCGTCCGCACGTTGCACGGTCTGCGGCGCGGCTGGTTCCTCGCCGCGATTGAGGGTGAGCTTGGGTTGAGGGCGTGAGATCACAGGCGGGGGTGGCGGTGCCGAGGGGGGTCCGTCTTCCTTCTGCACGGCTTGTACGCGGAAGAGTCGCTCGAGCGCGTCCGACTTGATGCGCTGCATCATGCCGGCGAAGAGATCATAGCCTTCCTTCTTGTACTCGATGAGCGGATCTTTCTGCCCGTACCCACGGAGGCCGATGCCGTCCCGAAGATGATCCATACCCAGAAGATGGTCTTTCCAATGGTGGTCGACCACCTGCAACATGAACGTCTTTTCCAGGAACCGCATCAACTCGGAACCCAGCTCCTGTTCCTTGCGTTCATACGCTTCGTGAACCAGTTTCTTGAGGTCCTCGACCAGCGCGTCGCGGCCCAGATCGCGGAGCGAGGCGCCCTCGTCGTTCTTGCCTTGCGTGATGTCGAGGCCGAACTGGCCCTGCATCATCTCCACGAGCCCCTTCATGTCCCATTCTTCTGGATACTGTTCGGCTGAGCAATAGATCGCCATGGCGGAGTCGACCAGACCCGCCATCATGTCCAGGAGATCCTCCTTCAGGTTCTCACCGGCGAGGACCGCATGGCGATGCTGATAGATCACTTCGCGCTGCTTGTTCATCACGTCGTCGTATTCGAGCAGCTGTTTGCGAATCTCGAAGTTGTGCGCTTCGACCTTCTTCTGCGCGTTGGCAATGGCGCGGGTGACCATGCCGTGCTCGATCGGCACCCCTTCTTCCATGCCGAGCTTCAACATCAGCTGCGACACGCGCTCCGAGGCGAAGATCCGCATGAGATCGTCTTCCAGCGAGAGGTAGAACCGCGAAGAGCCGGGGTCGCCCTGACGGCCGGCGCGGCCGCGGAGCTGATTGTCGATCCGGCGGCTTTCGTGCCGCTCGGTTCCGAGGATATGCAGCCCTCCGGCGGCGACCACTTCCTGTTTGTCCTTCTCGCACTCGGCCTTGATCTGCTCGTAGACGTCGAGTCTTCGTTCTTCGGGCAACCCTTCTTCCCGATAGAGGACTTGCTTGAAGAGGAAGTCCGGATTGCCGCCGAGCAGAATGTCGGTGCCGCGGCCCGCCATGTTCGTGGCGATCGTGACCGCGCCTTTGCGACCGGCCTGCGCGACGATTTCGGCCTCGCGCTCATGCTGCTTCGCGTTCAAGACGTTGTGCTTCACGCCGTTCCGGTGGAGCAGTCCGGAGAGCCTCTCCGACTTCTCGATCGAAATGGTGCCGACCAGGACGGGCTGCCCGGTCCGGTGGCATTCCTTGATTTCTTCGACGATGGCGGCGAACTTCTCCTTCTCCGTCCGGTACACCACATCGGCGAAGTCGAGCCGGATCATCTTGCGGTTCGTCGGGACCACGTTCACGTCGAGATTGTAGATCTTCGCAAATTCCGCGGCCTCTGTGTCCGCCGTCCCGGTCATGCCGGCCAGCTTCTTGTACATGCGGAAGTAATTCTGGAAGGTCACCGAGGCAAGCGTCTGGTTCTCGTTCGCGATCTTGACGCCTTCTTTCGCTTCGACGGCCTGGTGCAAGCCGTCGCTCCAGCGGCGGCCCGGCATGAGGCGGCCGGTGAATTCATCGACGATGATTACTTCGCCGTCCTTTACCACGTAGTCCACATCCCGTTTGTAGAGCGCGTGGGCCTGCAGGGCCTTCACGACGTGATGCACGAGATCCATATTTCCCGGGTCGTAGAGATTGTCCACGCCGAGGAGTTTCTCGACGCGGGCGTTGCCGTCTTCCGTGAGAGAGGCGGTTTTAGTTTTTTCCTCGATCGTATAGTCGTGTTCCGGCTTCAGTTGAGGAATGATGGCGTTGATCCGGTAATAGAGGTCTGTCGTCTGATCGGTGGGGCCGGAGATGATCAGCGGGGTGCGCGCTTCGTCGATCAGAATGCTGTCGACCTCGTCGACGATGGCGAAATTCAGCTCCCGCTGCACGCACTGGTTCAGATCGCTGACAATCAGGTTGTCGCGCAGGTAATCGAACCCGTACTCATTATTGGTGCCGTAGGTGATGTCGGCCCGATAGGCTTCCTGTCTGGTGCAGGGGCGAAGCGACTGTAGGCGTTTGTCGGATGCGTCATAGGCTGGGTCGAACAGGAACGAGGCGTCGTGCTGGATGATCCCGACCGAAAGGCCCAGCGCATGATAGAGCTGCGCCATCCACTGGGCATCGCGTTTGGCCAGGTAGTCGTTGACCGTCACCAGATGGGCGCCCTTGCCTTCCAACGCGTTCAAGTACAGCGGCAGGGTGGCCACAAGGGTCTTGCCTTCGCCGGTTTTCATTTCCGCGATGCGGCCTCTGTGCAGAATCATGCCGCCGATCAGCTGCACGTCGAAATGGCGCATATTGAGTTTACGGCGCGACATTTCCCGGCAGACGGCAAAGGCTTCGGGCAGAATGTCGTCCAGGGTCTCGCCCGCCGCGAGCCGTTTCTTGAACTCTTGGGTTCTGTCTGCCAGGGCATGGTCCGACAGGGGTGTGAGGCCGGCTTCCAGGCTGTTGATGCGCGCGACAACGGGCATCAAGGCCTTGATTTCACGATCGTTCTTGCTACCGAATATCAGGTTCAGAAGTTGCGTCAGCATGCCTTCATCCAATAAAGATCATCCGTCGAGGCGGTCCTTGAAAACATCGGGGGAGTATACAGCAAACTTTTGATGAATCCTATCAGGAAGACAAAGGCTTCTGCATGGCGGCCATCTTGACTCTTTATGGAGGCTCCAGGTAGCATTCGACCCTCAGTCAGGGTTGATCGAAAGATGATGAGCCACATCCGCACAAGTCGAGCGCTGGCAGTCCTGTTGGTGCTCTGCATTCTTGTCGTGGGCGGCCTCGCCTCGGCCCAGTCGATCACGCACGAATCCCACCACGCGCATCACCAGAAAGCGACCCATAGCACCGTCCTCTGTTCATGGATGTGTGCTGCCGGACAAGTGCTTGATAGCAGCGCTGCTCCGCGCCTTGGCGCATATTCACCGGTTGCTCTCGTGGAGCAACTGCCATCGCAGTCCATCCCTCACTCGGTCCTCGATAGTTCGACCTCCCGCGGCCCTCCGTTCTACTCCATCTAGTTGCACCTGCTCGCTCAGACTGAGCGCAGAGCCTAAGGTGTCTTCGGTTCTGGTGAGTCCTCAACGAGTTGCCAGGCTCTACACGCTTACCGGGTGATCCTCGATGCGGCTCGTTCAAGACGTATCGCAGAGAATGGCAAAGGGCAATGGGGCGCATACACATTCGTCGCGAATTTATTTTAACAATTCTTCTCGCCGGTCTGGCCGGTGTGATGTCGCTCGTATCCAATGCCGCGGCTTCCTGTGGGGCAGTGTCGTGCTTTATCACAATCGGTTCCCAGCAGCAGATTGCGATGGAAGGGTTGCTGACGGTAAATGGCATTTACAGTTACACACCAATGCGGTTGCTCTCTGGAACGAATGGAATTATCCCGGGCATCGATACAAATCAGCGGCAGCTTATCCTGGATCATCATCAGGAGACCCGAACCATCACTCAGATGGCAACCTTAGACCTTAATTACGGAATCACTGAACGGTTGGGACTCCAAATTACGATTCCCTATATGTGGCGGACGCATCATCACATCGATGGGCTGGGTGAAGACGGTCCCAACGGCGAAGGCGAGTCCACCACGTTCTCCTCCGATGGACTTGGGGATATGCGCGTAGGTCTGAAATACAATGTGCTGCCTACCTTGAGGAGCATGGTGGTATTGGGATTCGGAGTGTACCTGCCAACAGGCGTCACCAGTGCGAACGACAGCACCGGTGCGTTGATGGAACCGACCACTCAGCTCGGGCGTGGGGCAGTCGGCGTGAATCCTACTATTTATCAAACATACGAATTGATCCCTCACCGCTTGAGCGAGTTCGCTTTTGCGAGCTATCGGTACACATTACGAAACAATGCGGGGTACAAGTTTGGGGATCAGTGGGATCTCAATGGCGGATTCAATCTGGTGACGGTCCCTTGGCTCGTGCTGACTGCGC
The DNA here is from genome assembly GCA_035454865.1 of Nitrospiraceae bacterium. GTDB lineage: Bacteria > Nitrospirota > Nitrospiria > Nitrospirales > Nitrospiraceae > Nitrospira_D. Next base: position 1,317 of record DATIGF010000087.1, on the reverse strand, counting down.
AGCTCAATTACAGGTATATGGTTCACGATAACTTCAGCAGTTCATTGTTACGCTCCGCTACTCCTGCGGATGCACCGGACTTCCCCGGCGAACCGGTCGTGATCGACCCAAACATCATAAATCGGGCGGTCCCTAATACTGGATCATCATTCCTCGCGTTTACTCCGGGGTTTCAACTTAGCCTGGACGGACTGATCGACTCTGCCTGGACGAAGATGACCTCCGTCTATTTCTATTCTCAGATTCCGGTTGCGCGGGATTCCCGCAACAGTCTTGCCCAAGGAACCAGTTTTATTGTTGGACTCACACACTCGTTTCAACTGCTGAACCCCTCCTAAATCGAGGGTGGCAATGAGGAGACTGACATGAGATTAAGAAGGATCATCACCGCATTCATCACAATCGTGCTGTTCACTGCCCTGATAGGTCTTCCTGCAATCGACGGCTGGAGCATGGGCTCACGCGTACCGGCGGTCGGGATGCAGGTCGAAGACTTCCACCTGACGGACCTTGAGGGTAAGAGCCAGAGTCTCAGCCAGTATCGGGGCAAAATCGTGCTCGTGAATTTCTGGGCGACCTGGTGCAAGCCCTGCACGACCGAAATGCCGGCCATGCAAGCCAGCTTCGACAAGCTTCGTGACAAAGGATTCGTCGTGCTGGCGATCAACGAATTGGAAGATGACGCCAAGGTGCGAGAGCATATCAAGCAGTACGGCCACACATTCCCGGTCCTGATGGATCGCGATAATAAGGTGGCGAATCAGTTCGGCGTGTTCGGCCTGCCGGTCAGCGTGTTCATCGACGAAAAGGGCATCGTCCAGGAATACATCAAGGGTGGGCTGCTGACCGAACAACGAATCGACGACGTGGTGGCGCGTATTCAGAAACAGGAACCGGTGCGGGCGGCCTCGCTGCGTTAACAATCTATGTCACGTGTCATGCAACGATTCGTCGTCGGAGTCCTGGTTGCCTGGTTGGTGCTGCTCAGCGGGCTTGCCTATCCACAACTGGCTTCCCATGCCGCCCAACATGCCCACCATAATGCAACAGCCCATGCCACAGTGCTCTGTTCATGGCTCTGTATCGCCGCCGATGCCGTCGAATCAGCACCGGTCGTCGTTGCCCGTGTCGAGCAGGGCGACGTTCTAGAACGGGATCTCCTCAGAACCAGGATCAGTGCTCCGCTTACTGTTCAACCACCGTCGCGCGCTCCCCCATACAACTAATCGCCTCCATCCGTTCCGCTTTCCTGATCGCAGTCGACCACGTTTGCGTGTCCTCCCGGTGTTCCGGACGAGGATCCGCGAAGGAGTCTCG
>DATIGF010000086.1:0-45035 GCA_035454865.1 Nitrospiraceae bacterium | reverse complement strand
GCGCTGGCCGTCGGCATTCTGGTCGACGATGCAACCGTGATGATCGAGAATATCGATCGGCATCTCGAAATGGGCAAGCCGCTGGAAGCGGCGATCATCGACGCCGCCAATCAGATCGTCGTCCCGACGTTCGTCGCCACTCTATGCATCGCGATCGTCTGGCTCCCGCTCTTCGAGTTGAGCGGCGTGTCCGGCTTCCTGTTCAAACCCATGGCGGAGGCGGTCATCATCGCGATGCTCGCCTCGTTCATCCTGTCGCGCACGCTGGTGCCGACCATGGCGAAATATATGATGAAGGGTCACGATGTCCAATCCGCATGAGCATCACGTGCAGCCCGGCGCGGAATCATCACGGAACGTCTTCGTGCGCTTTCAGCAGGCGTTCGAACGCGGCTTCAATCAGTTCCGCGAGCGCTACGGACTGCTGCTTGAACAGGTGATCGCCCATCGCAGCACCTTCGTGAAGATTTCTCTGGTGATCGCGGTGGGATCCCTGTCCCTCTTCTACTTCCTCGGGCGCGATTACTTTCCCGAGATCAAGTCGGGAATCATTACGATGCATATGCGGGCGCCCCTCGGGACGCGCATCGAGGTATCAGGACGCATTGCCACGCTTGTCTCCAGCAGCATCGAGGAGTTGCTGCCTGGCGAGGTCGAAAACATCGTCAGTAATTGCGGCCTGCCGGTCGGGCCCCACAACCTCGCCTTCATCCCGACGCCAACGATCGGCTCCCAGGATTGTGACCTGACGATTCTCTTGAAGAATGAAAAGTCGCCGGTGTGGGACTATCGCCGCATCCTCCGAAAAGGCTTGAGGGAGCGCTATCCTGGAACCGAATTCACGTTCCAGCCGTCCGATCTGACCGCAAAAATTCTCAATTTCGGCGCGCCCGCCCCGATCGACGTGCAGATCAACGGCCCGGACATTCGGAACAACTACGAGTTCGCTCGTAAATTAGCGGGTGAGTTGCGCCGGATCCCCGGCGCCTCGGACGTGGTGATTCAGCAGACGATGCGCACACCGACCCTCATGGTCGAAGGCGATCGCACCTTTGGACTCGGTGTCAACAGCACCTTGAAGGACATCGCCTCCAATCTGGTCATGACGACCGCCGGCAGCCAACAGGTCGACCAGGTCTACTGGCTCGATCCCAGCACCGGCATGTCATACCTGATCAATGTCTATACGCCGCAGTCGCAGATCAATAGCATCAATAGCCTCAATACCATCCCGGTCAATTCCTCGGGTAATTCTTCGAACAGGAATGATGTACAGCTCCTTGGTAATTTGGCCCACATTTCAGCGGAGGGAACACCGGGCGTGATCACGCACGGGAACATTATGCCGCTGTTCGACATCTATGTATCCGCCGAAGGGCGGGACCTCGGCGGCGTGCTGGCCGATGTCCAGAAGGTCGCCCACGGCATGGAGCACGAGTTGCCCCGCAGCGCCGCGATTGAAATCCATGGCCAGGCGGCGCTGATGCACGACGCCTATTTCGAGCTGATTTTCGGACTTCTCGCCGCCATCACGCTCGTCTATCTGCTGATCGTCGTCAACTTCCAATCCTGGCTCGATCCCTTCATCATCATTACGGCCCTGCCCGGCGCGCTCGCGGGCATTGCGTGGTCGTTGTTTGTGACCCATACGCGTCTGTCGGAGCCCGCGCTAACGGGCGCCATCATGACGATGGGCACGGCAACCGCCAATTCGATCCTCGTCGTGTCCTATGCTCGCGAGCGGCTTCAAGAGCACGGCGATGCGCTACGGGCCGCGATCGAAGCCGGAAGGACCCGCTTCCGGCCGGTGCTCATGACTGCTTCGGCCATGATCATCGGCATGGTGCCGATGTCGATGGGGAATTCCCCGAATGCGCCGTTGGGGCGCGCCGTCATTGGCGGTTTGACCGTCGCGACCCTCTTCACCCTGTTTTTCGTTCCCTGCGTGTACGCCATGGTCTACAACCGGCGAGCTGCCCGCCAAATGGGTACCTAATGTTGAATCGTCTCACTGAAAATCGTGTAACGCTCTTAGTGGTCTTACTGGGTATGTTGTACTTCGGTTATCGGATCTATGAGGGGAGTCTCGATGCCGCGCTGTTGCGCGAGAAGACGCTGGAAGAGGCTATCCCCACTGTAGCCATCGTCAATCCAAAGCCGGTGGATGCGAGCGAGACGATTACACTCCCCGGAAATATTCAAGCCTGGTTTGAGGCGCCAATCTATGCCCAGGTCTCCGGCTATGTGAAGATGTGGTACAAGGATTACGGCGCTGAGGTAAAGAAGGGCGATATCCTCGCCGAAATCAATGCGCCGGCGCTCGACGCTCAATATGAGCAGGCCAAGGCCGACCTGGCGTCAGAACGTGCGAAATACGATCTCGCCGCCGTGACCGCGAAGCGCTGGGTGGCCCTCCGGAAGAACCATGCGGTCTCCGAGCAGTCCATCACGGTGCAGGAAATGAGCGCGAAGGCCGAGGCGGCGAAGGTCAAGGGCGCGGAGCAGAACCTCAAAAACTTCGAGGCGTTTATCCGGTTCAAAACGATCGTCGCGCCGTATGACGGCGTGGTGACCGTCCGCAACATCAACGTCGGTGATTACGTCAATAAGGAAGGCACGATCAGTACGACCGGATCGGTCAGCAATCTGTTTACGGTCGCCGATGTCAGCATGATGCGCCTCTTCGTCTCGGTGCCGGAGTCTTTCGGCCCCTTTCTTCAGCCAGGCCTAACGGCCGACGTGACGGTGCCGCAATTGCCCGACCGTCACTTCACCGGCAAATTCCTGACTGTCGCCCGTGGGTTTGATGTGTCCACGCGCACCGCGATCACCGTCTTCACGATCGACAACAAGGACCGAGCCCTCTGGCCAGGTTCCTACGCCAAGGTCGTGCTTACGGCGCCAGTCGATCGGAAATCATTCATGATTCCCTCCACCGCGTTGGTGTTCCAGGAGCACGGCACACAAGTAGCCGTCGTGACGGAGGATGATCGCGTGCACATGAAACCAATCGCCGTGAGCAAACTCATGGACAACGCCGTGGAAGTGGCAGAGGGGATTTCCACGAGCGACCGCATCGTGAACAACCCCAGCGCCGCATTGCTCGAAGGAGACAAGGTGCGCATAGTCGCGCCGGCGCCCGGGTATGACCTCGTCACCACGGACGTACCTGCCACAGAAGGACCATCGTCACAATGATACGGTCGTACCCGGGTCGATACAGACGTTCCGACTCATCACGCCCTATTCGTCACGGCCGCGTAGGGTCCCTCGCCTTGTTGCTGCTGGTGTTCGATCTGACGGCGTGCTCGAGATTCCCGGCCGTCGATCTGGCGCCGTCTTATCAGCCGGCTGAATTCGTTGTTCCGGCGTCCTGGCACGGGGCGAGCCCCTTTGTTGAGGCCAATCCCTCGGATGGCGAACTGCGCGCGGATTGGTGGAAACTGTATAACGACCCCATTCTGAACAAGCTTGAAGAACAGGCCATGGTGGTCAATCCGGATCTGCAGGCGGCCGCCGAGCGGTTCGTCCAGGCCCGCGATGCAATGATGAAGGCCCGGTCGCAGTATATTCCTCGTGTCGGCCTGGGGTTCGACGCCTCGGACAACAGGGCCTCACTCAATCATCTGTTTCTTGCTCCAGGCATTTCGCTTGAGCAGTCGAGCGTTGTCGCGGGGGGGCTTGCATCTTGGGAGCCAGATTTCTGGTCGGCCCTCCGCAATGCGACGCGCGTGGAGATCTACCGGGCCGAAGAGCGCGCCGCTGACTACGGGCTGGCGCGCCTCAGCCTGCAGGCTGAAATCGCGTCGAACTATTTCACGCTGCGGGCGTTCGACGCGCAAATTGCCATCTATGCCCAAACAATCGCCTACTACAAACAGTCCCTTGAGATCGTCCACATGCAGTTCGTCGGCAAAATTGCCTCGGCGCTCGACGTGGCCCGCGCCGAATCGCTCCTCTTCAGTACGGAAACCAAAAAAGCGCAGATCGAAGGCCTACGCCAGGTGACCGAACAGTCGATTGCCATCCTCCTCAACATGGCGCCGGCCAGTTTTAGCATCGAGCCGGTCAATGATCTTCTTCGGGTGGCGAAGTTCACCATTCCGCAGACGCTCCCGTCGACGTTGCTGGAACGCCGACCCGACATCGCCGCAATGGAGCGGCAGATGGCACAGGCGAACCGCGCCATCGGCATCGCCCGCGCCGCCTTTTATCCCAATGTGTCGTTCCGTGCAGGCGGTGGGTTCGAGGATGCCGGTCTCAATCTGATCACGCTCGCCAATAGTTTCTGGTCCTACGGCGCCACGGTTTCGCTGCCCCTCTTCCAGGGCGGGTATCGCCGCGCGCAATTGCAGCAGTCGTGGTCGGCTTACCGCGAGACGGAAGACCGGTACCGGTCCACGGTACTCAACGCCTTTCGTGAAGTGGAAAACAATCTGAGCATGACGAACCGGCTGACCGTCGCGTCGAACCGGCAGGAAGCTGCAGTGGGAGCCACGCAAAAAACGCAAAGCCTGTCCATGGAGCTCTATACAGGGGGGCTGATCTCCAGCCTGGATCTCATTTACGCACAGCTCAATACGCTCACGGCCCGCATCGATTCTGTCCAGATCAAAGCCGAACTGCTGCGATCCTCGGTTGCGCTCATTCGCGCGCTCGGCGGAGGCTGGAACCGAAACCAATTGCCCGCCGACGAGCAGATCCAGCCCTTCGGTACGTTCCAATACACCAATCTCGATAAACCGCGACCCGCCGGGGGAATCGATGTAAATGCCGACAATAACCGGATCCATAATGACCTGACCAAGCCGCTCGTTCCTTGAGCGGTAATGTCGGCAGGGGAGATGCGTGATGCAAGACTCCCGCGGGGTGCCTGATCTGGGTCAAAGCATTGGGCCGCCCCGATACCTCTGGATGGCTATCAGGTCTAGCGAATTCCCAAAGGCGTCGTGACCGTGATGGCCCCTGCGAGGTCGCCTTCCTTGTGGCCTTCCTTGGGATAGCCGGAAATATCGAGGTCGCCCTTCGGCTCGCCATGGCAGGTCAGGCAGTCCTTGTGATAGTAGATCGGCATCACTACCCGCAAGGTTTGTCCCTCATCGGTCAACTCGCTCACGTAGGCTTCGGCCTTCGGACGGCCTGACAGCCATTTCAACACCGAGGCTTCGTATTCATCCGGCTCATTCTTGGGATTGCGTGGCTGTAAGGTGGTCTGCTTCAGCCGGACCCGTGTTTGTTTGGAGAAACGTACAGCAGCTTGACTGCCGTAGGTGGCCGGAATGAAGTTCTTGTACCCGACTCCGCGCTGATTAATTACGACCTGCGCATCCCGCACAACCTCTTTGCTGGCGGCGACGAACGCCGGCAGCAACTCCTTTGCCAAGGGCGGTACTGTAGCGGGCGCGCCCTGAAGCTTGGAAAGATCAAGGCCGGTCTGCTGGCGAAATTCAAGCATGAGTTGTTGTTCGAACACCTCGGGGGTGAATCCCTTGTTGCCTTTATGCTGATCGTCGATCAACTGCTGGTTCTGCTCAATCACCAATCGGCCGGCTTTGAGCAGCTTGGCCAAGAGCCGGGCCGTCTCCTCCGCCTCCGCGCGATCAACCGCCCAGCTTGTGCGGGGAGCCATGGTGTCGACAGCCAAGACCGCTAAGATTCCCACCAGTGCGGTAACCCATTTCGTCTTCATCGTGACATCCTCTCTCTCATCGTGAACGGTTGTCAGTCAGCCGACATTGCCCCTGGTCATAATGTTGCGGCATTTTCTCCGCGGCGAACGGCAAGCCTTCAGTCGCAGCCCGCCGGGGATAAGCATAGTCTTCTTCGAGCCACCGGCGCCGCATTTCGGCGAGCCGCCCTGATTCCTCAAGCCGGAATAGAAGCTCGTTCAGGAACCGTCGAAGTCGGTAACTTTCCTCGTCGGTCACGATTGCGTAATGTTCGCGGGTCAGGACAAGCGGTTTGCCGTTTTCCGACCTGAGGAGATGCCAGTCTTTTCTGCTGCGCCGTACCGTGTACTCCAGCACGGGCGCTTTCCCCAGGATGAGATCGATCGGTGGATCCTTCGTTTCAAGAGCAGCCGGAAGCGAATCGCAAAGCACCAGCCGAATGCCTGTCAGGCTCGACTCCGCATAGAATTGCGCGCTGGTTCCCTCCTGCACGGCTACGGTCAAGCGGGAGAATGCATCCGCCGGGACCGTTGATTGCCGGCTGATATGCGCGCGGAACCGCTCGGCCACTTCCGGTCGAGCAGCGATGCCCCCGGTACCCCCGGCCTCAAAGTACGGATTCGAGTAGCCAAGCCCGACCCGATTCGGCGCCGGCACGTTGGCGCTGATGGATGACACGAAGAAATCGAGATTGCCCTCCGTAAGTTCGATAAAGAGGTTCCGGAAGCGAATCAGGTGCAATGTCGGCACGATCGGTTCGGTACCGCCGCAGTACTGCGAAAACGCGGCGCTGATTTCCCGAACAAGCTCCACATCGAGGCCGGTGACGCGAAGGCCTTCGTCGGTATAGATAGCAGGGAACACGAATGGCTGAACCGGCTCGAATGACATGCCTACTCGGATTTGATGTCGCGCGCAAATCGCGTCGAGTTCCGTCGTGGCCAACGGGTGAATGAAACCGATAGCATCGACGATCAGGCCGCATCCACTGAGGCTCAGCCACAAGACCAGCGACGATAGATGGCGTCCGGCCAACATGCCTAGTACCGGAAACCGGTCAGCAAGACCCATTGTTCCGCCTCACCTTGTTGCCCCTGTGCCTCGAGTCGCATCCGGGAATACTGGACTCCGAAATCAACTGAGAGCCCGCGTGCGACAGGGAACCTCACCCCTAACTGTCCTCCGTACAACCCCCCGACCGTGCCTGAAAACACGACTCCCCCCAACAGGCCGAGGTACGGTACGGCACGGTCTTCGAGCGGTCCGAAGAGGACATGGCGAATGACGCGATTGATCGGCATCCCCCTGGGGAAATCCAGAATATCGATAAAATTGTTCCAGCGGGGATTCAAGAAAACAGAATTTTGATCCGTTTTGAACTCGTCCGTGTGGATACTGAAAAATTGGTAAGTAGCGCGGACTTCAAGATCGCCGTATCGAAGGGCCGTGATGCCGGCTTGAATCCCGATTTCCCGATCGTTCGGGGCAAACGACTGTTGTCGAAGGGCGAAATCAAAATTATAGGGCCGGATGGGAAACCATTCCAGAATGGCTTCCTGAGCCTGGAGTTGAGGAGCATCGAAAACCAATAGCACGAGGCCGATCAAAAGTGTGGATCGACACACGTCGATGGCCGATGGAGTGCCTGTTCGGATCATGGAATCGCGGCCATCTTAGCATCACAGCAGGTGGAGCTGCAGTAGTGAGGCAGTGTACGAGTTGCCCTAGGGAACCGCTGTGTTCGCAGATCGAGGGTCCGCAGAAATGCAGGACTTCATAATGTCCGCGCGGCATGACGGATGTGTTGCGAGAAGGTCGTTGACCTGATGTTCCAGGGCCTCGGCCGTAACGGTTCCCGGCTCAATATCGATGAGGGCATGACCCGGAACAGCCTGGAGGTCGACGCGTCTTACGCCTGCAGTCTGCTCGAGCGTTCTGCCGATCGCGCTGTGGACTTGCGTGCAGGCAGGGCCTGTGAGCATGAGCGTGATCCGCTCCTGCGTTGCGAAGGCGTTGCCGGGGAAGAAGAATATAAGCCCGACCAGGAACGCGTATGGGGAAAGGGGGTTCGCCATCGTATGTCTCACTACCCGGGACAGCTCCGGCTGGTCCAGAGGGAACCAGCCGGATTCTGCCGGCCGCGCCAGAATCTACTTTGCGGGCAACTCCCAGGGCACCATCGGCATGAGGGGCATTGGCTTGGCATCGGGAGAGGCCAGGAGCACCGCGGTCGCTCCGCGAAGGGCTCCGGTCAACGAGTGCGTCACCAACGGATAGGCTCCGGCTGATTCGACCACGACGTCGAACGTTGCCGCGCTCCCGGGTCCGACCACATAGGTTTGCACGCCGGTCAGCTTGTTGGCGGGATTGCCGCTTTCATAGACGTTGTCCCAGATCTCGCCGATCGGATGGAACGAAGAGAACTCGTTCGGTCCCGCGTTGACGAAGTAGATGCGCACGCGCTCGCCCGGCTTGGCGTCAAGCTTCCCGCCGCCGGATACGAACGGATGATACTTGAAGATCCCTCCGTTGAACATTACGCCGTCATACTTTCTGTCGAACATGGCCTGCACGTCGTTCGGATTTTTGAAGTATTCCGATTGCACGAGCACATACTCCCGATCGGCTTTTGGCCAGGCCTTGGCATCTTTCGGATCGACGATGATGGCGCCGAACATTCCGCGCGCGACATGCTGAATCATCGGGGGGGCCCCACAGTGATAGAAGAAAATCCCGGGCTTCTTCGCGACGAAAGTGAAGCTGATCGTTTCCCCCGTATTGATGGCGCGGTAGTTCTTCAGGAAGTCGATTTCCGCTGCATGGAAGTCCATGGCGTGCGGATTCTTGTTCGTGGCGGGATTCGTCAGGGTGAAGTTAATGGTATCGCCTTCGGTCACGCGGACAACCGGGCCTGGGATGGTGCCGTTGAAAGTCCATGCGGCATATTTCTCTCCTCCGCCGTCGATGACGACGTCAGTTTCCACGGCGGTCATAGCGATCTCATGGGTTTTGGCCATGGCCGGCGACAGTGCGCCGGTGAAATTCGAAAGGATCAAGGTCCCGATTCCTGCTGCCAGCATGAAGAATCGGTGTGAAGGGATAGTGTGCATGAGCGCTCTCCTTTTCCTGGTTGTGAAGATATCGACAGGCTCAGACAAGCTGGCGACGGAGTTGTCGGCGCCGGCTCTCCGAGGAACGTATCCGCGTCCCGGTATGCTGCAGGATACGAAAGCGGAGATGATAAAAACATGACATATGTCATGTTTGTGAAAATAGTTCGTCTTGCCGGACTGGAAGGGTGGCGGGTCGAGTTATGCCGAGGCGAGAGCTTTGAGCTTGTCCAGATTGCGGATGACAAGTCGATTCGCCGTTCCCGCGACCAATTGGTCTCGCTTGAATCGGCTCATGATTCGAATGACGGTCTCGGTCGTGGTGCCCACCATATTCGCCATGTCCTGGCGAGTGAGTCGCACTGTCAGCTTAATTCCTTGAGAATCCTGGAAACCGCTGCGCGCGGCCAGATCAACCAGCAACGATGCCAACCGTTGGTCCGCTCGATCCGTCGCGAGAATCTTGGTCTTCTCCTGCGCCTCGTTCAAACGATTGCCCAGGTACTTGATTACTTCCAGCGCCGCCTCCGGGCTCCTCCGCAGCATCTCGAAATAGGCCTTCTTGCTCATGCGGAGGACACTGACATCGCCCATCGGCTGGGCGGTACCCGGATGGGACGCTCCGTCAAAGGCGGCGGCATCGCAGCAGAACAGGTCCCCGGGCATCAGCATCTTGAGCGTGCACTCTTTTCCGTCCGGCGTGGATTTGACGCACTTGACGGTGCCTTCTTTCACAATATGAAAGTATTCTGTGGGGTCGCCTTCGCGGAAAATGAACTCACCCTTTCCGTAGCGGGCTTCCGTGAGTTCGTGGAGGACGCGTTGACGATCCTGCCCCCTCAGAATGTTGAGGAGGGGAATTTTGTCGAGCTGGCTGGACGAAGGGGAGCCGGCCCGGTTACTTGAGGATTTGCTTGGCTGTTTCGACAATGGACCGGGCTCCGATCCCGAAATGATCGATCAGTTCGTCCGGCTTCCCGCTGTGCGGGATCGCGCGCACGGCGAGCTTATGGACTTTGATGCCTTCCGTGCCTACCGCACTGAGCACCGCATCACCCAAGCCGCCGTGGGCATAATGATCTTCAACCGTCAGGATGCGGCCTTGTGTGGCTCTCGCGCAGTCCATGAGAGTGGCCCGGTCAATAGGCGAGATACTATAGAGATCGACTACCCGTACGCTGATGCCCGACGCTTTCAACTGGTCGTAGGCCTTGAGGGCTTCGAACAGAGTCACGCCTGCCGCCACGATGGTCAAGACATCTGTGGCGCTCTGGCGCAGCACCTTGCTCCCGCCGATATGGAATCGCTCTTCAGGTCCGTACACGACCGGCGATTTCGGACGACCGGCTCGTAAATAGACCATGCCCTTGTGGTTGGCGGCGATCTCTACGAGACGATAGGTGGATGTTCCGTCAGAAGGGTAGAGGACGACAACCCCGGGCTGGGCCGCCATCATGGCGATGTCTTCGAGTCCCATCTGGGACGGGCCGTCCTCGCCGATGCTGACGCCGACGTGGGTGCCGACCAATTTGATGTTCGATTGACTGATCGCGGCCATGCGGATGAAATCGTACGCGCGCGTGAAGAAGGCAGCAAAGGTGGCGACGAAAGGAATCTTGCCGCAGGCGGCAAGCCCGGCAGCAGCGCCCAGCATATTTTGCTCAGCAATAAAATTCTCAAAGAATCTGTCGGGGAATTTCTTGCCGAACTTATCGGTATAGGTCGAGTTCTTGACGTCGGCATCAAGTCCCACCACCAAGGGGTTGGCGGCGCCCAGAGCTTCCAGTGCGACGCCGAACGCCTCGCGCGTGGCGGCCGAGTCTCCCGGCTTGTATGGTGAAGGGGCCAGCGCGCCGGTTGCCGCGGTGCCCGGTGCTGAAGCTGCAGGTTTCTGAATGGAGAGCGCGAATGTGCTCGGCTTCAACTGCTTGGTCAGCTCATCGATTGCTTTCTGGGTCTCTTCGCCTTTGGGGACAGGTTTCCCGTGCCAACTGGGGTGGTTCTCCATAAAGGAAATTCCGCGGCCCTTGAAGGTCTTGGCGAGGAGCACCGTAGGTTTGCCCTTGGTGTTGGCTGCTTCGTGAAAGGCCTTTACCAGGGCGGAGAGATCATGTCCATCCACGACGAGCGCATGCCAACCGAATCCCGACCAGCGTGCACGATACGCCTCCATGTCATGCTGCAACATGGTAGGGTCGCTTTGACCGAGCCGGTTGACGTCGATGATCGCGCAGAGGTTGTCCAATCCGTGGTGGCGTGCCACGTCCGCTGCTTCCCACACGGATCCCTCCACCGATTCACCGTCGCCCATCAGGACATAGGTCCGGTAATCCAGCTTGTCGACAAACTTGGCATTGAGAGCAATCCCGATCCCCACCGGCAGTCCCTGCCCCAACGAGCCTGTCGCCATGTCGACAAAGGACAAGCGCGGGGTCGGGTGTCCTTCCAGATCGGAGGACAAGGTGCGTAACTGCAGGAGGTCGGTCTTGGGGAAGAGTCCTGCTTCAGCCCAGGCAGCATAAAGCAGCGGGGCGGCATGGCCTTTTGAGAGCACGAATCGATCGCTGTTGGGGGCCTTTGGGTTCTTCGGGTCGTACCGCATGACAGAGAAAAACAATGCCGACACGATGTCGGCGGCAGAACAGCAGCTGGACGGATGACCGCTTCCGGCTTCGCTGGTGGCCCGGACGCTTTCAATACGGAGTTGGGTCGCCTTGTTCTGCAGCGCGGTGAGCAATTCGGGCGTGGCGGTTGAACTGGCCATCGGAACTCCTTTCAGGAAAAAAGCCGGGCTGCTCCCCGAGGTGACTTCGTTTTACCATTGGGCAGCAACGCGGCGGGACTTGAGGCTAACAAAACATATAAGGGGAGTCAATGAAGGGGTCGGCGAATGGATGATCAACCCGCCGGAATCTCTGTGTGAAGGTCGGAACTGAAACCTTCCGGCTAGGTTTGAGAGGGAGGAGTGACTGTCGATACCTCGTTCGAGCAAGCGCTCTGCACCCCGTTATAGGCGCTCACGGAAAAGAAATAGCGTGTATCAGGATCCAACCCCATGACGGTTGCCGAAGGAGTAGACACATACATGGAGTCTTCATAGTTGCAGGCACCGGGCTGGCCGGCCGACTGTCTCCCGTAATGAACATAATAGGCATAGACAGATGGATCCTGGACTGGATCCCACGCCAGGCTTGCGGTGGCTCCGGTCGGGCCAGCGGAAGTCGAAACCGCCGGTACTCCCTCGCCGCCGGCCCCGCAGCCGGTCAGTGAGCTCAGCATGATGCCAAGAATTATCGAATAGATTGGTGAAATCGTGGACTTCTTAATGGATACTTGGTTCGAGTCTAAAGAGAGATTGTTCATGAAAGGACCTGATGTAATGGTTTGGTGTGAGGTGCTGCGATGATGCTCAGGGCTACAGCCAAGGTGATCAAGACAATGAAAAGGATCATGTGTTTCCCCAATTTCCGCGAACGGGTGAGTGCGAGAGCAAGAGTGATGCCGAATCGAAAATTAGATAAAAAGTATTATTTAATAAGTAGTTATATGATGAATGGAATTCATAAGTAGGTAGACGTGTAGGGTGCGGCATTCAGCGCTGCAAGTAAAGCTAACAAACCATGAGAAAAGAGAGAATTAGTGCTCGTAGGTTTTTCCCTGCATGACCTGCAGATGCAGCTGAGCTTGAACTGCCTACAAAATCATGAATGACAGGAGAGAGATTCGACCCGGAGGTGAGCTGTTAATCGGCGAACCTGACTGTAATTTATGGAAAACCGGATGGGCAAAAAGGTGTCGAACAAAACGACGATCGGGAAAAGACTCTTAGGCAGTGAACGTAGAATGTAGGTCGGGTGCTACCAGCACTATGGACAAGCTGAATCCAACAACCGCCACTATCGGCCCGATGAGAATAGGTGCAAACCTCGACCAGATATTCCGGATGCTCTCCCGGTTGATGAAGAGCGCGTACCTGTTGAGGACCAGGCCGACCAGCGCTAAGTACGCATTCTATTAGATTGGTTTAAGCAACAGTGCGGCTGGATCTGAATAGGTGTGGAAAATCCATGTCCGAGAGCGCTATTAACCGTCCCGGCATTAATCACGATCAACACCAGCACGGTTTGGTCCGTGGTTAATTGTGATGATGACCGGAAGTAAAGTCGGCCAGTGTGTAGTGATCGAGAATGCCTGCAATGGCGTCGCGCACGGGGCCCATGGCGTGTTGCACGGGGCATTGCGGCTTGTTGGCGTAGGGGCAGTCGCGGCATTTTTGATAAGCAGTCTTGCTCACGCACGAAATGGGAGCGAGCGGCCCGTCAAGAATGCGGATCACCTGGCCCAGGGTGATCTCCTCGGGCGACTTGATGAGCGTGTAGCCACCCTTCATCCCCCTGCGGCTTGCGAGGAGTCCTGCACGCTTGAGCGCGAGCAGGATCTGTTCGAGAAACTCAACCGGGATATGTTGGCGGGCAGCAATATCATGGCGCTGCAGTGTTGCAGTCCCGTACGCGAGGGTCAGTTCAAGCAGAGCCCGGAGTCCATATTCACTCTTTTTTGAAAGTTTCACTGCCGGGCGACTCTAATTCCGACTGAGTTAGTCAAGAATTCTGAGAATAGAGGACTCCATTCGATTTCGTCAAGAGCAGGTGAAATTGATCAAGGTGCACTGTACTCCGACCCGCTCGTGCCGGATCGGGGTGATCGATGGAGACTGCTTTGCAACTCCTTGATCGCAGAGGGATTGTTGCTTGACAGGGCAAAAGCATTCTTGTTAGCTTGGCCCGTCATTTTGTGGTAGTGAACTAGCGCCTATTCATACTCCCCCAACCAGACTGGACCTTCTGTGAACTTTCAGGAACTGATCCTTACGCTGCATCGCTTCTGGGCCGATCAGGGTTGTGTCATCCACCAGCCCTACGACATGGAAATGGGCGCCGGTACGTTTCATCCCGCGACGTTTCTGCGGTCGTTGGGGCCGGAACCCTGGCGCGCCGCTTACCCGCAGCCCTGCCGTCGCCCGACTGACGGTCGGTACGGCGAAAACCCAAACCGCATGCAGCATTACTATCAGTATCAGGTGGTGTTGAAGCCCGCTCCCGACAACATTCAAGAGCTGTATCTGGAAAGCCTCGCTCAACTGGGGATCAACCCCAAACAGCACGACATTCGGTTTATCCAGGACGATTGGGAGTCGCCGACCCTGGGTGCCTGGGGACTAGGCTGGGAAGTACGGCTTGACGGGATGGAGATTACCCAGTTCACCTATTTTCAGGAAATCGGTGGTATCGAGTTGAGTCCGATCACGGGTGAGATCACCTATGGCACGGAGCGCATCGCCATGTATCTGCAACAGGTGAACAACGTGTTTGATCTCGCCTGGACCGATACGATCAAATATGGGGATATCCATCATGAGACCGAGGTACAGGGTTCGCGCTACAACTTCGAAGAGGGCGATGTGGGCATGCTCATGAACACTTTCCAGTCGTACGAGGCCGAGTGTAAGCGATTGCTCGCGCAGACCGACAAGCGCTTGACGCTGCCTGCCTACGACTACTGTATCAAGTCCTCCCATGTGTTCAATCTGCTTGATGCGCGCGGTGCGATCAGCGTGGCGGAACGGACCGGCTATATCGGCCGCGTGCGAGCACTGGCCAGGCAATGCGCCGAGCGGTATATCGAAGAGCGTGCCGCGATGGGCCATCCGCTCATCGAACGCAGTCAGTCATCGCATAAAATTCGATCAAAGGCCGGCTCAGGCCGCAGGTAATTCATTGCGTATGAAAAGATCCCAGGCCAGGAAGCCTCACCGGAAAACTGTGCACTCGGCAGGGAGTGCCGAGTTGTTGCTGGAAATCGGCACCGAGGAACTGCCGTTTGAATTCATCGTTCCCGCCCTGACCTCTCTGAGAGAACAGGCTGAGCATCTCTTAGGTGAAGCGCGACTCTCGTCCGGTTCCATTAACACGTATGGCACGCCCCGGCGACTGGTCTTGGTGGTGGACGGGTTGGCTGTGCATCAGGCGGCCATCGTGAAAGAAGCGATGGGGCCGTCAAAATCGGTGGCATTTGACCAGGCGGGCCAGCCGACCAAGGCCGCAATCGGGTTCGCGACGGCCCAAGGCGTTCCCGTCGAAAGTCTGGAAGTACGCTCGACTCCGAAAGGTGACTATCTCTTCGCTGTGAAGCAGGACGCTGGACGTCCCACCAAGGTGGTTTTGCTGGATTTGCTGCCCCGACTCGTCGGGAAGCTGTCGTTTCCCAAATCGATGAAATGGAACGAAGCGGGCGTGCGCTTCGCGAGGCCGGTGCGGTGGCTGGTTGCGCTGTATGCGGGAAAAGTCGTGCCGGTGGAAGCGGCCGGGATTAAGGCCGGCGATCGGACGTATGGTCATCGCGTCATGGGCAGCGGAAAGCCCATCGCAGTGCGGGATTTTAAGACCTACAGTCTGGGGCTTGAGCGAGCGGGGGTGTTGGTCGATCCCGAACGCCGTCGAAGCGCGATTCAAGAGCAACTGGATCGACTCTGCGCCAAAGGCGGCGTCGGATTGAACGTCGATGCAGCCTTGCTCGATCAGGCGGTGTACACCACCGAATGGCCCTGTGCCATTCTCGGTACCTTCAAACCCGAGTATCTGGCCGTCCCGCCGGAGATCCTCATGACTTCAATGAAAGAACATCAAGGGTTCTTCTCGGTACGGGACAAGAAATCCGGCAACCTGGCGGCGCATTTCATTGCCGTGGCCAACAACCAAATGAAAGATATGTCGCTCATTCGGGCAGGCAACGAACGGGTGTTGGCGGCTCGCCTGGCAGACGCCAATTTTTTCTTCGATGAAGATCGGAAAGTGAAACTCGAAGCGAGGGTCAAGAAGCTGAGCGGAGTGACCTTTCATCAAAAGCTGGGCACGATGGCTCAGAAGCAGGAACGGGTGACGATCCTGGCCGGGGTGATCAGCGCACTGGTCGATTCCCCCCGGGGAACGTTGACGCAAGAATGTGAGCGGGCCGCCGCGTTGTGTAAAGCGGATCTGTTGACCGGGATTGTCGGCGAATTTCCAGAGTTGCAGGGCATCATGGGTGGAGAATATGCCAAGCATGACGGGGAATCTCCGGCAGTGAGCCACGCCATTCGCGAACAGTATCTTCCTCGGTCACTTGAAGGGGAGTTGCCGAAAACGGTCGAAGGCCAAGTGCTGTCCCTCGCCGACCGGCTGGATTCACTCGCCGCGTTTTTTCATGTGGGAATTGTGCCGACCGGGTCAGAAGATCCTTTCGCATTGCGGCGCCATGCGACGGCCATCGTGCGCATCCTCTTGGAAGGGGTAACGTTCAGAAACTTCGGGCAGGCGATTCACAAGGCGCAATCCATTGTGGCGTCGGCTGGGTTCAAGGCCGCTCCGGCTCCAGGCGGCGAGGCGCTGCAGCGGCTGGTGGACTTTTTGTTCGAACGGGTCCGCCACTATGGCCGGACCGTGCATGGGTTGCGGGATGATGTGATGAACGCCGTGCTCAAGGTGGCGGATCGGCAGACTTTCGATCTGCGGGACCTGTTGGAGCGCATGAAAGCGCTCCAGGCAATGGCCGTTCGGGCGGAGTTTGATTCGTTGATCGTCGGCTTCAAACGAGCGCATCGGTTGGTGGAAAAAGAACAATGGGACCGGACGCCGGTAGATCCGGAACGGTTTCAACATCCGTCCGAGGGCCGGCTGCATACCGCGATGGAAGAGCGAGCGAGCATGGCCGCACAGCTCCAGGCGGGGCGTTATGACGAGGCGATGGCTGTGCTGGTGGAACTCAAGCCGGCCATCGATGCGTTCTTCGAGGCGGTGATGGTGAATGCGGAGGATCCGGCGGTCCGAAACAACCGGTTGTCGCTGCTCAAGGAAGTCGATGATTTGTTTGTGTCATTCGCCGACTTCTCACAGATTGTGGTACAAGGGAGTTAATCAGGACGATTTTCTATGCCAGTACATCCTCGAGCGGATGTCCCGATTGCCGTCATGAGTGACGAAGCGTCACGTGATGCCCGGATTCGGCGATTCAGCTCAGGGGTGACGTGGGTCCTGATCGTGCTCTGCAATCTCGTGTTTCTGGTCGGCATCTGGATGAGCGGGGTGAACCTCGACGAACTCGTGAAGACGCCGGATCTGTTTAATCCCGCCTCGGATATCTGTCTCCGGTTGAGCTGGCAACGCCTGACCGGGGCTTCCGATCCTGTCCGGCTCTGTTCCGAGTGGATCAATCTATCCGATCCGACAGGAAAGCCCCATCTGCTGGACAAAGAAATAAAGGTGCGACAGGGGGCCGACGGCCGCTATTATTTCGACCGTGGCGTTCAGGCGGACTATCGGCTCATGGCCTTCGTCGGATTTGTGGCTGCGGTGATTATGTCCGGTCTCGTAATCAGGCGGTATCTTGTCGGCCGGTATCGGTTGCACCTTGAGCTGGCGGCAACCCGCAACTCGACCGTAATGCACTGAGTGGATCGCAAAGGAGAAGCAGGCGTGGCGATGAAATACGTGTACTACTTCGGAGACGGCAAAGCCGAGGGCACTTCAAACATGAAGGAACTACTCGGCGGCAAGGGCGCTGGACTGGCGGAGATGACCAATTTGGGGATCTCGGTTCCGCCGGGCTTCACAATCTCCACAGAGGCCTGTGTCGAGTACTACAAGCAGGGCAGGAAATATCCCCCAGGGATGTGGGAGGCCGCCTTGCAGTCGCTGAAGCGTGTGGAACGATCAATGGGCATGGGCTTCGGGGACCCGGAACGGCCGCTGCTGGTCTCGGTTCGATCCGGCGCCCGCGCGTCGATGCCGGGCATGATGGACACGGTGCTGAACGTTGGGCTTACGACGAAGACCGTCGAAGGGCTGGCGGCCAAGACCAGAAACGACCGGTTTGCGCAGGACAGCTATCGCCGCTTTGTCTCGATGTACGGGAGCATTGTGATGGGCGTGCCGCGCGAACACTTCGAAGCTATCCTGAAACATAAGAAGGCCGAAGTCGGGGTCGCGCACGAAACGCATTTGGATGCTCGCCATCTCCGTGAGTTGGTCGCGAGTTTCAAGGCGCTCGTGAAGGAAGAAACTAAGAAAGATTTTCCGGACGACCCACTCGATCAGCTGCGCCTGGCAATCAATGCTGTGTTCACCTCGTGGTTCGGGGCTCGCGCCATTACGTATCGCAGGCTCTACGGGATTCCGGACTCCTGGGGCACAGCCGTCAACGTGGTGGCCATGGTCTTCGGCAACATGGGCGAAACCAGCGGAACCGGTGTGGCCTTTACCCGGAGTCCGAGCTCAGGGGACAAGGCGTTTTTCGGTGAATGTCTCATGAATGCCCAAGGCGAGGACGTCGTGGCCGGGATCAGGACGCCGCTGCCCGTCAGCGCGCTCGCGAAGAACGTTCCGGAGGCCTACAAGGAACTCGAGTATACCTACAAGAAGCTTGAAAAACACTACCGCGACATGCTCGACCTGGAATTCACCATCCAGGAGGGGAAGCTCTACATGTTGCAGACGCGTGTCGGTAAACGCACCGGCATTGCCGCAGTGAAGATTGCCGTGGACATGGTGAAGGAAGGCTTGATCTCCAAGCAGGAGGCTGTGCAGCGGATCGGACCGGATCAACTGGCGCAGTACCTCTATCCGATTTTTGATACCAAGGAAGAGTCGAAATCGAATCCGCTCGGCAAAGGTTTGCCTGCCGGTCCCGGGGCGGCAGCCGGGAAGATTGCGCTGACGTCGGACCGTGCGGTGGATATGAAGGTTGCGGGCGACCGCGTGGTGTTAGTCCGGCAGGAGACGAGTCCCGACGACATTCACGGTATGGATGCGGCGGCCGGGTTTTTGACCGCGCGAGGCGGGATGACATCGCATGCCGCAGTGGTGGCCCGGCAAATGGGCAAGGTCTGCGTCGCCGGGTGTGAAGCCGTGGAAGTTCTTGATAGCCAAACTGTTAGGATCGGCGCAAAGACGTTCCGTGAGGGCGACTATCTCTCCATCAATGGTTCGACCGGCAACGTCTATGAAGGCGACATTCCGGTCGTGGAGTCAGAGATCATTCAGGTCATCCAGGGCAAGCTGGATTCGAAAAAGTCGGACAAGTATCAGCGATTTTCCACGATTCTGGCATGGGCCGATAACGCACGGAAGTTGCGTATCCGTGCCAACGCGGATGGCCCCGAACAAGCCAACATCGCAAGGGGATTTGGCGCGGAGGGCATCGGTCTCTGCCGCACGGAGCATATGTTCTTTGCCGAGGATCGCATCACGATCATGCAGAAGATGATTCTGGCGCGGACGAAGGAGGAACGTGAGAAATTTCTCGATCAGCTCCTGCCGCTTCAAAAGCAGGATTTCATCGGCCTCTATCGGGAGATGCAGGGCTATCCGGTCACGATTCGATTGCTCGACCCGCCGCTCCACGAATTCCTGCCGAAACGCGAAGATCTGATGGTTGAGATCGCGCAACTCGAATTAACGGGGAGGGACGGTGCAAAGCTCGAAGAGAAGCGCCGGTTACTCGCGCGCGTCGAAGAACTGCACGAGTTTAATCCCATGCTCGGCCTGCGCGGGTGCCGGCTTGGCATCACGATGCCGGAAATTACACGGATGCAGGCGCGGGCGATCATGGAAGCGGCTTGCGAGTTGGCTAAGGAAGGCAAGAAGATCGTGCCGGAGATCATGATTCCGCTGGTGGGCATGGTGTCCGAAATGAAATCGCAGAAAGACCTGGTTCGCGAGGTCGCTCAGGAGACGATGAAGCGTTACAACGTGAAGCTCTCCTACCTGGTCGGGACGATGATCGAGTTGCCGCGTGCCGCCGTGACCGCCGATCGTATTGCCGAAGAGGCCGAATTCTTCTCGTTCGGCACGAACGATTTGACGCAGACGACCTTCGGATTTTCCCGGGATGATGCGGCGAAATTCATCGATTTCTATAGAACGTCCAGCATTATGGATGCGGATCCCTTTGCTGTACTCGATCGTGAGGGGGTAGGGGCATTGATGAAGTCCGCGATCGAGGGCGGACGTAAGACCCGTCCCGGCATCAAACTCGGCATTTGCGGGGAACATGGGGGTGATCCAAGCTCCGTCGAGTTCTGTCATCAACTCGGATTGGACTACGTCAGTTGCTCTCCCTATCGAGTGGCCATTGCCCGTTTGGCTGCAGCCCATGCTGCCCTGGCAGAAGCCGATGCGAAGAAGGCCGCAAAGCCATCCTCCAAGTCACGAGCGAAGTCGACGAAATCGGCACGGGCAACCCGCAGCCGATCCCGCGTCGCTCGCAAGAAGCGGTGACCAGCCGCGCACAGGATCTCCGGTACATGACCCTGGCCCTTCGCCTGGCGGCAAGGGGTCAGGGGACGACAAGCCCGAATCCGATGGTCGGGGCCCTGGTAGTGAAGCGGGGCCGGATCATCGGACAGGGATATCATCTCCGTTCCGGTCAGCCTCACGCAGAAATTTTAGCCCTTCGGCAGGCAGGAAAGCAGGCGCGTGGCGCCACCCTCTACGTTACACTCGAGCCTTGCTGTCATCTGAAGAAGCGAACTCCGCCTTGCGCGCCGGTCGTGGTGCACTCCGGTGTCAGCCGGGTTGTCATTGCGATGAGCGATCCCAATCCCTCAGTGAAGGGAAGGGGAGTCGCACAACTACGCCGGGCCGGCCTCACGGTGACGACCGGTGTTGCCCGCCGTGAGGCAGAGGAGTTAAACAGGGCCTATTCCCATTGGATCAGAACGAAGCGCCCCTATGTCACGCTGAAAGCTGGGATGACGCTTGATGGGAAGATCGCAACAGCATCAGGCGACTCCCGGTGGATTACCAGTACAATGTCCCGTCAGGAAGTGCATGAACTACGTGGACAGGTGGATGCCGTGCTGGTCGGGGTGGGCACGGTCCTGGCCGACAATCCGTCGTTGACGGCAAGGACGGGAGCGCAATTACGGAATCTGGCCGCGCGGCAGCCCCTTCGTATCATTGTGGATAGCAGGCTGCGAGTGCCATCTAATGCGCAGGTGCTGAGTCAGCAACATAAGGCCAGAACGCTCGTTGCGACAACTCGTTTCGCTCCGGCGGTTCGCGTACGGGCAATCCAGAAAAAGGGAATTGAGGCGGCCGTGTTTCCAGCCATTCGCGGACGAGTGTCGCTGCCCGCTCTTCTCAAGGAGCTAGGCCGACGGGGGATCATCTCCCTGCTCGTCGAAGGCGGCAGCGAAATGAATGCGGCGATGTTGAAGGCCAAACTGGTAAATCATGTTCGCTTCTATGTGGCGCCGACGCTTTTGGGTGGGCGCGATGCCAAAGCCGTCATCGGCGGGAAGAGTCCTGTACGACTTGTCCAGGCCCTGAAGCTGCGCAATGTTCACATCCGATCGGTCGCGGATGATGTCGTCGTGGAAGGTGACGTGTGAGCCGCTGGGTCCGAGGCCTCATGCTTCTGGCTGTCGTCGTCTGTTGTCCCACCTTTAGTTTCGCTCAATCGAATGTTCCGTCTCCCGATACTCTCGGATCCCTCGTCTTTCAGTATCTCGATACAATTGACGGCGAGGAAGCCGACCGCCTGCTCGGCGCGATCCTGCCCCAGGCTGAGGCCTCGGTTGAGCGCATCACTCGTATTATCCAGACGGAACGGGTCTACCGGAGTCAGCCGATCGGAACGCTGCCGGAAGAGCGAATTAAAATCCAGGGCCGTGACTATCCACTCGCTCTTTCCATCCCGCTGACCTACCAGCCATCAAAAGGGTATGGTCTGGTGGTCTGCCTGCATGGAGCCGGGTTTACGGGCGACGTGTATCTCGAACGGTGGCAGGCTCGCTTAGGTGACGACTATCTGCTGGCCTGTCCGACCTATCCATCCGGTGCATGGTTCACGCGGCGTGCGGAAGAACTCGTGCTGGCGACGATCCGGGAGGTGCGTCGGCGGTATCATGTCGACCCCGATCGAATCTTTCTGACGGGCATGTCGAACGGAGGTATCGGCGCCTGGTTGATCGGCATGCACCATGCGCCGTTGTTTGCAGGGATCGCACCAATGGCGAGCGGTTTGGACGATGTGCTCATGCCGTTCCTCGCAAACCTGCGGAATACTCCGATTTACATCATTCACGGCGCGAAGGATCAGGTCATGCCGGTCGAATTGAGCCGTTCGATTGGACGTGAACTGACAGCCCTTGGTATTCCATATGTCTATCGGGAGCATCAACGCGAACATCCCATGGCTGGCGGTCATTACTTTCCGAGGGAAGAATTGCCGGATTTAATCGTGTGGTTGAATCGCCAGCGGCGTAACCCGCTACCAACAAGCATAACAGTGGTGCGTGAAGCGAGCCACTTCCAGCCGTTCAACTGGCTGCGTTTTGAGTCGACCGATCCCATCGCGGCATTTTCAGAAGATCTGGTCGACAGGCGTGACGAGCGAATCAAGCGCCGGGAATATGCCAGGCTCGATGCGGCGATTGTGCGGGATGATCGTATCGAAGTGAAGGCCGAGCGCGTCCAACGCTACAGCCTCTTCTTGAACGATCAACTTATTGATATCTCGAAGCCGCTCAAAGTGTTCACGAACGGACAAGTCTCGTTCGAGGGCGCCGTCACACCATCTGTTGAAACCTTGCTGCGGCAAGCGCGGTTCCGACAAGATCCGCGCCAACTCTTTCCCATCCAGCTCACCATCTCGGTCCAAAAGCCGCCGTTATGAATGTCCAGATATTTTCTTTGCAAAGGGCGGGTGTGCCCACCCTGGCCATTATCTTCGGGCTGGGTGCGCTGGTCCCGTCGATTCACGCCCAATCGCAGACCTGTGTCTTGTCGGCTCACCATGCCGGAGTCACATTTCCAGTCGAACAGGTAACGCCCGCATGGGCCTGTCGGCTTCAGCCCATCATTACCAGCTATACAACGGCGAACAAAGTCGGCCCGATCCGCACCCCGTTGCCAGAGACACTGTATCGTGCCGTGCTCGATCGCCCACCGATGACTGCCACTCTCGTCAATCGTCTCGGATTGGCGCCGTATCAGGCTGCCATGAGAGGCACCGATCAATTTTGGGGGAATGATGGAGAAGGGGCGGAGGGCTTGGTGCATCTCATCTACCAGGATTTCTTCGCCAGGATCTACTATCTGGAAGGGGACCATGTCAGTAGATTCCTTCCGCGCATCTCCGGCAAGGCCGTGATTCTGGTCAGAATGAATCCAATCAGAGAGTCGAATGGGGCCGATGCTGTCGATACCACGTTGGTATCATATCTTCGATTGGACAATCGCTTCCTGTCGGGACTCCTCTCTCTTATCCGCCCGTTCATCGGAGGGAGTTTGACTCGGAGGCTGGTGCGGGCTGTCGAGGTCGCAAATCGTCTGAGCCAAGAGATGCAGCAGCATCCGGATAGTGTGGTGCAAGCGGCCGTCGCTGCGCCTTCGCTGCCGCCCGGTGACATAGCGTTCTTGAAGGAGGCCATAGCGACGCTGCACAGTCCGAGTGACTCAGACCGCAAGAGCATACCGGCGCTATGACCACCTCGCGCAGGTTTACTTTACTCTGCACTATCGGCGTGTTCTGCTTCATTAGCTACAACATGGTGCGGATGCCGGTACTAGCGTTGTTTGCAGAATCGCTGGGTGCGGGGCCGGAACGTATCGGCCTGATAGTGTCGGTCTCCACTCTGACGGGCGTGTTCCTGAAGCTCCCGTCCGGGGCATTGTCGGATATCTATGGCCGCCGGATGTTGCTGAGGGTCGGCGTCGTGGCGTTTGGACTTCCGCCTTTTATCTACCCCTTCGTGTCGGACTTGAACCTCCTGACTGCCTTGCGCATGTTCCACGGTCTGGCGACGGCCATCTTCGCGCCGAGCGCCTTGGCGACGGTGGCGGAACTCTATCGAGAACGACGCGGCGCGGCGCTGGGGACTTATACCGCGTGTACCCAATCCGGTGCGCTGCTTGGGCCGTTCATCGGCGGCTATCTCGTCTACGCTGCGGGGTTCTCATCCGCCTTTGTCACTGCCGGTGTATTCGGGTGTATCGCGCTCGTCATTTTCTATAGTCTCCATCTGACGCCGCCCCCGCCTCGGGTCCGCGACAAAGGGCTGGCTCCCGTACTTGCGGAAATGTGGAAGGGTTTTGTCATTGTCGCGCACAACCGAAAGGTCTTGATCACGAGTTGCACTGATGCCGCAAAGATGATTGCGAACGGCGCGTTGATGGCTTTTCTGCCGTTGTACGGCGTATCGGTGGGATTGAATCCCGGCGAGGTCGGGCTCTTATTCACCGTCCAGGCCGGCACGTCGTTCTTCTCCAAGCCGATTATGGGGAGGGTGTCAGATCGAGTCGGGAGACAGCCACTGATCATGATGGGCCTTTTGATCTGTGCGGCTACATTCGTCTGCATCCCCTATGTGTCGATGTTCGCTGCCTTGCTCTTCCTCTCCGCCGGATTTGGATTTGGGGAGGCCGTTGTATCTTCGTCGTCCTCGGCATTCGTCGCGGACAGCTCCGAGTTCAAGACGCTAGGGGCGGGCATGGGCATGCAGGGCACCATCGGGGACATCGGCCATGCCAGCGGGCCGCTGCTGGCTGGAGTGCTGATTGCGAATATGAGTTATGCCGGTGCGTTCACCATCATTGCAGGCATTCAAGGAGTCGCGGCGGGGCTGTTCTGGCTAGCGATGAGGAAAAGGTAGGCCGATGCTATAATGGCGACGCGATGAAAGAGATGGCGACAGAAAATGTCGTAATTGGCGTGCTGGCCACGATCGGTGTGATTGTGCTGCTCGCCCTGTTTGTGTATGTGGTGAGGCAGATCATGACGAGGAAGGACTGATGTTTGCCGGCATCGTCGAAGAAATGGGCGCGGTCACTTCGCTGGAGAAGACCCTTGCCGGGACGAGGATGACGATTCTTGCCTCGATGGTGATGGGCGATCTGAAGATCGGCGACAGCGTCAGCGTGAACGGGATTTGCCTCACGGTCATCTCAAAGGGTGAACGCGATTTCTCTGTTGAAGTGTCGCCGGAAACGCTGTCCGTCACGACGCTGGGTTTATTGACCGCGGGAACACCCGTGAATCTTGAGCGGGCTATGAAACTCAACGAAAGGATCGGCGGGCATCTCGTTGCGGGTCATGTCGATGGCGTGGGCACGGTTCGCAGTCGCCATCAAGAAGGCAATGCGATCTTCTTCACCATCGAAGCGCCACAAGAGATTCTCCGCTACTGCATTGCGAAGGGGTCCGTCACCGTCGATGGCATCAGCCTGACAATCAACGAGGTAAGCGATCGCGGCTTCTCCGTCGCCATTATTCCGCACACGGCCAAAGTGACGACCTTGGGCCTCAAGCAGGTGAATGATACGGTGAACCTCGAATCCGACCTTATCGGCAAGTACGTCGAACGCCTGCTCCAGGAACGCAGCCAGCTTCCCAAAACCACGGCGATTATTGATAAGGACTATCTGCAGAAGCGAGGATTGATCTAATCCCAACGACTCCCATCTGGAGGAGGCTCCATATACTTTGCCGGATTTTCATTTGTGAGTCGACGTGTAGAAAGGTGAGACCGGCAAGGAGGGCAGCCGGGCTCCCAAACGGGAACCCGGCCGTCGGGATGGTGATCAGCTGCCACCTCCACTTTGCTCAGGGGTGAAGGAGTAGGGCATTACGCTTCTGTTCAGTTGGCCGCCATACACCGTTGAGTACATGCCGTTGGCAGTGTTCTGCCCTCCGCCCAGAACGGCAGAGTATTGGCCAGTGATCTTGTTGTTCGCGCCGAATACGACTCCCCCGGAGGAAGAGAAGTAGTTCATTTGTCCTCCCACCAGGTTATGTGATCCGTTGCGAAGAGTGAGTCCCACAAGCGGATCCACTTCGTTGTACCCGATGATCAGGTTGCCCAGACCGCTCGTGGTATCGGCGGTTGCACCTGTACCGCTCTGCACGTGAACATTCACGCCTTTGAAGATAATGTGGGGGCCCTTCACGCCATTCATCGAATCGGGGTTGATCGAGACATACTTTTCGAGATCTGGGATGCCACCGCCACCACCTGTCGGCCTACTTTCCAAAGTGGCGATACGTGCCTGGAGGGTGGCGATTTGCTCCTGGGCGGCTTGAAGCGTCGTGAGAAGTGTGGTGTCAGCACTGAGAAGTGCCGACACACTGCTTTCCAGCGAGGTGACTTTGGCCTGGAGCGATTCAAGTGAGCCGCTCTGCGTGCTGCCGGTGTTGTGCTGATGCT
The DNA here is from genome assembly GCA_035454865.1 of Nitrospiraceae bacterium. Taxonomy (GTDB): domain Bacteria; phylum Nitrospirota; class Nitrospiria; order Nitrospirales; family Nitrospiraceae; genus Nitrospira_D. The sequence goes on along the minus strand of DATIGF010000086.1, from coordinate 19,014 downwards.
GTTTGTGATCTTTTAACCGCCCCCGAAGATCGGCAACCCGTTCCTTCAGCTCTTGGAGGCGCTGGTGGTCGATCAGGTGATGACGGGATGTGCTCTTGTTTGCCTTCGAATCGGTCGCCCAGGCCAGGCTCGGTCCTGTGAAGATCGCCAAAGCCATGCAGCCCGCGAGCACCGCTCGCAGTCCGACATTGCCGAGACCTCTCTCCATGAGCGTGAAGCGTGATGCATCACGTGAGAAGTTCGTGTCCATACCAGTACCCCTCCTTTGTGTTGCTCCGCTCCCCGCGCCTAGGTATTTGTGCCAGGGTCGCCATGAGAACGGGATATGACGTTTCCCGGGGTCTCGTAAGCGCAAAGGATGTGCCGCTATGGTTCTACAACGGGTTAGGGTGGTCCGGTTCCTGCTATAGCGGGGGGTGTTCGAGGTGAAAGCGACACAAAATGCGACCTATTTGACCAGAAAAGGACCAAAATCTGCCTAATTTCGGAGAGACAGGGGACTCGCGAAGCGGAGGGATGAGGACGGGAGGCCGCCTTGATAAACCCTAACAAGCGGGGCTGCGAAACAAATTTGGCTGTGCCGAAGCTACTTCTTCATCACGAAGACGTTCTTCCTCTGTGCATAGTATGCAGGGAAATACTCAGGAGGTCTTTCGTCGAGCGGGAGTGGAAATAGCTTTCGTTACCGCTGGTTCTTGGCAGAAGAACGGTAGTTGAAATAAAGCGCGAGGCCTGCCGCCACCGAAATCACGAGTCCTGCCAATAGTTGAACTCCGAAACTAAGCGGGCCGACGTAAATCTTATAGAGTTGCAGCAGCACAAGTGGAAGTCCAACTGCCAAAGCGAGCGCGAGCACGTGACGTTTCAGGTAAATCGGTTCACCGGGTTTGCGGGTTCCGTGCTGCACAAGAGCATTCACCTTTCATTACGCGGTTCTGAGAAGGACTGATCTCTCATCTCGAATTGTTTAGAGTCTTCTACGGTGGCCCTGGTGACGGGTTGGCGCACGAATCCTTTGCAGCCCCAGCTGGTTACGGTGCCGGTGATCTTGGATGATCGGGGCAGACCAATCAATGGTCTGCGACCGGTTGAATCAGTCTTCAATAGTGGAAATATCGCCCACGTCTTGACCGAGTTCCTTGGCTTTAAGGACACGTCGCATGATTTTCCCTGATCTGGTTTTAGGCAGTGATGGAACGATATCAATCTCAGACGGTACCCCGATCTTGCCAAGCTCCTTCAATACCTGATCCTTAATGGACTGAATCAACGCGGGGCTTTCCGTCTCTCCCTGCTTCAGGATGATGAAGGCCTTGATCGATTCGCCGACGGTTTTATGCGGTTTGCCGATGACAGCAGCCTCGGCGACGGCGGGGTGGCTGACCAGCGCGCTCTCAACTTCAGCGGTTCCGAGTCGGTTGCCGGCAACTTTAATCACATCATCCGCCCGCCCCATGAACCACATATAGCCGTCTGCGTCTTTGTGGCAGACATCGCCGGCAGTGTAACAATTCGGGATAGTATTCCAATAGGTCTTGTACCGCTCCGGATCTTTGTAAATCGTGCGCATCATCGAAGGCCACGGTTTCTTAATGACTGCGAATCCCCCGGCGCCTGGGGGGAGGCTGTTGCCCTCGCGATCGACAACATCCGCTTCGATCCCCAAGAACGGCCTCGTAGCCGAGCCTGGTTTCAGTGGCACGATGGGCAGAGGGGTGATGAGAATGGACCCCGTCTCCGTCTGCCACCAAGTGTCCATAATAGGTTTGTCTCCACCGGTCACACGATGAAACCATTGCCAGGCTTCCGGATTAATCGGCTCTCCTACGCTGCCAAGGATGCGGAGGGTCGATAGGTCGAACTTCTTCGGCCAGTCTTCCCCGTAGCGCATGAGAAGGCGGATCGCAGTCGGAGTTGTGTAGAAAATCGAAACGCCGTATCGCTCGATCAAATCCCACCAGCGGCCTGGATGCGGATAGTCGGGCTTGCCTTCGGCGGTGATGATTGTCGCGCCGTTCAAGAGCGGCCCATAGACGATGTAGCTGTGGCCGGTGACCCAGCCGGGATCGGCAACGCAGAAGTACACGTCATCGTCCTTGAGGTCGAACACATATTTCGCGGTGATGTAAGTGCCGACCATGTAGCCGCCGTGAACATGGACGACGCCTTTGGGCTTGCCGGTCGTGCCGGAGGTGTAAAGGATGTAGAGCGGCGTTTCGGCGTCGAGTTGCTCCGCCTCGCAGATGGGTTTCTCGCCCTTGAGCCAGTCGGCCCAATCGAGCTCTTTGGGGGACGAGAGCGGGATCGCCGGCTGCTGGCGCCGCACGACCACGACGTTTTCTACTGTGCCGCAATTTGAGAGCGCTTCATCGACGACACCTTTGAGATTGATGATCTTCCCGCGATCGAACCCGACGTCGGCGGTGATTACGACGCGTGCCTCTGCGTCCTGGATTCGACTGGCGAGGGCCGGTGCGCTGAAGCCGGAGTACACCACGCTATGAATCACGCCGATTCGCGCGCAGGCGAGCATCGCAATAATCTGTTCCGGAATTTTGGGGAGATAGATGGTGACGCGATCGCCTTTGCTCAACCCAAGAGCTTTGAGCGCATTCGCGCAACGATTGACCTGACGATGCAGCTCGCCGTAGGTGAATACCCGCTCGTGATCATTTTCTCCAACCCAGACGACGGCGACTTTGTTCTTTCGACCGGCTTTGACGTGGCGGTCGAGACAGTTGTACGAAATGTTGCAGCTGGCGCCGACAAACCACTTCGCCCAGGGATACTCCCACTCAAGAACCTTAGTCCAGGGGGAAAACCAATCAAGCTCTTTTGCGGCTCTGCTCCAGAAAGTTTCGGGATCTGCGATGGATTGCTTGTACTCGGTTTCGTAATCCTTGATATGTGCGGCCGCTTTCGTCTTGTCGGTCGGATGGTAGGTTCGACTTTCCTTTAAGAGGGTTTCGATCTTCTCGCCCATGATACGACACCTCCTCAATCGAAGTTACCCAACGTCAGAAGCGGTAATTATGGAGAAAGGGCGGCGTACCTGCAACCATACAATTGTACGGGGCACAGGAGCCCTTGGTGCTCTTTCGGGCACTCAAGCATGGTAGCCGAACTCCGGGTGAATTCCTTGACAGTCATTGTGAGGCAAGGGTAGGCTGATTTGGAGCCAATCATGCGAATCCTTCCTCAACCTCTGGTACAGCTTCTCAGGGTTCTTGGTCTCACCGTTTTTTTGGTGAGCGGTTCAATCGGCTTGATGCCCTATCTTGCGGTGTCGACCGCTCAGGCACAGTTGGGAAAGCCCGAAGGCCTCTATTACAAATCCTGGGCGATCATTATTGGAATTGAAAACTACATGCTGGCCCCTGCCATACCGGGGGCCGTTGATGACGCGAAGAGGGTGGCCCAGGCGTTTCGGCAGCTGGGGTTTGATGAGATTGTGGAAATCTACGATAGAGATGCCAGCTTCCGCCGCTTGCATCAGGTGTTGAACGATGTGCTGCCGAGGAAAGTGGGCCGGATGGACCGGCTTGTGATCTTTTATGTGGGCCACGCAGGCGTCGCACAAGATGCCGAGGGGAAAGATCTGGGGTACCTGGTGCCGTTGGATGCGCAGATCAATAACGCGGCGAAGTCGGTGTCCGTAGAGCACCTGAAGGAATTTACCAGGCGATCTGCCTCTAAACACACACTCCTGATTCTGGATGCACCCGTGCGCGGCTGGGAGACAACGGCGCATCAACCACTGTCACTTGAAGGCCGGCTTGCACCGGAAGACGATACGGAACGGCGCGCGGTCCAGATCATCAGTGCGGCTGACAAAGGGGAGCTCTCAATCCGTTCAGGCGGAAAGAGCCTCTTTGTACAGGCGTTGCTGACCGGACTCGCGGGCGCAGCCGATCTGAACAACAATGGTTGGCTCATGGCCTCTGAGTTGGGAACGTATCTGACACAACAGGTAAAGGCCGCCTCCAAGGGGGCCCAGCATCCGACGAGCCTCCGGATCGATGGAGACGGGGACACGGTGCTGGTGGAAGGGCGGAAAGCCGCCTTTGTCCTCGGAGAGGGACCGCAGACTCCTGCGGAACGACGTCAGGCGGCAAAGACGCAATACGAGCAGGCCTTTGGTTTGCTGCAGGAAGGGAAGTCGCCGGAAGAGGCCTTGGAACGCCTCAATCGTGCGATTGAGTATGATCCGACATATGGCGATGCCTATGTTCTGAAAAGTTATGTTCGATTGGAAGTTGTCCCCAATCTTGACGAGGCATTAGCCGCAGGCCAGCTTGCGGTGAAGCACGCGCCGGACAACCCGGACTCCTATTACACGCTGGGGCTCATCTATGAAAAGCAAGGCAGCTATGCGGAAGCGGAGCGGGCACTGCTGCAGGCTTTAAAAGTGAATGCGGGTTATCAGGATGTTTACTTCTCGCTGGGGACGCTCTATGCCGATCATCTCAACGATCAGCCTAAGTCCGTTGAGGCGTTCCGTCGGTATCTCGAACTCGGGGGCGCGCATGCCCGCGCCAGAGCGGCCGTCAGTCAAGCCGATCAGGCCACGAAACCTGCACCCTAGTCCTTCTCGCCCCCTTTCAGATATCCAAGGCCGATCTTTACTGCTCGCCTGGTGATTTCGGCCCAACGCACTTGCGGATAGGCGGCCAGCACGGCAGCGGCCTTGGGGTCCTGGATGTCGAGATTTGCAATTCTGATGATGCCGTCATCAACCTGAATTTCGGCCACGGGGACTCCTTCCTCTCGCTGCACGCAAACAGTAATTGAATGAGTTGCTGATCGCGCGGAATTATCGCGAGATCGTTAACCGTTCCGGTTGCGTTGACTGAACCGGGGACGCATGCTAGCATGATTTCACGACTTTTTGCGAATCAACCCGGTGTGCATCGACGCTACTTTTCATCACGAAGGAGGATCGTATGATGAGGTCACAAGCGACTATTTTCAGACTGGCCGGCACCGGCCTCGCTGTCCTTCTCCTGATGGGACTGGCGGCATGTGGTGGTCCTCCAAAGTGGGTGGAGAAGGGATCCGGGGCGTTTAACGAAAAGGACACTAAGGCGTTTTATGGCGTGGGGTCGGTCGTCGGCGTGCGTAATGAGCCGCTCGCCTGGGATACAGCGGAGAATCGTGCACGGGCTGAGATCGCCAAGACGTTTGAAACGTACACCGGCTACCTGATGAGAGACTACGCCGCCTCGACGACGGCAGGCGACTTTACACGGAACACCGAAGAGCAGAATGTCGAGCGAGCCATCAAGACCGTGACGACAGCGACGCTCAGTGGAGTTCGCCCCATCGATCGTTACAAGGATGACAAGACGAACACCTACTACGTCCTGACCAAGCTGAATTTGGAAGAGATGAAGAATAACTTGGAGCAGGCCAAAGAACTCAATGCCCAGGTCAGGGATTATGTGCGAAAGAATGCGGATCGCATGTTCGACCGGTTGGAAAAGGAAGAGGACAAGCGATTGGCCCGCTAAGTGGGCAGCCGATGCGTGACGGATCTGGCTTCAACCTCTCACGGAGGATCAGCGTGATTCAGAAGGATCGTCGTGTCATTGCAATCGCCGCGTGTGCGGTGCTCACCCTTGCCGGATGTGGACACGAGACCAAAGTGACACGTGTCGATACCGGGCTAGTGACCGATTTGAGCGGCCGATGGAACGATACCGACTCACGCATGGTTGCCGAGGCCATGGTCAAAGATGCATTGGAGTATCCCTGGCTGGGGAATTTCTCTCAGGCGAAACAACGCCAGCCTGTCGTGGTCGTCGGAACGGTGCTCAACAACAGTCACGAGCACATCAATGTGCAAACCTTTGTCACCGATTTGGAGCGCGAACTTACAAATTCTCAGAAAGTGACCTTCGTCGCCGGCAAAGGTGAACGTGACGAGATCCGGACAGAGCGGAAAGAACAGGCGATGTATGCCCGCGAAGACACCCAGAAATCCCCGGGGAAAGAGACAGGGGCTGACTACATGATGAAGGGCACGATTGCGACGATTCTCGACGAAGCTGACGGGACCAAGGCGGTATTTTATCAGGTCGATCTTCAAATGATCGATCTGGAGACCAATGCCAAGGTCTGGTTCGGACAGAAAAAGATCAAAAAAGTTGTTGAAAAGAAACGCACGGTGTTTTGATCTCCGCTGACGCTGTTGAGCCCATTCCACTCACGCTTGGCCCGCGGTGGTTGTGTGCGGTGGGGCATCTCCGCTTCTATCTCTCCATTCGGTATACTCCTCGCAGTGGCCCTTCTGACGGGCTGCGGCCCCTCGACCAATCGCTATCTCCTCATTGAACAAAGTCTGATTGCCGGAGATCCCGCACGGGCCGCTGCAGTTGTCGAACAAAGTGAGAACGAGTACGGGGCAAAAAGCCGGCTTCTGTACGGCATGGATCGCGGCATGATGCTTCAACTGGCCGGGCAGTATGAGCAAAGCAACGCAGTGTTGGAGCAGGCGGACGAGGAGGTCGAGCGGCTGTATACCCGAACCATCCGGTCAGAAAGCGCCGCGTTTCTCACCAACGACAATGCGCTTCCCTATGAGGGGGATGCCTACGAACACGTCATGATCAATGTGCTGAAAGCCTTGAACTACGCGGTGCAGGGACAAGAGCAGGAGGCGCTCGTGGAGGCGAGACGTATTGACCATCGCCTCAATGTCCTCAGTGATAAGGTGGCGGATCCGAACGGCTATCGTAACGACGGGTTCGCCCGCTACTTGAGCGGGATCTTGTACGAAGCGGCCGGCGACCTCAATAATGCTTTTGTCGCGTATCGTAACGCGTATGAGGCCTATCAGGGGGCGCGTGGATGGTCGCGGACGACGGGGCCGGTTTCATTGCGGTCGGATCTGTTGCGTACAGCCGAGGCCCTTCATCTTACCACCGAGTTGGAGGAATACCGGCGGGCATTTCCCGAAGTTGTATGGCAGCCTGTGTCGGAGCAACAGCAACTCGCCCAAGTCGTCATGATCAGCTATAATGGCCGCGCACCAAAGAAAGAGGATCGCTTTCTTGACATACCGGTCAGTCTGGACGCGCTGCAGCTGGTGTTACTCAATCGCGGACTCTCCCAATCGCCGTATCAACGGAATCGAGCTGTCGATAGCGTCCTCTATGGTCTCAATGGACGCGTGGTGCGGGTGGCGCTCCCGCGACTGGTTCCGCAACGAACACAGATCCCGTTCGAGGATATGACGCTCACGGACGCGACAGGCCATGCCGTTACGGTTCGATCGGAACTGGCGCACAATGTCACGGCGCTGGCGGACAAGAGTCTCTCGGATCGTTTGCCGGCGATTACGACAAAAGCGGTGGCTCGGGCAGCCACGAAGTATGCACTGGCCGAGGGGACGACCAGGGGCGCCCAGCATGCGGCCGGCAAAGATGCGGCTCCATGGGTCGGCCTGATCGTGGGGCTGTTGACCAAGGGACTGGCCGTGGCGTCGGAAGAAGCGGACAAACGAAGCTGGCAGACTCTGCCGGATGAGATTCACGTCGCACGGGCGTGGGTGCCGCCCGGACGGTATCAATTAGCGATACGACCATCCGGCCACGCGACGGCAGCGGGAAAAGCTGATCAGACTCTGACCCTGTCTTCCGGACAGACAACATTCGTGATTCAGCGGGTGATGAAATGATGTGTGGGCGTAGAGGAGTGTGCTGTCGAGCTGCTGCGGTCCTGTGTTGTCTTTTGTTAATTGGGGCTTCATCGGCAGGCTGTGCGTGGTTCGGGGGGAAGGCCAAGCCGGGATGGGTCGATGGGGCGAGTTCGGACTATCCTCCGTCTCAGTATCTGATCGGAGTGGGGCAAGCGGACAATCGAAATGGAGCATCGGATCAGGCCTATGCGGCTGTGGCGAGGATTTTCAAGGCGGAAGTGGCCGCGCAAGCCAAGGACTGGGAGTCCTATCTGGTGGTTGAGAACCGTGGCGCTTCGAGTACGGAGCGGCGGCTGACGCTGGACAACGTGACAAGAGTCTCGACCGACAAGGTGCTGGAGAACGTCCGAATCATGGATACGTGGTACGACCTAAGCAAGGGGCTGCACTATGCCTTGGCCGCTATGAGCCGCCCCCAGGCGGAAGCATCGTTGATGGAGCGGATGGCGGCCTTGGACCGGTCGGTCGAGGCGGACGTAACCGAATCGCGGCAGACAACTGATAAGCTGCTCAAGATTCGCAACCTTCGGCGGGCCACAAGGAATCTGGTCATGCGCGAAGCCTTTAATGCCGATTTGCGCGTGATTCGTCCCAGCGGACAGGGGACGGTCCCGGCTTATCGCGTGAATGAATTGACCAATGAGCTTGAGCAGTTTCTTGCGACGAACCTCGTGCTTACGGTACAAGTGGTCGGTGATCATTCCGAGCCGATTCAGCGTGCGCTGACGGAGGGACTCATTCGGGAAGGGCTTCAGGTTACGACTAACGGATCGAGTGGAGAGGGAATATCGCCGGAATTGCTTGTTCGAGGTACGGTGCGTCTCTGGCCCATTGAAGTTCGCGATCCGCAATTCAGATATGTCCGGTGGTGCAGCGATTTTGACGTGGTCGAGGTGGCCACACAACGTGTCGTGGGGGCGGTTTCTCGCGGCGGAAGAGAAGGCCATCTGACGGAGCGCGAAGCGACGGCGAAGGCGTTGCGCGTCATCCAGCAGGAGTTTTCATCGGATTTGGCCAAAGCGATCGCGGCGCATATTTTTGGGGAGGCTGCGTTGCCGGCGCCGGCGACGATGCCCGCGGGTTGCCCCCGCGAAGAGCCATCCGGGAAGCCGATGCGATAAGCGATCGATCCATTATTCATAATGAGGAGGAACGAGGACTGTGAAAAAGACAGCAGGAAAATCTACTGGCCGTGCTCCACGGAGCCGGGGTCGAGGGCTGACGAAATCAGGAGAAAAGGTCTCGAGCCGTCTGGCGAAGCGGCGGTTGAATGACCGCCTCAAGGACGATACGGCCTCCTTCAATCAAGGCAATCTCGCCGACACCTTAAGGAAAGAAGGCTATGAAGAGGTACCGCTCGATGAACTGCAAGACCGCCTCTCCAAGCTCCAGGGGCCGCTGGCTGAAGTCATTCTGAAGGGGAGGATGTAACGGGATGCCGTACTACTATTTCGACTCATCTGCTCTCGTCAAACGCTATAGCATGGAACGGGGCACGCGCGTCGTGAACAAGCTCATGGTAAAGCGCGGGAAAGTCGCGATCCTGCCGACATGGACGGTCACGGATTTCTACGCCACTCTGTCGACACGTGCCCAAGAGGGGCAAATCACGCGAGATGACTGTTATTCCGTGCTCTACAAGTTCGAAATCGAATCGAAGCAGGGGCTCTTTCAATTTATTGCACCGACGATGGGGACCTACCTGGCGACGAAAGAGCTGGTTCTGGAGTATCCGTTTCTTCGATCTGCCCAGGTAATGCACCTGGCACTGGCGCTTGAATTGAAGCCGTTGAGATTGACGGTTGTCAGCGCGGATACGCAACTATTGGCGGCTTCCAAAACCGCGGGTCTGCATATTATCAATCCGGAAGAGGACTAGCGCCACAGCGACACGGATGCGAACAGAACTACGGGCACTGGTATTCGGCGATCATGGATTCGATCACCGCGTTCCAGTTTTCTGCGGAGTCCCGCAGCTGTTTCGCATCCTCGATCAATCGCGAAGCCGGAGGCAGAGTCGAGGGTGGCGGGTCCAGCTCAAACGCGTGACCGAGGCTCGTATGAGCGAGTGCCAGGCTTCCGCAGACGCCCGATGAAGCCGGCAGTTGTCCTCCCGCCCGTCGAAACAGGGCCATCGCACGATACGTATGTTCCTGTGATCGAAATAACGCCTCATTCCCTTTATTGACCTGCGCACTGTATCCTTCCTGTCTTCTTGCCATCTGAGCGGCCAGGAGTGCCGCGCGTCCCATCAGTTGGGCGGCCCCGTCGGGGTCGTCATTCGCCATGGCGTCCTCCGCTTTCGACCGAAGTCGACCGAGCTCGGCGTCGTCCCCTTTCACCTGGGCGAGAATCGGGAGAGCAGGGCAGAAAAGGCTGAGGGACAGCAGGCCGACGACAAGACCGACGTGAAACGGAATAAACATCGATTGCTCCGTGGCCGGGGAATCAGACGTCACTCTACTCAAGGGCGGCCATGGCTGGCAAGTTGCGACCGCCCGGAGTGGGTCAGTATAATCGCGCCCACGCCGGGGTCCCTATTGTGTCCCGATCAGTGGCGCGGGACATACTTAACGAAGGAGCTGCTTTGTGCAATATTGGGTAAAAGTCGTTTTTGTAGACAACCAGGAGCTGCTGGTGAAGGACGCGATTCGTCATACGATCAGCGACGACATGGAAGTCCTGGAAGTCGACTCGCCGAAGGAAGTCGTCATCATCCCGATGAAACAGATCAAGTATGTCGCCTGCGACGCGACCGTGTTTGCGGCCAAGAAACAAGGTTAAATGATCCCCATACCCTGACGGTGAGCCGGGGAGAAATGGCGTGGTCGTTCGTTCGGCGAGCGCGTTGTGGGCTTTTCATTTCGCTCGGTCGGAACAAGGCCGGCGGGGGAAGGCCCCCTTCCGCAACACTCCTGAGTTCCCATACCGCGGTCCAGACAGAGTCACCGCTCGAAAATCAACATGACGTAGGCAAGAAACAGCAGGGCGTGCACGGCGCCGAGGAGGACGTTCGTCCGGCTTCGGCTAAATGTCAATGTGCTCAGCAGCAAGGTCAACAGCAGCATGACCTGATCCACCGGATCGAGCCCCAGAATGATCGTCTTACCGGTCACCAGCCCGACAATCAGGATGGCCGGAATGGTCAGACTGATTGTCGCCAGGACTGATCCCAGCAACACATTGATCGACCGTTGGAGTTTATTCGCCAACGCCGCGCGTGCTGCGGCGAATGACTCCGGAGCGAGCACCAGCACGGCGACGAGCACTCCGCCCAGTACGGTCGAGGCCCCCAGCACGCTGATCCCATGGTCGATGGGTACGGCAATCTGCTTGGCGAGGATCACCAGAGGTCCGAAGTAGAGGAGCAGCAGGACCGTGTGAAACGGAGCCGACCAGGTGTGATGATTGTGCGGAGGTTCGGATTCCGACGCGCCGGTTTCTTCGTTTTCCGTGCTGGGCCAGACAAAGTACGGGCGATGGCGCGTATGCTGGATCGCTAAGAAGACTCCATAGAGACCGAGCGACATGACGATAAAAAATGCCGCCTGCAGCGGAGAGAACGTCTGCCCGGGCGACGAGGTGGTGAAACTCGGCAGGACAAGTCCCAGCACGGCGAGGGGAATGATCACAGCAAGAAACGCGTTCGCCCCTTGAAGGTTATAGGTCTGCTCGTGATACCGCCACCCGCCAAGCAGTAATGATAGTCCCGCCATGCCGTTCAAGACGATCATTACCACGGCGAACATCGCATCGCGTGCCAGGGTGGGACTGCCCTTGCCGGTGAACATCGAGGCCGTGATGAGGGAAACTTCAATGCCGGTCACGGCCAGAGTCAAGACGAGGGTTCCCAGCGGCTCTTCGAGCATGATCGCGAGACTTTCCGCATGCCGAACGACAGAAAATGCCGCGAGGAGTATCGCAGAAAACAGGACGAGGAAGAGGCTGAAAAACCGCACAGGGTGTGATAGGTCAGCAAACCAGGCATTTCCGAAGACGGAAAACAGCGCGGTCACAGCAACTATCACGGGGAGCGGCCATTCAAGCCTCAATGCAATCCGGGAGTCCGATCGTGAAATTGGTGGTCTCATAGAAGGTTGTTGCGGATCTCCACGAGGGCCTCTCTTGTCTCAGGAGCTGAGTTTGAGCCCTATGATGCCCGCGATAATCAATCCTAACGAGGCTAATCGAAACAGGGCGGTCGGCTCGGAAAACAGCACGATTCCCAGGATCGCTGTTCCGGATGCTCCGATACCGGTCCATACGGCGTAGCCGGTGCCCACTGGAATTGTTTTCAGGCCCTGAGCAAGAAAATAGAAGCTTGCGAGCATGGCAAGGCCGGTGGCAGCACTGGGCCAGGGTCGCGAAAAGCCGTCCGTATACTTCAATCCGACGGCCCAAGCGATCTCAAACAGTCCTGCTATGGCGAGATAGAGCCATTCCATTCTTGAGACCTCATGCAATGGGGGAAAGGCATTCCGTTGGCCATGACCGGAGCCATTCATTCGGACGAGACTCGGCCGCTGAGGTGGGAAAGCCTCGGCTCGCCGTTAGCCTGAGAGGCTGCGCCGGTCGTGGCGAAGGAGTCGGCTGCCGGCCGTGCCGGCAGCTTACTCGGGACGGGTAGCATCTCGGCTGATCGACTTTCCAGCCATCGATATAGAACGGGCAGCATAATCAGGGTCAGGAGCGTCGAACTCACCAAGCCGCCGATCACGACGATGGCCAGCGGCCGTTGCACCTCCGATCCGATGCCGTGGGCGAACGCGAGGGGGACCAGTCCCAGTAACGCGACCAGTGCTGTCATAAGCACGGGACGCAGCCGAAGCAGGGCTCCCGAGGTAACCGCCTCATCCAGGCTGTGTCCATCCTCACGAAGCTTGTTCATGCAGGACACGAGCACGATGCCGTTCAGCACGGCGACGCCGAACAAATTGATAAAGCCGACGGACGCCGGCACGCTGAGGTATTCCCCCGTCAACCAAAGCGCCACCACTCCTCCGATCAGGGCGAAGGGCAGGTTCAGAATGATGAGGGTAGCCTGGCGGAGCGAGTTGAACGTCGAGTACAACAACAAGAAGATCAAGCCGATCGTCATAGGGACGATGAGCCGCAGTTTGGCCATCGCCCGCTCCATGTTCTCAAAGGATCCGCCCCACGCGACCGTGTACCCGGTCGGCAACACCACGTGCGCGGCAATCTTCTGCTGAGCTTCGGCGACCAGACTGCCGATGTCGCGCCCCATAGTGTTGAACCCGATCGAAACATATCGCTGGAGCCGTTCCCGGCTGATGCGGCCCGGTCCTTCCTCCAACTGCACGGTTCCCAGATCGGCCAGCGGGATGAGCGCCCCGGATCCATCGCTGAGCAGAATGTTGCTGATGGTTTCAACGCTGTCGCGGTATTGTTCGGGAAAACGGACAAACAGGTCGAACCGCTGCTGCCCCTCGTACACACGGGTGGCGGCTTGACCGCCGATCGCCGTGGTGATGATCTCACGCACATCGGCCACGTTGATCCCGTGCCGGGCGATCTTGCTCCGGTCGATATCGATGGTGAGATACGGTTGTCCGAAGAGCTGCTCCACCTTGATATCCCGCACGCCGCGCACCGTTCCGAGCAAGCCGGCGATCTCTTCTGCTTTGCTCCGCAGGACCTCCAGATCGTCTCCGAACAGTTTGACGGTGGCTTCAGTCCGCACCCCGGAAATCAGCTCATCGACCCGCTGCTGGATGGGCTGGCTGATGAGGAATGTCGCGCCGGATACGCGTGACAGCCGCTCGCGGAACTTTTGCATGAGCTCAGGCATCGTCCGCGCAGTGGTCCATTGCTCCAGCGGGCGGAGCCGGACGACGGGATCGCTCTCATTCGGTTCCTGCGGGTCGTTTCCCAGCTCCGTCCGCCCGATCTTGGACACGACCATTTCCACTTCAGGGAATTCCATCATTGCCTGCTGCATGCGTTTCTCGATTTCAATGGAGGCCGGGAGAGACACGCTCGGGAGCCGGATAGTTTGCGGTGCGACAGACCCCTCGTTCAGGATGGGAATAAATTCGCTCCCGAGGAAAGGAAAGAGCGCGAGACTGCCGATCAGAGAACCGATTGCCAATGCCAGCACAATCGTCCGGTGTGCGAGCGCCCATCGCAGCGCGGGGTCATAGATGCGCTTGGCCCATCGGACGATCCAGGGATCCCTCTCGCTGCCCCGGGTCAACATCAGAGAACAGAGGACGGGCGACAACGTAAGCGACAGAACGAGGGAGACCAGCAGGGCGATCATGATGGTGTAGGCAAGGGGTTTGAACATCTTACCTTCCATCCCGTGGAGGGAGAGCAGGGGCAGAAACACCAGGATGATGATGAGAATGCCGAAGACCACCGGCTGTCCCACTTCCTTTACGGCCGTGGTAATCAGGTTGAGTCTCGGCACGGAGACGGTCGAATGATCAGAGAGATGGCGGTACACGTTTTCCACGACGACGACCGAACCGTCCACGATCATGCCGATGGCGATGGCCAGACCGCCCAGGGACATGAGATTCGCGGTCAGGCCGACTTGACCCATGACGATGAAGGTGGCCAGAGGGGCCAGCACCAGGGTGCCGACCACGATCAGCGCGCTGCGGATGTTGCCCAGGAAGAGGAAGAGGACCACTACGACCAATACCACTCCCTCCGCAAGTGACTTGTATACCGTGTTCAGCGCTGCGGTGATCAATTCGATGCGGTCATAGAACGGCACAATCCGCAGTCCATCGGGCAGCAAATGCCGGGCGTGAATGTCGTCGATGCGGGCTTTGATCCCTTCGACGACGTCGCGCGCATTGCCGCCCCGGAGCATCAGCACGATTCCGCTCACCACCTCCCGCTCTCCGTTCAGCACGGTCGCGCCGTGCCGGACCGCATGGTCGATGAGCACCTGCGCCACGTCCGCGACGAACACCGGGGTTCCGCCGGTTTCCTTGATAACGATACGTTCGATGTCCTGCAGCGTACGGATGAGGCCGATGCCCCGGACGATGTACTTCTCGGCGTGCTTCTCAAGAATATTGCCGCCGGCGTTGGCGTTGTTGCTGGCCACGGCGTCGAATACATCATGAAGAGTGAGATTGTATTTCCTCAGCATAGCCGGTTCGACCAGGACTTGATACTGCTTGACGTAGCCGCCCATTGAGTTGACGTCAATTACCTCCGGGGTGCTCTTGAGGAGCGGACGGATGACCCAATCCTGAATCGTGCGCTGCTCGATCAGCTTCTGATGCTCCGCCGCCGCATCCGTCACAGGGCCTTGAGGTCGTTCCAAATAATACTGGAATACCTCACCCAGTCCCGTGCTGTTCGGGACCAGCATCGGCTCTGCGCCGGGAGGCAACAGTTCCTTCACTTCAATCAATCGTTCGAGCACCAGCTGGCGTGCGAGGTTGATGTCCATCGAGTCGTCGAACACGATGGTGACGAGGGAGAGGCCCACTTTGGTGAGCGACCGCATCTCCGTCAGGGAAGGGACCCCTGTCAGCTGCAGCTCAATCGGATAGGTCACCAGGCGTTCGACTTCCGCCGGCGAGAGACCGGGCGCCTTGGTGACGACCTGCACCAGCACGCTGGTAACGTCCGGGAAGGCATCGATCGGAATGGTTCTGAAGGCGTATATGCCCCCGACGCCGATCATGATCGCGAAGATCACGACGAGCAGGCGCTGGCGGAGAGAAATGTCGAGGAGACGGGAAACCATCAGACCTGTTTCTTCATGAGCTCGGACTTCAGAACGAAGGCGCCGTGCGTGACGACCGGCTCTCCTTCACTGAGGCCGCCGAGAATCGAGGTGAGCGTCCCATTGGATTCGCCGACCTGGACGTCGCGGGCTTCGTACTCGTTCGCGCTCCGTTGGACAAAGACAAAGGTCCGATCTTGATCCCGTTGCAGTGCAGCCTCCGGGACGGCCAACCGGTCCGGCTGTGATTCCGAGAAGAGTCGAATCGTCGCAAACATCTCCGGCTTGAGCTTCCCCTCGGGGTTGGGCAGCTCGAGCCTGAGCTGCATCGTGCGCGTGGCGGGATCCAGCACATCTCCCACATAGGTGATCGTGCCCTTAAAGATTTCTTTCGGGTAGGCATTGATACGCACTTCCGCCTGTATGCCCCCGGACGCATGGACGGAATGTACGAACGGGATGTCTTTCTCCGGAATGTTGGCCCGCAACCAAACCTCCGAGAGATCTGCTACGACAAACAGCTTCTCGGTGGTCTCCACGACTTCGCCGCGTGTCAGATTGCGTCCGATGATGCGCCCGGCGAAGGGTGCCACAATCGGCACGTGAGACCGGATTTCCCGGCTGCGATCGAGACGCCGGAATTCCTCCTCCGTCATGCCGAGTAACTTGAGCCGATCGCGCGCTTCATTGGATTCGGCCTGCATACTGAGCAGATCCGCCCGTCGTCGTTCCGCTTCCGCTTCGCCGATGACTTTCTCCTGCAACAGGAACTTGGCTCGGGCATAGGCTTGCTCGGCCACATGAAGTTTGGCGCGTGCCTTTAAATAGCCGGACTGGGCCAGGCCGAGTTCGCTGCTGTACAGAATTGCCAGAAGGGCGTTGGCTTCGACCTGTTGACCCAGATCGGCGTAGACATCGACCACCCGGCCTCGAACGAGTGTTGTAATGTCGGCCATGTTGCGCTGGTTCGGCTGTACGATCGCAGGAAAGTCGCGGTAGGTTCTGAAGTCGCTTCGAGTCGCCGGCTGGACCACGAGTCCGACGCGGGATGATTCCTCAGCGGGTAACGTGACCAGTCCGGTGGCGGGGGCGGCGGTCGTCGCCTTCACCGCAACCGCATCAGTCGGAGACCCGTCGCAGCCTGAATTCAGAATGGTCATGCCGAGAAGCAGGCCCAAGGCTATGAGACGACCGCATGGGAGCCGCTTCGTCACCGGGTGCCTTTTCAACGCGAGTACCATTGTTCTGCGCAAATAGATGAATCTCATAGCGTCCCGCCGACGGCCCGCTCAAGCCGGGCCAGTGATACCGAGAGTTCATGCCGTGCCTGTGCGTAATCCAATTGGATCTGCCGCTGGACGCGCTGAGCGTCGAAGACTTCCAGAAGGCTGGAGGCCCCCTGTTGGAAACTGAATTGGGCGAGCCGCAATGCTTCCTGGGCCTGTTTTAATAGGCCTTTGTCGAAGACCTCGATCAGCTCAGCGGTAGTCCTGGCGTCCTGATAGTGTTGATGAATGGATCTGGCGAGCTCGTTGCGGGCCCGCAGCAACTCGGCCTCTTCGCGACGTTTCACGCCCAACGACGAGGCGATCTCTCCCTGCCGACGATACCAGAGCGGCATCGGGATGGAGAGCCCTCCTTGAACCGCTTCCCGTCCAATCTCCCGCCAATAACTGCCGTTGACTGTTACGCTGGGTATCCGTGATTGTCGCTCAAACTCGATTTTCCAGTCCGACTGCTCCACCGATTTCAGGAGGCGCTGAATGGTCGGGTGCTGGATAGCCATGCGGGCCATCAATGCTTCGACGTGCAATTCTTTTGACATCCCCATGAAGTCGCCTTGAATAACGTAGGAGAACCCCAGTGCTCCGCCGGTTAGGGTATCCACCACCACACGATTCACCCGGACGGCGTTGTCCGCGCGCGCGACTTGTTGCTTGGCCTTCAGGACTTCGACTTCGGCCTTGATCGATTCGAATTGCGGCCCCTCGCCGGACTTCACCCGCGCCTTAGCGATCCTCGCCACACTTTCAACGATCTCCAGATTCTGTCGGGCAAGGGCGGCGTCTTGTTGAGCCAGCAGCAGATCGTAAAACGCGACCTTGACCTGGGCCGCGAGGTTCAGGCGAGTTTCCGTCATGCCGGCGTTGGCCGTCGCGAGTCCCGCATCCGCCACCTGCCGACGGGCAGAGCGCATCGCCGGCCATTCCAACGGCTGTCCGACGATCATGTTGTATTCGACCAGCGATTGGCGAGTCAACGACTCCTGGATGTTGGCTCGACCAGTATCGCGGATTTCACCATAGCCTGCGCTCCCAAGTATGGTTGGATTTGGATAGGCGCCGGCTAAGGTCTGTTGGCCCCGCTGCTGATCAATGTGTCCTTCTGCCGAGGACACAACGGGGTTCCTGGCCAGAGCCAGTTCGACGATCGAATCAAGAGTATAGGTTCGCACCTCTGAGTCCGCGGCGGCCTGGGAGCGACCGGACGAGGCGCTCAAGAGCAGCACGATTAAACAAACCAGGGATAGATAAAATCGCAGTGGCATCTCTTCAGTCCTTTCGACACTCGTGTCCTGGATCCAGACTAGCGACGGTGATGCTGAATGACTTCGCTGCGGTATGGACCGAGCATGAAGATACGAGGCCCTTGTTCAGCAAGCTGTTGACCCGGCGAAGTCCTGTTGGCCGTCGAGGAGCGGGGCAAGACCGGGGGTTCGTTGTTCGCAGCGAGGTCGGTTTCATGCTGCTCCGCTTGAGCCTCAGACGGGACAGCCAGCCGGAGCGAATCCGCTACTACTGAGCCCGGTGTGCTTTGCGCTTGGCGGCTTTCAATCGCCATTTCCACAACGCCCACACCCGACGTTTCTATCAATCCTTCCCAATTCTCCGTAATCGAAAAGCCGGGCGTAACAATGCCCGTGAGGGCACCTGTGGACACTTTCACGACATTATAGATACTCATCCTGCCTGATCCATTACCAATTTGTCCATTGTCGCAAGGCCTAGCGGCCACGGGGGTGTCGGCGGTCATTGAGCGGGGCCGCGCGACCGATCCATGAACCGTGAACTGTTTCACGTTTGTCTCTGCGCCACTCCCGGGTGGCGAGCGCAAAATGTGGTGGCGATTCGTCAAGAAGCATTCGGCTCAGTCGATTCGAACCGTTGCCGTGGCACTCATGGACCCGGTCAGATTCTTTGGATCCAACCAGACGTTGTATTGCACGGTGCCCGCCTTGGAAAAACAAAGACTCACATGCTCCTGGGGCTGAATCGTCACCAGGTCCATCACCTGTCCGAACTGTTTGAAACCCTTCTCACACATCACGTGGTCTTGCCATTTCGTGCCGAGAATACCGAGTTGTATCGGGCTGGAGAGCAAATTATGCCACTGGATTTCATCCCCTGTCCGGACATGCATCATCCGGGGGGAGATCTCCTGTTGAATGCGAACTTCATGCACAGTTGCGGTCCGCTTGGCCACCTGAGTCACTCCACACCCGACCATTCCCGCGACAAACAGGCCCACCAGGACGAGACGGACGATGGCGTATGATCCCGGCAGCGGCAGGAATGAGTTCTCTCTCCGTTCCGCGCGCCCCTGG
>DATIGF010000085.1:0-7543 GCA_035454865.1 Nitrospiraceae bacterium | reverse complement strand
ATGCATTACAGACAGCGTCGGCGCATGCCCAGCGTAGAAGCCATCAAGGGATTGATGCGGAGCATGTGCTGCTCGCCCTGCTCGATCAGGAAGGCGGAGCGACTCCGGCCCTGCTCGAGCGCGCGGGCGTGGCGCTGCCGGCCGTCCGGCAGGCCGTCGAGCAGGCTTTAGCGAAGCTGCCGCAAGTGCAGGGAAGCGGGGCGGCCCCGGGTCAAGTCCATGTTACCAATCGCCTGGGCCAGATTCTTTCCCGGGCAGAAGACGAACAGAAGTCGCTCAAAGATGATTATCTGAGTGTGGAGCATGTGCTGCTCGCCATGGTCCAAGAAGGGGGGATCTTCAAGAAATTGGGGGTCACCCGTGATCGCTTTCTAGCCGGGCTTCAGCAAGTGCGCGGCAACCAGCGCGTCACCAGTCAGGACCCGGAAAGCACGTACCAATCCCTTGAGAAATACGGACGTGATCTGACTCAGTTGGCCGGCCAGGGCAAGCTTGATCCCGTCATCGGGCGGGATGATGAAATCAGGCGCGTGGTTCAGATCCTGTCGCGCCGCACCAAGAACAATCCCGTCCTCATCGGGGAACCGGGAGTCGGAAAGACGGCGATTGTCGAAGGACTGGCGATTCGCATCGTGAAAGGCGATGTTCCCGAAGGCCTCAAGCAAAAGAAACTCTTCGCCCTCGATATGGGATCGCTCGTCGCCGGAGCGAAGTTCCGCGGCGAATTTGAAGAGCGCCTGAAAGCCGTGCTGAAGGAAATCCAGTCGTCCCAAGGCCAGATTCTTCTCTTCATCGATGAGCTGCACACTGTTGTCGGCGCGGGCGCAGCCGAAGGCGCGATGGATGCCGCCAACCTGTTAAAACCGATGCTGGCGCGGGGGGAGCTGCACCTCATCGGCGCCACCACACTCGACGAGTACCGGAAGCACATCGAGAAAGACGCGGCGCTGGAACGCCGGTTTCAGACGGTCTTTGTCGATCAGCCTTCCGTCGAGAATACGATCTCGATCCTCCGCGGCCTCAAGGAACGCTATGAAGTGCATCACGGGGTGCGGATCAAGGATGGCGCGTTGGTGGCCGCTGCGAAGCTGTCGCATCGGTATATTGCGGATCGGTTTCTGCCGGACAAAGCCATCGATCTGGTCGATGAAGCCGCCGCGCGTCTCCGGACGGAGATCGACAGTCTCCCGGCTGAGCTGGATGAGGTGTCGCGCAAAGTCCTGCAACTGGAAATTGAACGGGAAGCCCTCCGGAAAGAGAAGGACCAGGCGAGCGCCGCCCGCCTGACGACGCTTGAATCGGAGCTGAACGAAAAGCAACGCGATCTGCAAACCCTGAAAACCCGATGGGAATCAGAAAAAGCTTCCGTCTCACGCCTCCGCAAGACGCGCGAGGCGATCGAAGAAGTGAAGCGCAATATCGAACAGGCGGAACGGGCTTACGACCTGAACCGCGTAGCCGAGTTGCGGTACGGAGAACTACCCCGTCTGGAACGGGAACTTGCGCTTGAGCAGCAACACCTGGGCAAGAAGCAGGATGAGAACCGGTTGCTGAAAGAAGAGGTTGATGAGGACGAAATCGCGGCGGTGGTCAGCCGCTGGACCGGCATCCCCGTCTCCCGCCTGCTCGAAGGCGAGACCGACAAGCTGCTGAAGCTGGAAGATCTGCTCCACCAACGTGTGGTGGGCCAGGATGAAGGCGTCCGGGCAGTGGCGGATGCCGTGCTGCGCGCCCGATCCGGCATCAAGGACCCGAATCGCCCGATCGGTTCCTTCTTGTTCCTCGGCCCCACCGGTGTAGGCAAAACTGAACTCGCGCGGGCGCTGGCGGCGATTCTGTTCGACGATGAGGGCAACCTCATCAGGATCGACATGTCCGAGTACATGGAAAAGCATACCGTGGCTAGGCTCATCGGTGCCCCTCCGGGTTATGTAGGCTACGAAGAAGGCGGACAGTTGACCGAAGCCGTCCGGCGCCGTCCGTTTTCCGTGATCCTGTTCGACGAAATCGAAAAGGCGCACCACGACGTCTTCAACGTGCTTCTGCAAGTGCTGGACGACGGCCGGCTCACCGATTCACAGGGGCGTACCGTCGACTTCAAGAATACCGTGCTGATCATGACCTCCAACATCGGCAGTCCGCAGATTCTCGAGGCGCAGCAACACGGGGCGTCTTATGAGCAGGTCAGGACGGTTGTGATGGGGGAGCTACGACAACATTTCCGTCCGGAATTCTTGAACCGGGTTGATGAAGTGGTCGTGTTCCATCCGTTGGGCACTGAACACCTCATCAAGATCGTGGAGATCCAGCTGGAACGACTCCGCGGCAGGCTCGAGGAACGACGGATTACGCTGGCGCTCACTCCGGCGGCGCTCAGGCATCTGGGCGAGCGCGGCTACGATCCTGTCTACGGAGCGAGACCCCTGAAACGCCTGATTCAGCAGGAACTGGAAACGCCGATCGCTCGCCTGCTGGTCAAGGGAGAGTTGCGGGATGGAGATACCGCGTCGGTCGATCTGAAAGACGGGGCCGTGACTGTGGTCCCAACTGTCACGGCTGAGCGCGCGCCGACCCCTAACCAATAGAGACGGCGCCGCCCTTGGCGTCGTGCGTCAGGCCGCTCTTCTTTTGCTTGTCGATCTTCCATTCCTTGGCGGACACCTCGAGCAGGTGTCCCTTCATCGTGTGGAATTCTCCCTTGGAGAAGGTGACCACATCGGGAGCTTTCAAATCGAGCTGTAGCAGGATCTTTCCCGAAGCGGCTTCCTTCACGGCCACACTTTTGGCCGTCTTGGTCAAGTCGTAAGCCCGTCGTTCATTAAACATCATCGTGCTATCGACTACTTTGGCCAGCATCCGTCCGGTCGCGTCGAATAACGCAAAATTGACCAGAAGCGCGCCGGTTGACGGGTGCTGTGTCACCTGGATCTGCGGCACGCCTTCGATTTCAATTGTGCCGTCCGAATTGCGATAGAGATTGGAACCTACTTCAACATCCATGTGTGTTGCTATCCTCCTTTTGCGAGCCTCTGCCCAGACTGATGAGCGTTAGTCCTGGCACAATTCCGGAATCCGGCGACAGGTCGATCTGAGGCATTCCCGCAATCAACCGATCACGCGATCAACAATTTCATGTCATCAGGATTTCTTAATCCGGTCGAGGATTAGAGCGATACAGCCCCCCAACAGTCCTCCGCCCATGATGGTAGTCAGCAGCTCCACAAGCTTGAGCTCCCATACAGACCCTTGAGCCTGCATGACCTCCCGAATGCCGCCCTGCAACATGATGACGGCCAAGGCCATCGTGGCTCCCACGATAAACCACCAGAGAAAGACCTTCATAGTTGACGCCACCATACGCCTCACACGTCAGGGTTCCGATCAAAGGCGCGATACTGGATCGCCTCGGCGATGTGCATCGCGCCGATCTTATCAGACTCGGCCAAGTCAGCGATGGTGCGAGCGACGCGCAGGATGCGACCGTGGGCGCGAGCCGACAAGCGAAGCCTGGTCATAGCCTGTTCGAGCAAGTCCTGGGCCGCCTGATCGAGTCCACAATACCGCTTCACCTGGCGCGGCTTCAACTGGGCATTCGTATAGATGCCGTCGGCTTGATATCGCCGGCGCTGACGGTCACGAGCCGCCAGGACGCGCGATCTGATTGTCGTCGACCCTTCAGTGGGAGGAAGTTCCGGGCGTAGCTCGCGCACTGGCACCGGAGGCACGTCCAGATGGATGTCCAGACGATCGAGCAACGGGCCGGAGAGTTTCGCCCGATACCGGCGGATCTGGGTCACCGTACAGACACAGGGCCTCGTCCGATCGCCGTAGTACCCGCAGGGGCAGGGATTCATGGCGGCGACTAGCATGAAACGCGCCGGATACCGGAGCGAACCGCTCGCTCTCGTCAGCGTGACATGCCCGTCTTCCAATGGTTGCCGTAACCCTTCCAGCACCGGCCGCTTGAACTCAGGAGATTCGTCGAGAAACAGGACGCCGTTGTGCGCCAGCGACACTTCCCCCGGTTTCGGGATGACTCCCCCACCGACGAGGCCGGCATCGGAGATGCTGTGATGCGGAGCGCGAAAAGGACGGAGCGTGAGTAACGCGCGCTCGGGAGTGAGCTGGCCCGCTACGCTGTGCACTCTGGTCGTTTCGATGGCCTCCTCCAACTCCAGCACCGGCAGAATCGACGGCAGGCGCCTGGCCAGCATGGTCTTGCCGGAACCGGGAGGACCGACCATCAGCACGTTATGCCCTCCCGCCGCCGCCACTTCAAGCGCACGTTTCGCATGGTCCTGCCCGCGGACGTCGGCGTAGTCCTCGTCCTCGCCCGGCCTGGATGAGTCCGGTTGACTGGGAATCGACAAGCTTGGCGCGATGAATTGACTTCCCTTTAAGAACTCCACCGCTTCTGGAAGAGTATGGAGCGGATAGGCGCTCACCCCTGCGACCAGCGCCGCTTCAGGCCCGTTATCTGCCGGCAGCAGGAGTTCGTACCCTTTGCGGCAGGCCAGCCCAAACGACAGGGCGCCTGTGATTGATTTCACCCGCCCGTCCAGCGACAGCTCTCCTATTAAAACGCGATTATCCAGCTTGGTCTGGGGAATCACATCTTCCGCGACGAGAATCCCGATCGCAATCGCGAGATCAAGGCCCGATCCCTCCTTTTTGATGCCGGCGGGAGCAAGATTGACGGTGATACGTTTGGCGGGAAAATGAAATCCGCTGTTCTTCAACGCGGAACGGACGCGGTCGCGACTTTCCTTGACCGTGGCGTCGGGCAACCCGACGACCGAAAATTGAGGAAGTCCTCCGGAAATATCAACTTCGACATCGATGAGATGGGCATCGAGACCCACGAGTGCCGCGCTCGTGACCTTGGCGAGCATGACGGAAACAACCTTTCTGTGCCCTGAAAACAGGCGCGATTATAGGAACTCTTCCACAGGGTTTCAATAGAACCATACGCTAAGGGTTCCTTGGTAGCGGTCCCTCACGCAAGTCTGTATAATCCGCCGCATGAATGTCCGGCGAACCGGTCAGGCGCTCGTTCTTGGTATCTGTGTCTTCCTAATCGGGACCCTGCCGGCAGACCTGGCACGCCTTTCGATGGCTGGAACTCAGGTCTTTCCTCTGTCCGCTCTCCGCACGGGGAAAACATCGTCTCCGCAGGTCGGATCGGCGATGGCCGTCCTCGCCACTCTTGAGCAGGCGCAGGTGCTCCCGCCGGAAGGCACCAGAGAGGCCAATCGCATCATCAAGTCCGTCATACAATGTCAGTCTGTGTTTACGAAAAGTGCGGACCCCTCGGTGCAGGACTTTGTCCGTCGCGCGGTGACAACGAGACATGGCGAGCATGCCGCCGAGATACTGGCGCAATTCCATTCAAGCGGATGGACACCGGAAGTGCTGGAGGCCCTTGCGGACGCGGATCTGCATACGCCGGTCGATGAACTCCGGTCGTTGGCCACGGGGCTCGGCCAATTCAATGTCTCGGTGGAGGATTTTCAGCAGCTCATGCGGCTGGTGCGGGATGGCGAAAAGGCGTTTACCGCGCGAGGACAGAATTTTCAGGAGGTCTATGCCTCCCACCGGAGGATGATGCCGGGAGCAACAGTTCGCTAGCGATTCGGTCGTGGTTTTCGACAGTCGTCATCATACTCATACGAAGGAGGAACGCATGGCAACCAGAGCCTACATTCTCATCAAGGTCAAAGCAGGCAAGACCAAAGACGTCGTTGCAGCGCTGAAGCGCATTCCCGGAGTCGAGCAGGCCCACTCCTGCTTCGGGCGCCCGGACATTTTCGTCTTTATCAGCGTGCAGGACGAACGCTCGCTCTCAGATGTCGTCATCACCAAAATCCACGCGATCGATGGTGTCGAAGAAACCGACACGCACATTGTGGCGGAGTCTTAGCGCGCCGGAAGGGTGACCGCCGCGCCGCCGGCCTCGGCTGATCGATAACAGGCTTCCGCGATTTCGACCGCGCGGCAGCCGTCCTCTCCTGTGATCGGCATCGGTGCGCGATGCTCTATCGCCTGCAGAAATGCGACGAGAGTGGCGAGAACCGTTTGGGATGGAGGAAACTCCCATTCCTCACTTGCACCGCCACCGATCCAGAGCAGCCGGCGGCGAGTCCAGTCGGCTTGTAGCCGCCCTTCTGATCCGGTCCATTCTGCCTGTCCTACCCGTCCCTCCAGAACCCGCGCGACGTCAATGGTGCAACTCGTTCCTCCCTGAGTCGCCAGGCGGGCGGATACGACGGTTTCCGGCGAGGTCGGTGGAAGTTGATCCATAGTGCAACGGACCTCTCGCACCTCTTCGCCGGTCAAGAACCGGACAAGGTCGAGCAGGTGCACGCCGACTTCCAGCAAAGCCCCCCGCTTCCCATAACCATCGGCATGATCGGTCCCACTCGCCTTCCTCTCGATGTGGCTGGTCAAGTGAAGCCGATGCGAATGCCCGATGAGGTGTTGGCGGTTTTTCATCTCTTGAATCGTTGCATCGAACCTCAGGGTCTGCCCCGTCATCAACGGAACACCGGCCTGACCGGCGGCTTCGACCATGGCGCGCGCATCAGTGGCCGAGGTGGCCAAGGGCTTCTCTATTAAAAGGGGTTTTCGGGCTTGGATAGCCAGCCGGCAGATTTCACGGGAAAAAACCGGAGGCGTGACGACAACGACGACATCGACAGCAGGATCGGCAACGAGGGATCGAACCTCCCCATAGACTGAGACAGATTCACCGCCGGGAAGATCCAGACCCTGTTCGGGGTGCTGCCGACAGATAGCCCTGAGGGAGGCCGTCGGAAGATCCTGAAGAATGTGCCGGGCATACCGAATCCCATGCCGGCCGACGCCGACAAGTCCGATACCGATAGGATTTCCCTTGGTCATACGGAACCCATGATGCGCTCACTCTAGAGCGGAAAGGACAATGGGTCAATGCGGTAGGTCGAGCCGTGGAGTCCGTTGACTTTCGCGCAAACGGCTCCCTATAGTTATTCCGGCAGGGGTATTCAGTAGCAGGCCGTTGAATACCCTACAATCGCCCGGGAACAGCACCACGGCAACCAATCGTGAGTTGAACAAGGATATCCCCGCAGGCGGGCTTTTTCACCGTCCTGCTAAATCCTCGCTGGGAAAGGCATCGGCACTATGACCACGACGCATACCGCACCGTTTACGCTGGAGCAGGTTGGAACGGGAACGGCCCGTTTCCCGAGCGGGGTTCCGATTCCCACCCACACCGACCAGATGGTTGATCCCTATTTTAGGACAAGGATGCCGAAGGAACATCAGATCGACAGTATCCTGTTCTGGCCGCAGCAAAAGGGAATCTACCCCGGGTTAGTGCTGCTGCATGATTGGTGGGGACTGACCGGACAGATGAAAGATCTCGGCGCCCGTCTGGCCTGCGAAGGCTATGTGGTTATCATTCCCAATCTCTACGGCCGGCTGGGAGGAATGGTCACCGCCAATGACGAGGTCGCCGCGGCATTGATGGCAAAACAGAACGACGCGAATGTCATCACCGACA
>DATIGF010000084.1:0-8624 GCA_035454865.1 Nitrospiraceae bacterium | reverse complement strand
ACATAGGCGCAGGCGAAGAACACGCCCATGAAGATGTTTCCGAACTTCGCCCAGGATAAGGTCGAGACCTTGTTGCCTCGCATGTACCAGACGAAGCTCAACACCGTGGTCGTGATAATGACGTTGATGCCGCCGTTCTTGGCAGACATGACGCCATAGTTACCCAGGACCGGGTGCTGCTGACCTCCCATGGCCTTCAACTCGGCGGGAGTCATAACGATGGTATGGGGGGTAATGAAGACCAAGAAGCCGCAGGCAAGAAGAAATACGAGGTACTTGATGTACCGTTGATATTTTTCCGCCCCGCGCATCCGGCCCATGGCCTGCCAGAGATAGTAGTTCGTGCTCAGGAACAGGATCCCGATCATGGTCGCCTGAATGATAAAGAGCCAGGCCAGCAACCCTCCCATGAGGGTGATACCCATCTGCTGGCGATACGCATAGACTTCGCGCATCAGCCAGTAGCCCGCGAAAGGCAGCGGGATCAGGAATGCGACGCCGAGCGCCATCGCGATATAACCCATCCAGTCATAATGGGCGCGATCCTCTTCGGTCTTCGACGCCAGGAACTTGTAGGCGGCATAGGCGGCCACGACACCTCCACCGAACGCCATATTGCCGAGAATACGGTGCACGTTCAGCGGGTTCCACAAGGCGGTATGAATCACGTGCCAGATGTTCCCGAGATACCGGCCCTGCTCATCGACGCCGGCCGGCGACATCATGAACCCGATCCAGGAATTCGCCAGGAACATCAGCAAGGTGCCGATGACGTTGAGGACGACGGACATGCTCAAGTGGATCCACTTCAGGAAGCCCTCTTTCATCTTGTCCCAGCCGTAATAGTAGATATAGAGGGTCCCGCTCTCCGCCACGAACATCAACGCATAGATGTGCATGACCGGCCGGAAGATGCTTGAGAGATACCCGAAGAATGCGGGATAGAGCGTGAGGAAGGTAAAAATCAGAATACCGCCGAGGATTGCCGTCAGCGAATAGGCCGTGAGACTGATCTTGATGAAATCATAGGCCAGCTGATCGTAGCGCTTCGCGAGCGCCTTGTCCTTCGTCACGACCCCCATGAACTCGATCACCATACAGAAAATCGGAACGGCCAGCACGAAGCTGCCGTAGTAGAGGTGCTGCTGGTTCGCAAACCAGAGCAACACGCGGCTCTCGAAGTTGTATCTCGGATAGTCCTTGGGACCGTCCGTGGTCTTCGGAGCAGGAGCGCCCACCACAATGCCCTCTGTTTTGTAGTAGACATCACGCCCCTTTTCGACCTTTGCGTCCTCCTTCTTAACCGCGTCGGGCGCATCCGCACCAATTGCCAGTGACGGAAGCGACACCACCACAGGAAACAGGAGGAGGCCAACCATCGCGCAGAGCGCCATGATTGAGAATACTTTCTTCCGGGTTACTACACCCATGGGATACCTCCTTAATGCATTACGAAAAAGATTCATCGCAGGCCCTATAAATCATTCGGAGTTCCACGACTACCGCGCGCTACTTCCGGAACAGATACCAGTAGTCCAACCCCTGCATATCCATTAGGAAGTGGTCGACCAAGGTGAAATAGGCAACGCAAATAATCAACGAGATCACTCCGTACACAATCGTCTGACCCATACCTGCCTCCTCTTCAGCTCTTGCAAACGTTCAAAAATTTCGGTGCACGCGCGGCCCTGACCTAGCAGGGGCACTGAATGCCGGCAAACCAGTAGAAAAACCACAAGCCCACGGCGCAAGTGATGTAGAAAATCATCTTGCCGATCTTCACTTTCATCTCGCTGTCAGCTGTTGCCGTCGCCATCATGCCTCCCATTCGCTGGTCGAAATAATAATTGAATCCTATGACATCCTTGACACGCAAATACCCGTGTGTTATTGAAAATTCCTCACCGGTGGCGCTTAAAACGTAGGAAAAACCATGACGAAAAACTCAAAATTGTTCGACATTATAGTTTTGGCCGGTATGGTTGTCAACATCATTTTGGCCGTGTTTCTAATTCTCTACTACTTTGATTTTCTATAGATTTCACGCGAGCAGCTGACGCTTCATTAGCCACTGTTTTTGCATCCATCGCGCATCGAAATCCGATCGTTTCATCGCGAAAATCCGGCACCATCTTACTCCGGCTGGTGACCCTCAGGTCCCCGCCCGTCGTCGTGTACCCCCCTCCCCGTAACACCCGATAGACCCCGTGCTCGGGGCTGGGGGGATTCTGTTCGGGAGACTCCTTGTAGTAGCCTTCGGAGTACCAGTCCTCCACCCACTCCATGACATTGCCCGCCCCGTCCATGACACCGTACGGACTCGCATCGGACTTGAACGTCCCGACCGGCGCGCTCGCTTCGTATCCATCATTCACGCGGGCCCAATTGGCGTGCGTAGGGTGTTCGGTGTTTCCCCAGGGCCACAGGCGCCCATCGGTCCCCCGCATGGCTTTCTCCCACTCGGCTTCCGTGGGCAGCCGCTTCCCCTTCCACTGGCAATAGGCCCCTGCATCGTCCCAGGACACATAGACGGCCGGTTGATTGGGACCTCGCATCTTCCCGACATTCTTGGCGTACCGCGACGGCGGCCCCGCCTTGCGGTGCCCGGTGGCAGAGGCGAACTGCGCGTACTGGAAATTAGTCACTTCGTAGCGGTCGATCTGGAACGCATCAAGAAAGATCTCTCGCGGCGGCCGTTCGTCAAATCCGCCCGCATCGGTCCCTCGCAGGAACGGACCGGCGGGGATGAGGATCATCTCCTCCTGCACCGGCGCCTCATTCGAAGCGGGGAGCGCGCCGGACTGCGCAGGATCTTGCGGGTCAGGACCTGATGCTTCGAACGGGGTACTCGTCGTCCCGCGAAGGATGCCCATGATCGGGAGCGCGGCGAATGCCAGCACGACGAGAAGGAAGGCGACCTTGAACCTGGTTTCCAGCATGGTGGTTATTGGCTCGCCGCCCCGACTCCCAGGTCGAGGTCGCTCGCGCAGCGGAGGCCGATCGTGATATCGGTCCGCCAGTGCTTGGCCGCGAATCGTTTGGAGAGTCTGGTATTGTGCTCTGTTTCTCTCCAGGAGCCGCCGCGTACTACCTTCAGCTGCCCGTCATCAGGCCCTTTTGGATCTCGATAGATCCCTTTCTTGTAGATACTCTCTTCGTAGGAATCCTCAACCCACTCCGCCACGTTCCCCGTCATGTCATACACCCCGTACGGGCTTCGTCCGGACTCAAACGATCCGGGCGGGGCGAGATACTTAAAGCCGTCCTCGGCTCCGTCGACGTTGGCCGTGCCGGTCGTAAACTTGTCGCCCCAGGGGTACTTGCGTTTCCCTTCGCCACGTCCCGCTTTTTCCCATTCCGCCTCGGTCGGCAGTCGCTTGCCCGCCCACTTGCAATAGGCCTTGGCGTCGTCCCACGAGACGCTCATGGCCGCGAGGTCCGGTTTGAGGACCAGCGCTTGATCGCCCTCGAATACCTCGATTTTCGGCAAGGAACGCTTTGTCATCTTCGCAAATCGCAGATACTCATCCTGCGTAACTTCTTTCGTATCGATAAAAAATCCCTTCAGGAATACCTGATGCTCCGGCGCTTCGTCCGGATCGCCGTCGTTGCTGCCCATCGTGAAGGGTCCTTCCGGAATCTGCACCATCTCTCGGCCTTCATCTCCAATTCTGGTCTTGTACATGGAGTAATCCTGGGGGGCCGCCGTCCCGGCGACCGGGTGCGATTCGGTCTTGATGCTACTCACCAGCTCGCGCATCTGCTTCGCCTTGTAGGACTCATAGACGAGCCCCGCGATCATCAAGATGAATGATCCGAAGACGAATACGATGGAACCGATCAACACGCCTCTGTTTTCCATATCACTCCGTTCAGTTCATTCCATACGGACGCAACCGGTCACCCTCCGGCTCTGGGGGTCATTCCTTCGGGAGAAGGCTCGACTGTCGCCGCGCCGGCCTTCCGGGCCGCACGCAGATCCAGCAACATGGAAATCTGGACGCCGAGAAATCCGCCCATCGCCGCTCCCGCACCGGCGCCGACCCAGATACGCTCCGCTCCGGCGACCAACCAGGCTAAGGCGCCACCCAGCACCGTCCCCACCAGAATGCTGGCGAGAAAGCGCCGACCTCCGAGAAATCCGATGACCCCGCCCAACACCAGTCCCAGACCGATGGCGATCGGCATCAAGCCACCGCCCATGATGAATCCGATCAAGGTCCCCACAGTGCCCATGACCGCCAATCCGAAAACGATGTCGAACAGCTTCTGAACGGGCATGGGACCGGATGGAGTCGATTCTGCAGACATGATCGCTTGCGCCTCGCCTACTTATTCTGAACCCGCAACCAGGGGACCGAAATCGATGTCCACCCCGGGCCCGGCGATAATCGAAATGCCCCAGGCTTTCGGGGCGGGCTCATGCTGATGGATCCGTTTGAAATCCTCGTACACGTTCACCCGTTCCTCGAACCACTGACCGACATCCTTCGTCCCGCTTTGCACCACAATTTCCGAACCGCTGAACATGCCCCCCTCGGTCAGCGTGCCTTCCGGCTTTGTCGCACTCCAGATGTACTTGGTGAAGACCGGGATAAACATGAGATCCGTATCCAGGGAGGCATAGATGGCCGCAAGCGGTTCCGTTCCGGTGGCGGCCTTGTTCAACCGCCAGCGCCACGTCAACACAGGATAGGCTTTCGGGTCCCAATCGATTTTCTTCTTCTTGATCCGCTGCCCCGCATCCTTCGCCGCCAGGAAATTCGCGCCGTTCTCAGATTGCACCTTATAGGCATCGCGACCCTTCGACTGGCTGCGCTGACTTTCATGATCCCAATTCGACGGGAAACCGTCGGCTTCCCTGGCCTGAAAATCCTCCAGCACCAGCTGCTGACCCTGTGCGGCCGCCACACCCTGCCATGCAGAGCCGCACGCCAGTCCGCCGAACGCCACCATGGTATATGCGAGCACTCTGCGCATCATAAGCTCTTACACCCTTTCTTACGCTTCTTGTGAAGGAGCCGGAGCCAGCGATGGAGCCTTCCCATCGTGGAATTCTTCGCCCATCACCGGTTGTTGCCCGCGCTGACACATCCAGAACAGGGCGAACACCGCCCCCCAAAACACCACCATGTTCAACGTGACCATTTTGGCGGCAAATTCAAGATCGGGTGTAAAGGCCCAGGGCGAGACATCCGCCATCAGCTCGCTGACATGCCAGGACAGGCGGCCGGAGGAACGAATGTATCCCATCAACCCCATCACCCAAGTAAACGCCGCGGCGAGCCCGAACAATCCCACCATGCCGCGCACGGGAATCTTGCCCCATTGA
This sequence comes from Nitrospiraceae bacterium, assembly GCA_035454865.1. Taxonomy (GTDB): domain Bacteria; phylum Nitrospirota; class Nitrospiria; order Nitrospirales; family Nitrospiraceae; genus Nitrospira_D. The sequence goes on along the minus strand of DATIGF010000084.1, from coordinate 3,292 downwards.
ATCGGACCGTGAACGATCGACCCTTTGAGCATCGCCCGATTGATCAGCAGCCCGACCACGATCACCGTGAAGGTCGTAAGGGCCTGGGGACTCGACAATGCGACGCGAATCTTCGCCGGGAGGTAAAATCCGTACACCGACAGCCAAATGACGTGCAGGATGCCGACCGCAAAGAGGACGCCGATGACGATATTGCCGGTTGTGACCCAGGAGACCGTCATCGTTCGATTCGCCCGGCGATAGTAGAGATAGCTCAGCGCCGTGAGCAGGATCATGATGTTGATGGCTCCGTTCTTCGAGGACATGACGCCGTAATTGCCCACCACCGGATGCTGGGCACCGCCCATGGCCTTGACCTCCCCCGCCGACATCAGCACCGTATGAGGAGTCAGCCAGATAAATAGCGCCAGTGTGAGTGCACCCAGCACAAACTGATAATAGGGCTGATACCGCTCACCGCCCTTGATGCGCGCCATGCTCTGCCAGATGTAATAGTTCACCCCCAGGAGCAGCGCGCCGATCAGCAACGCCTGCACGACGAACAACCAGGTCAGCAGCCCGCCCATCATGGTAACGCCCATGTTCTGGCTGAACGCATACACCGACCGCATCAGCCAATACCCGGCAATCGGCATCGGCAGCAGCGCGCAGACCGTCACGAACAGGAAGATGTAGCCCACCCAGTCGAAATAGGCCCGTTCCTCATCGGTTTTGCTGGTGAAGAACCGGTAGCAGGCATAGGCCAGCACGACCGCCCCGCCGGACATGATGTCGGCAAGAAACCGGTGCACATTGAGCGGGTTCCAGAGCGCTGAGTGCAATAAGTGCCATGCGTTTCCCAGGAACCGTCCCTGCGCATCCACGCCGGCCGGCGACATCATGAAGGCTGCCCAGGCGTTCGCCAGCAGCAGCAGCGCCGTCCCGAAAATATTCGTCATGATGCCGATCGCCGCATGAATCCACTTCAGGCCCGGCTCGGCCATCCGGTTCCAGCTGTAATAATAGGTGATGAGCAACAACGACTCCCCGACGAACACCACGGCATAGGCCGGCATGAAGGACTTAAAGGTCCCTCCCATATACTTCATGAAGCTGGGGTAGAAGTGAATGAACATGGCCAGCATGAGACTGCCGACCACGGCCGTGACCGACAGCGCAAGCAGCGCGACTTTCGCCAGATCTCTCGCAAGGCCGTCATAGCGAAGCGCCAGGGCCGGCTTTCTCGTGGCCAGCCCGAGGAATTCCAGGAGCGCGCAAAACAGCGGCAACGCAAGGACGAACCCGCCGAAATAGGTATGCTGCTGAGTGACGAACCACACCAGCAGCCGGCTGTCGAACGAGCCGATCCGTGAATACACCGTCTCGTGCGGAGCCGGCGCCGCCGGTCCCTGCGGCGTCCCCTCGGTCCCGAAATAGACATCCGTCGCACCTTCGGCAAAGGAGAGACCCGGCCCGTTCCACGCGCCGCATAGCACGGATGCCAGGATTGTGGCGCAGACCGCCATACCGATCATGAAGCGTGTCATCCGGAAATTTCGCCGCATGCTACTACCCCTTCAATCCGGTCTTGCTTAAGGCCATGTCCCCGGCCGCGCCGGCGGATGCCCCGACCGTCTTTCCCAGAATCCCCATGACGAACGGGCACCGCAGCATCCCATTCGACAACTGCAGAGCCTGTTCATCTTCCACCTGCCGCCGATGACCCAGATAGTAGCCGTACAGCCCCATCATCGCCGTGACCAGCGCGCTTCCCGCAACCCCCTGCCCGGTGGCAATGCCCGGCTGTCTCCCCACAAACAGCAATAAGCCCATCACGACCAGGTAATAAGTGGATGCGAAGGCCATCCCGGGCCACCACCAGAACTTCAACAGTTCGGCCGGGGTGGTCCGTCGCAGGGTCTCGACCCAAGAGGCAGCAGGACACAAGCCGCCGAAGTAGGCGCAGAGGGCCAGGCCTCCGCCGAGCACCGTCACCGCCAGCAGTTGAGCCAGCGCGGCCATCTGCCCGTCCGCAAAGGCCAGCCCTGAGAAGGCCGCCAACAGGCCGAGGCCCAATCCTGCTGCCACCCAGGGGCTTACCTCCGAAGCCCGGTTCTGCACCAAAGCACGCAGGGCTTCTCCGTCGGGGAAGGTGAGAAACGGACGCCCCATCATGCTGAATTTCCGCACCCGACCGATCTCAAACGCATCGCGAGCCACGGCCGTACAGGAGATGATGATCGCCATCATGGCCGGGCCATCCGGATGCTCGAGATAGTTGTAGCCAACCACCCACAACAGTGCGAGCACCAGTAACGAGAGTTGGACCCCGTACACCGCGCCGATCCACCCGGCTACCCAGCCAAGCAGATGGATTCCGTCTTCGCGCGCAATCACCGGCCATGACGCCGATCGCCCGGCGCGATAAGCCAGGACCGCCGTCACGATGGCCACCAGGCTGCTGACTGCCAGCAGCACAACCGGGTCCGTCAGAGGAACCAGGTGCTTCGCCAGACGATAGACTCCGAACGCCGCCAGTCCCGGCAGGAACATGACAATCCGCTTCTGTTTCCGCACGGCATCTTCCGTGACAGCCAGACTCAGGCTCGGAAGCACTCGTAAGGCCATTCGATGCAGCATTTCTTTACTATTACCCCCACCGAGCGGGTGACGTCGACATGAGCGCTCGCACGCCCGCAGCGGGGTCCCCACACCGGGCGGGGTGCGAGGACGTGCGCGCTGGTCGACGACAGGACCCGCTCACCCCTTCGCTCCCATTCCGAAGTACTTGGCTTTGATTTCTTCCATCAGGGCCACGGTGATCCTGGTCTGCCCGCGGTCGGCCGCCGTCCGTTCCAGCTCGATCTTCGCCATCGCCCGCACCGGAGCCGGCACTTTGTCCAACCGATGCTCTGCTTCAGGCTCCCATTCAATCCGTTCACCGGTCCGCGGACGAAGCAGCGTGTCGTAGGCAATCACCCGCTCGCCGCGAACGCGCACATCCTGCTCCACATCCTCGCGAAACAGGGGAGCCAGATAGGGAGGCATGCGCTCCAACCGGTGCAGCGCCTCATCCGTCCACATCAACCGGTCGACCAGCCCCAGCGTCTGCCCCGCCGGCACATCGACGCCGACTTTTAAACCGCAACCGCGACACTCCGAGCGGATGAACCATTGGAGCACCCCGTCTTCATAGGCTCGCTCTTCAATCCCTTCCGTATGCATCCAGCGTCCGCAGCCGCAGGTCAGCATGGGCGCTTCCAGCTCTCAGCCATCCGCAATCGGCTGTCAGCTCGACAGCTCATCCGATCTT
>DATIGF010000083.1:0-3288 GCA_035454865.1 Nitrospiraceae bacterium | reverse complement strand
TTAGCCCGATGCATACAACCTCAACAAGCTGATGGCTGACAGCTGTCAGCTCCTAAGATCGAAACAGTCGCGACTCCAACCGGCTATGTCGCATCGCACAAATATCCTGAACGGGAGACCACGAGCGAAGTACCGGTCTATGCGCTGCCTGGCGGCCGACTCGGTCGATCACCTCGATCCAGCCTTCCAGCAGCCGCTGGCCCTCGCGCTGTCCGATCGGCATCAACTTCATCGCCGCCGCCACAAAGCCCGCGGCGGTTTGATAGAGAAACGCCGCGATCGTATTTTCTTTAGACCAGCCGGCTGCCGCCAGCGTAAGTCCCAGACTCACCGACAGATGTCCCGGACTATGCCCGGCCTCCACTACAGCCAGATAATCGTTGAGCATTGGATGTCCGGGATTCTGATCCGCAGCCAGCCGTATCACCTGGCGTCCCATCTGACGGCTGGCCGTTCGGGGTTCGCGACCCAGCTTCGTTGCATCGAGTTCCCGATCCGCCTTCATCGCAATTTCGAGGATGCAGGCGACGAAGGCATCATGCGCCAAACCTGTTGCAACCGCTTCCCGCTCTCCTATCCCGGTCGCCAACGACTCGACGACAAATCGCGAGAGCTCGTCTGAATTCTTGACGAGACCACCCTGTACAGCTGCCTCTAATCCGGACGAGAAGGCGTATCCGCCTGACGGAAAGAAACTATCAACGAAGCGAAGTCCTGTGAGCAGCGAGAGGGTGTTCATTGTCCTACTGGGCGAAAAGCACGAGGCGAGGGGCCATAGGCATGAACACTGATCGCAATCTTGTCCATAGCCTTTTGCCTCGCACCCCTAGCCTAGAAAAGAAAATACCGTTGTGCCATTGGAAGAACGGCCAGCGGATCACACTTGAGAACTTGCCCGTCCGCTTTCACGACATAGGTCTCCGGATCGACTTCAATGTGCGGCAGCGCGTCATTCACCTTCATGTCCCGCTTGCCGATACCGCGACATTTCTTCACTGCCGTTACACGCTTCTGCAAGCCGAGTGACCTGTGCACTTCATGCTCCACTGCGGACTTGGAAAGGAACGTGAGGCTCGTCGAAAACGGCGCACGGCCGAAACTGCCGAACATGGGCCTGGTCCAGACGGGCTGTGGCGTGGGAATCGAGGCATTGGGATCACCCATGGCAGCGGACATGGGGAAACCTCCCTTCAGGACGATCTCCGGCTTCACGCCGAAGAAGGCCGGCTTCCACAGGACGAGGTCCGCTAATTTGCCGACCTCCACCGACCCCACTTCATGCGCGATGCCGTGCGTGACGGCAGGATTGATGGTGTACTTAGACACATAACGCCGCACGCGAAAGTTATCATTGGAACCGGAGAGTTTGTCTGCTGCAGTCTGGGATAGGTGCCCGCGTTGCACCTTCATCTTGTGCGCCGTCTGCCAGGTGCGAATGATGACCTCGCCCACACGCCCCATCGCCTGGGAATCAGAAGACATAATGCTGATCGCACCCATGTCATGCAGGATATCCTCCGCCGCAATCGTTTCCCGACGGATTCTGGATTCGGCAAAGGCAATATCCTCCGGCACGCGCGGGTTCAAATGGTGGCACACCATGAGCATGTCGAGATGCTCGTCCATCGTGTTGACCGTGAAAGGCATCGTAGGATTCGTCGACGACGGCAACACGTTCGACTCGCCGCAGACCTTGATGATGTCCGGAGCATGGCCGCCGCCTGCGCCCTCGGTATGGAAAGAATGAATCGTACGCCCCTTGAACGCGTTGATCGTATCTTCGACGAACCCCGCTTCGTTCAACGTGTCGGTATGAATCGCGACCTGGATATCGTATTCCTCCGCCACATCGAGACAAGTCGAAATTGCCGCCGGCGTGGTACCCCAATCTTCGTGAAGCTTGAGCCCGATCGCCCCGGCCTCGACTTGCTCGCGCAACCCGTCAGGCAGAGAAGAATTCCCCTTTCCAAGGAAACCGAGATTAATGGGAAATCCCTCCGCCGCTTCCAGCATCCGGTGGATGTTCCAGGCGCCGGGCGTGCAGGTCGTGGCGTTCGTCCCGGTGGCCGGCCCCGTCCCGCCGCCGATGAGCGTCGTCATTCCATTCGCTAAAGCCTCGTTGATGATCTGGGGACAAATGAAGTGGATGTGCGTATCGATGCCGCCTGCGGTGATGATCTTGCCTTCCACCGAAAGGACTTCTGTGCATGCCCCGACCTCCATGCCCTTCGTCACACCTTCCATCAGATCCGGATTGCCGGCCTTCCCGATGCCGACGATACGCCCATCGCGAATGCCGATATCGGCTTTCACCACGCCCCACCAATCGATGATGATGGCATTGGTGATGACGAGATCGAGCGCGCCTTTTGCGCGGGTGGCCGAGGGCGACTGTCCCATACCGTCGCGGATGACTTTGCCGCCGCCGAATTTGGCTTCTTCACCTGGAACCGTCAGGTCGCGGGTGATTTCAATCACCAGATCCGTGTCAGCCAGGCGGACCCGGTCGCCCGCCGTCGGACCATAGAGGTCAGCATATTGCCGCCGCGAGAGCTTCATGATCCCGCCCCCTTCGCCAGAAATCCCGACGCCTTCGCCTTGGCCAAAGCCTGTTGCTTCACATTCGGATCGTCCAGCCGCCCATGTGTGAGTCCACTAATCCCGTAAGCCACACGATTGCCGCCAATCGACACCAGCGTCACCCGCTTTTCCTCTCCGGGTTCAAACCGCACCGCAGTCCCTGCCGGCACTTGAAGCCGAAACCCGTACGCCTTCTCGCGATCGAACCGCAGTGCCCGATTGGACTCGAAGAAATGACAATGCGACCCGACCTGGATCGGCCGATCACCCGTGTTGGCCACGGTCAACTCCACCGTCTCGCGGCCGGTGAACGCCACAACGTCGCCTTCGCCGAGAAAGACCTCGCCCGGAGTCACAGTTGCTGGCTCAAGGGAAACCTTCCTGGCACTCCGAACTGTAACCTTGCGTGTTGCCGGCTTCTGCCGGGCCTTGGCTTTCTTCATCGATTCACCTATCGAATCGGCTCATGAACTGTGACCAGTTTCGTCCCGTCCGGGAACGTCCCTTCGACCTGCAACTCCGGGATCATCTCGGCCACACCGGGCATGACATCCTTCTTCTTCAGCAATGTCGCTCCATAACTCATGAGATCCGACACGGAACGCCCGTCGCGGATGCCTTCAAATATCGCGGCGGTGATAAAAGCAACCGCTTCCGGATGATTCAGCTTGACCCCGCGCGCCTTACGCTCTTTCGCCAGATTCGCAG